>CAIOTH010000042.1 GCA_903861145.1 uncultured Bacteroidota bacterium | reverse complement strand
TTCTTTAAAAAGTTCATAACTAACAGTGCGCCCGTCTTCAAGTTTTGAACCAACAGTAATCCATTGCCAAACCTGTGTGCGCGATATTTCCGCCGTTGCGGCATCTTCCATCAAATTATGCAGCGCCGCGGCACCAACACCACGTAGCCAGCTTTCAATGTAAAGTATACCAACATTAATATTCATTCGTAAACCGGCCTCTGTAACTGTGCCCTCAGGGGCTGCTAACAAGTCCTTATTAGTATAAGCCTCACCCTCACGTTTAACAGTATAATTATGTGGGGTTGGCATATGCTCATTAAATATGTCCATAGCCACTTGTACCAAACCCGGATGTGCAACCCAGGTTCCATCATGCCCGTTAGTAACCTCGCGTAACTTGTCCTGCCTTACCTTTTCAATGGCTGCGTTGTTAGCTGCCTCATTATTTTTAATTGGAATAAAGGCACTCATTCCGCCCATGGCGTGTACGTTCCTTTTATGGCAGGTTTGAATAACCAACTTTGAGTAAGAAGCCATAAACGGAACTGCCATTGTTACCTGTGCCCGGTCTGGCAACACATACCCATTAAGGTTTCTAAGCTTCTTTATATAAGAGAAGATATAATCCCAACGGCCGCAATTTAACCCGGCCATGTGCTCGCGCAATTCATAAATAATTTCGTGTAATTCAAAAGTCGCAAGGATCGTTTCAATCAGTACGGTAGCCTTAATGGTACCTTGAGGTATCCCTAATTCGCTTTGAGCAAAAACAAAAACATCATTCCACAAACTGGCTTCAAGGTGGCTCTCCATTTTTGGCAGATAAAAGTATGGTCCTGTGCCATTTACAATAAGCTGCTTAACGTTATGGTAGAAGAACAAACCAAAGTCGAATAACGAGCCACTCATCACCTCTCCATCAACGGTTACATGCTTTTCGGGCAAGTGCCAACCACGCGGGCGAACCATTAAAACCGCAGTTTTTTCATTCAGCTTATAAGACTTTCCATTCTCCGGATTGGTGTATGAAATCGTCTTTCTAATGGCATCCCGTAGGTTAATCTGCCCTTCTATATTATTGCTCCAGGTAGGCGAGTTCGAATCTTCAAAATCCGACATAAATACCTTTGCTCCCGAATTTAGGGCGTTGATAATCATCTTCCTATCAACCGGCCCTGTTATTTCAACTCGTCTATCCTGAAGGTCCGCAGGTATAGGGGCTGCAACCCAATCTCCTTCGCGTATTGCCTTTGTTTCAGGCAAAAAATCAGGTAATTGCCCATTATCTATCTGCTTTTGACGTAAATCTCGCTTATGAAGTAACTCCAAGCGCGTTTTATTGAATTTGCGCTGTAGCTTAACCACAAACGCCAACGCCTCCGGGCTTAATATTTCGCCGTAGGCATCATTAACAACTGCATTTATCTTTAACCCTTCAATATTTGTTGCTGTAGGCATGGTTATTCTTTAAACTTCTATGTGCTTCTAAAAAATCTGTGCAAAAGTGAAAACTATTATTTAAATATGCAAGCGAATTTTCGCTAAAATAAGATTTTCGCTTTTTGTATCTTTGTTCGCTAATTATTTAAAACAGCTTGAATCAGAAGTAGAAATTAAAAATAAATTACAACACAGCCCCGTATGGAAACTACCACAGAAGAAAACATCCGCATCATTTTCGGACTGAAGCTTAAGAAGTTGAGAAGCGATAGCAAACTTTCGCTTCAGGAACTTTCTGCTAAATCCGGTGTATCTGTGTCATACCTCAACGAGATTGAGAATGGCAAAAAATACCCCAAGCCCGATAAAATAAACGAATTGGCCCGTGCCCTCAATACCACCTACGACCAATTAGTATCATTGAAAATAAATAAGAACCTAACCCCCGTTGTGCAGGTTCTAAACCTTAAAATCATTAACGACTTTTTATTCGAAACATTCGGTGTTGATAAGAGCCTACTAATGAGTATGATGGCCAGCGCCCCAACACGTTTATCGGCGCTCATAAATTCGGTATTCGAAATTGCGCGTAATTACAACCTGCAGGAAGAACACTTTTATTTTAGCTGCCTTCGCTCCTACCAGGAAATGAATGATAACTACTTCGAAGATATCGAACTGGCGGTAGAAACATTTCGCACCGAAGCCGGTATTGATCATCCCGAGCTGCTAAACTCCGAACAATATGCGCGTCTGTTAAAAGATAAATTTAACTACCGGGTTGAGGAATCTGACTTTTCGGATTTCCCCAAACTCCGCGGCTTTCGTTCCGTTTTCGTAAAGGGCGAACAACCGTCATTACTTTACAATAGCCGCTTAACCGAACAACAAAAAATATTCCTTTTTGGTAAAGAGATTGGGTTTGCCTGCATGAAAATTGATAAGCGCCCTCTAACAACCTCATGGCTACGCGTTGATTCGTTTGACCATGTGCTTAATAACTTCAGGGCGTCTTACTTTGCTCAAGCGCTGCATGTAAATAAAGAGATGCTGATTAAAGACCTTGAACAGTTTTTTGCAAATACAACGTGGAATCCTGACGGAATAGTTGCACTGCTTGCGAAGTACAACACATCACCCGAAATGCTGCTGCAGCGCATTTCGAACCTGCTGCCAAAATATTTTGGCTTCAACGAGCTTTACTTCATTCGCTACTCAAGCAAAGAGCCCGCAAAGCATTTAAAGGAAATTTCGAAAGAGTTGCATCTTAGCCGTAACCAGGTAGACCTTGAATATATTATCAGCGAGCAGAATTACCGGAGATGGATCACAAAAACGCTTGTGCGCTATCTTGATGACAAACATTCAGAAGCCAACGCTAAAAAGACCCTGGTTGACGCCGTTATCAGCAAAAACGACGAGGGCGAAGATTACCTTACCATATCAATTCTACGCCCAATGCCCGAGTTAAATAATAATGCCAATTCGGTTACGGTTGGCTTTGTTTTAACCGATACAGTTAAAAAGAAAATCAGTTTCCTAAACGACCCGGCCCTTAAAATCGAAAAATTAGGCCCTATAGCTGAGCTGCATTTCGAAACTCCATTTGCATTAAGAAAGATGCGCGAGGAAGAAACAAAGCAAGCCGAGTACGACCGGTTGGCTAAAGAAGTTCAAAACAGCGTTGCCGGTATTCATTCATAAAACTTTACCACCTAAAAGTTAAGGCTCAGCATTTTTTGCTGAGCCTTTTTATTTTGTCAGAACCGTCGATTAATCACACACCGGTATACTGATAATTTAGAAAGAATTAAAAAAATTCGTAAATTCGGTATACTCGGGGACTATGAATCTAACCTTCTACCAAAAGCTAACAACCCTTTTTTTAGTATTCTTTATTGGCATTGGTGTAATCGGGTTTCTTGCTTTTCGCAACAACGTTGCTTTTGTAAGAAGCACACGGTGGGTTGAGCACACGCAGCAGGTATTGAATGAGTCTGAAAAGATATTTTCCCTCACTCAAAGTATTGCCAATGGCGAGCGTGGCTACATTATAACAGGTGATAGCGATTTTCTACAGCCTTTCATTAATGCCCGCGAAAAGGTTTTTTTGCAAATAGGTAAACTAAAAAGCCTTACAGAAGACAACCCTGTTCAACAAGCCCGTATTGATTCTATCAATTTTTATGCGCAACAGCGTGTAGATGTTGGCAACCGGATTGTACAAGCCATGAACCAAGGCGAAAAAGCAGAAGCAAGCCGGATTGTTATAAGCAAGGAAGGCAAAAACCTGAGTCAAACCGTAAGGGATCTCGTAACCGAATTGCAGAACGATGAAAGTGGTTTATTAAAACAACGAAAAGCTATAAATGAGAGTCGGATGGAAGTATTCAATCGGTTTTTATGGGGGCTTTTTGGCGGCCTGCTAATTCTGCTTACGTTTACTTTTCTTGGTTTTATAGTAAACCATCAAATGCAAACAAAGCTTCAAAGCGATTTGCGTAATACCAACCATTTTCTAAATACCATTCTTGAGAATATTCCAAACATGATATTTGTAAAAGATGCAGCGCAGTTACGTTTTGTACGGTTTAATCGTGCTGGCGAAAAGCTATTGGGCCGTATGCGCGATGAATTGATTGGCAAAAATGATTACGACTTTTTCCCAAAAGAGCAGGCAGAAGCTTTTACCCATAAAGACCGGGAAGTTTTAATAAAAGGCGAGGTAGAAGACATAGCCGAAGAGCCCATTAAAACCCTGAACGGCGATAAATGGTTGCACACTAAAAAAATTGCGATTACTGACGAGACCGGCAAGCCGCAATACTTGTTGGGCATTTCCGAGGACATAACAAGTTCCAGAATGCACCTGACGGAGATTAAGGAACTTAACACTGAACTGGAAAAAACCATTGCCCAACTTCTCTCTGCTAATAAAGAAATGGAAGCCTTTACTTATTCCGTGTCGCACGACCTTAGGGCGCCTCTGCGCATTATTGATGGATTTGGCGAAATACTTTTAAAAGACTATGGAGATAACATTGATGACAATGGTAAGCGCACTTTGGGTGTAATTATGGCTAATGCCAAACACATGGGTCAGCTAATTGATGACTTACTTAACCTCTCCCGTTTAGGCCGTACTCAGATTAGTGTTAAGCATGTAGAGATGCGTGAGATGGTTGAGGACATAATTCATGTTTTGGGTGTAATGGACCCTAACGTTGAAAAAGCCGAAATAAAAGTTCATCCTATTAAACCTGCGCAATGCGATTCAAGCCTTATCAGGCAGGTTTGGGTTAACCTTATATCTAATGCCATTAAATATTCACGAAACAGTGAACAGCCCTGCATTGAAATTGGTTCTGAAAACAAGAATGGCGAAACCATTTATTACGTAAAAGATAATGGAGTTGGTTTTGATATGAAATATTACGGTAAGCTTTTTGGTGTTTTCCAACGCCTGCATAAGGTATCCGAATTTGAGGGTACGGGTGTAGGCCTTGCCCTGGTGCATCGCATTATCATTAAACACGGCGGCAAAATTTGGGCCGAAGCAGCTTTACGCCAGGGCGCCACTTTCTATTTCACCCTTCCCGGTTAATCTCCGTTCGTTTCATTAGTATCAACGCTGCATTCATATATTTGCATTCATGAAGGCGACAGTTCTCATTATTGATGATGAAGCTAAATTGCGCGGGCTCTTGTCGCGCATTATATCTTTAGAAGGATTCCAGGTGCTTGAGGCCGGAGACATTAAAACCGGCATGAAAGTCCTCGAGAAATCCGAAGTGCAAGTTGTGCTAAGCGATGTAAAACTACCTGATGGCAACGGCGTTGACTTAACCCGTGAAATTAAAACCAAATATCCCTGCATTGAGGTCATTGTATTAACCGCCTTTGGCACCATTACCGATGGTGTTACCGCCATTAAAAACGGCGCCTTTGATTACCTGGTAAAAGGCGACGACAACGAACGTATTATCCCGCTACTCAATAAAGCCCTCGAAAAAGCACAGATGCAATTCCGCATTTACCAGCTGGAAAAGAAGGTGGCCGATAAGTATAGCTTCAGCAACATCCTTGGTAATTCAAAAGCCATACAACAAGCTAAAGACCTTGCCGCCAAAGTTGCTTCAACCGATACAACAGTGCTCCTACTTGGTGAAACCGGAACCGGTAAAGAAGTATTTGCTCAATCCATTCACGAAGCCAGTAACCGCAGGTATAAGCCCTTTGTTGCTGTTAATTGTAGCGCGCTTGGAAAAGAGATTTTGGAAAGTGAATTATTTGGCCACAAAGCCGGGGCGTTTACCGGTGCGATTAAAGACAAACGTGGACTGCTTGAAGAAGCTAATGAAGGTACCATTTTTTTAGATGAGATTGGCGAAATGAATATTGATTTGCAGGCAAAGCTGCTGCGTGTAATTGAGACCAGCGAATTTTATCGCGTTGGCGATGCTAAAACAACCAAAGTTAATGTGCGCATTATTGCCGCCACCAATCGCAACTTAAGAGAAGAAAGCGAAAAAGGTAATTTCCGACTCGACCTCTTTTATCGCTTGTCTGTTTTCCAAATTCACCTCCCATCATTAAATGAGCGGGTTGATGACATTGAGATTTTAGCTCATTATTTTACCCGGCTGTTTGCCGAAAAGATGAATAAACCCGTTCCTCCAATGGGTGCCGATTTTTTAGCGGCCCTAAAAAAACATCACTGGAAAGGCAACACACGCGAACTTAAAAATGTAATCGAGCGCTCCGTTATTCTTTCTGAAGGTACTTTGCAACTCGCTTCCCTCCCATTTGACTTTTCGCATTCCACCTCCTCACCCTTCGTTTATGAATTGGAGGAAGTTGAAAAGCAGCATATTCAAAAGGTACTACAACTTACACACGGTAATAAAACCGAAGCGGCGCAGAGAATGAATATTGCTTTGGCTACCTTATATCGGAAACTGAAGGACTATAAACTTGAATGAGTAAAGGGACCTTGATCATTCTTCTCAAAATGAGAAATCGGTATATCAATTTTAAAGGTTTTATAGCACTTATATCGCCCTAATTAAGCGTATCACATATTGGCAGGGTTTTGGCACGCCAGGTGAAGTCTTAATAACCACGGTGTATGTATCTCAATATTATAGGCTCAGTATTAATTCTGGTCATGGGCATCTCGTTAGCCATACCTGTGGCTCGCCTGATGAAGAAAACTTACAGCCATGAAAGAAATTTCATGGATTTTATCTTACCCCTCGAAAACTTCATCTTCAAAATATGCCGTATTGATCCCGGAATAGAAATGAACTGGAAACAATACCTGTTAACATTAATGTTAATACAGGTATATTGGTTTGTGTTTGGCTTTGTAATCTTATTGATACAGGGCCATCTTTTTTTTAACCCGGCGCAAGTGCCAGATATGGAATGGACGCTTGCATTAAATTCTGTTATCAGTTTTCTTACCAGCACAAATTTGCAACACTATTCGGGCGAAACTGGCGCTACCTATTTATCGCAATTAAGTGTTTTCCTGTTTCTGCAGTTTGTTAGCGCCGCCACAAGCTTATGCGCAGGTGTTGCCATTGTGAGAGGGTTAAGGTCGAATTCAATACAGGGCTTAGGCAATTTCTATAGCGATTTTGTGAGGTCATGCACCCGTGTTTTGCTGCCCTTATGCCTGCTTGCAGCAGTCATTTTTATACTAAACGGCATGCCTATGACTTTTAAAGGGCCAAGTGAAATTGTTACTTTGCAGGGAGATACAACCCATGTAGCGCTTGGCCCTGTAGCAGGCATGATTCCTATAAAAGAATTGGGTAGTAATGGTGGCGGCTTTTACGGTGCTAATTGTGCCCATCCCTTCGAAAACCCAAACTTCATCACGTTTGTGCTACACATCATTATCGTATTTCTTTTGCCAGTGGCTTTCGTCATTTTTATAGGTCTATATCTTAACCGCAGAAAATTCAGTCGAATGCTTTTTGTAGTTATGCTCGCGGGGTTTCTGCTCTGCCTTATCCCAATCGTATTAAGCGAAATTGCCGGTAACAATCACATTGCGGCATTGGGTATTAACCAAACCCTGGGTAATATGGAAGGTAAGGAAGTGCGCTATGGTAGCTATTACTCATCCTTTTACAGTACGGTTAATATGATAATCCCTGCGGGTACAGTTACAGGCATGCACGATAGCTATATGCCGTTGTCGTCTATAGGCATGTTGATGGCCATGCAGGTAGACGCATTTTTTGGCGGTTTGGGCACCGGGTGGATTAACATGTTTATCTACCTTATAATTGCCGTGTTTTTGGCAACACTGATGATAGGGCGCACACCCGAGTTGTTGGGCCGCAAAATATCAATAAAGGAAGTGCAAATTGCCGTTATAGTTAGCATTCTATCCTTTGCTATCCCAATCATATTAACTGCGATAGCTTGTTTTACTAACCTCCACTATCCAGGTGGTAATGAAAAGCTGGGTTGGTTGAGCAACACGGGGCCGCATGGATTTACCACTATGTTTTACGAATATGTTTCGTCAATGGCTGGTAATGGTTCTGAGTTTTCAGGCCTCGGTAATAATACCCCCTTCTGGAATCTGACTACCTGCATCCCCATGATAATGGGCCGTTACATTCCTATTATCGGTGCTTTTATGATTATTGGCTCCTATAGAAAAAAGCTATACGTTGAACCGTCTTTTGGAACTTTGAAATCCGATTCTACTACACTCGGATTGTTCTTACTCTCTATCATCCTAATACTCAGTGTGCTTTCCATGTTTATCATTTTCATGTTAGGGCCAATTGCTGAATACTACTTATAACCCGTGGGTTTTACCCTTCTCAAAATGAGAAACGAAACTATCAATATGAAAGGGTTAAGTATCAAATTGTTATAAGGCAAGGAACCCTCACCGATTAAATCTTTATGAAAATCAATAAGTTATATGACACGGGTCATCTCTATCCAAAACTTTGGCACTTATTTTCGTTGTATGCACGCGTATGAAAAGGTGGAAGTCGGACAAAGTAGTGTTGCTAATAACCATAGCAGTATGGCTTTTAGTACTTTCTCTTCTGTACATTGTTTTTTCGAAAGCAAAAATATTGTTTCATTAAATAAGAATGTTTATGATACGCGAATCGGAAGTAAAATACTGCATAAGCCATGAATTACCTGCCTTGGCTGTAGAGTTGTCCTACATTAAAGATGATAATGATGTTTACCGTGCAATTGATTGTTTAACCAATTACACCAAAACAGCAATCCGTGAAAACAATTTGAAGGAGTTGGAAGAATGTTTTAATACAGCTTACCATTTGTTGCACGAAGGAAACCGACTGATACAACTGGCAGTAGAAAACACATTCATTTACGCAGTCAGTAGTTTACTCGAAATTTCTCTTAACGCAACCCAGCCGGCGAGAACACTTTTTTTGAACAATTTCAAAAAAGAATACTGTCGGTTAATTAATTCTCAACGTGCTTAAATAATCAACCCATGCTATTAACTATCGGTTTATTCGTTACAGGCTTTGTGTGCTTTGTATTACTTTATTTATCCATTAATTTCTTCGATAAAATTTAATTCTATGATAGCTCTATTTGTTATTTCCATACTTGTTTTCGGATACCTGGTCTACGTATTGATTAGACCTGAAAAATTTTAGTAAAACCCCGATTTTGAATACACGGACATAAAACACTTTTACAATGAACTTAGAAATACTTGGAATAATCTTAATGTTTTTGGTTACCCTTATTATAGGGGTACCACTGGGCCGCTATATTGCCCGGGTATATGCCGGCGAAAAAACGATTCTCGACTTTTTATCGCCCATTGAGCGCTTCTTCTATCGAATTAGTGGTATCGACCCTAATAAGGAAATGAACTGGAAGGAAAACATGCTGGCCATGCTTACTATTAATTTAGTATGGTTCATCTTTTGTTTTGTCATTTTGGTAGTTCAACAGTGGTTGCCGTTAAACCCTGATAAAAACCCTAACATGTTGCCCGATCAGGCATTTAACACGGCCATATCGTTTTTGGTAAACTGCGACTTGCAGCACTATAGCGGCGAATCGGCAGCCACCTATTTTACCCAGTTGGCCTGCATGATGTTCCTGATGTTCGTTTCAGCCGGTACCGGTTTGGCAGCAGCTGCTATACTGATGAACGCTTTGAAATTGAAGACTTCAACTGAGTTGGGCAATTTCTATAACTATTTCATGAAATCGTGCACCCGCATATTGTTGCCGCTTTCAATAGTGTTGGCCGTTGTATTGATGTTGAATGGTATGCCTATGACATTTCATGCTAAGGATACCATCACCACCCTGCAAGGCGATACTGTGCAGGTAAGCCGGGGACCGGTGGCTGCTTTTGTACCCATTAAGCATGTTGGTACCAATGGTGGTGGTTTTTACGGTGCCAATTCAGCACATCCTTTAGAAAACCCTAACTACACTACCAACTTTATTTTAATGGTATCGCAGTGTATTTTGCCATTTGCCATTGTGTTTGCGCTGGGTTTTTATTTAAAGAAGCAAAAGTTTGCCTGGATGGTTTTTGGGGTTATGACCATTGGCTTCCTTTGTTTGGTAGCTCCTACAGTTATGTCCGAAATACACGGCAACCCGGCCATTGCAAAAATGGGTATTGATAATCGTGCTGGTGCTATGGAGGGCAAAGAGGTTCGCTTCGGGCCTGCGGCATCTGGCTACTGGAGTATAATGACCACCGTTATTTCCACCGGTTCGGTAAACTGTATGCACGATAGCACCATGCCGTTGTCAGGTATGAATCAGTTGTGGGCCATGATGGTTAACTGTTTTTACGGGGGCAAGGGCGTAGGCTTTATGAACTTTTACATCTTCATCATTATTGCTGTGTTTATGAGCGGCTTAATGGTTGGCCGTACGCCTGAGTTTCATGGTAAAAAAATAGAAGCTAAGGAAATGAAGATTGCCTCTATTGTGGCTCTTTGGCATCCATTATTAATATTGGCTTTTGCTGCCGTTGCTTGTTTTGTTTACGTTCATCATCCGATTAAATATGGATACTGGCTTAACAACCCCGGCTACCATGGTTTTAGCGAAATGTTGTATGAATATACTTCAGCCTCAGCTAATAACGGTAGTGGTTTCGAAGGACTGGGCGATACTCCATCTAAGTTCTGGAATGTTACTACCGGCTTTGTGCTCATTTTCGGTAGGTATCTTCCTATAATCGGCCAAATAGCTATTGCGGGCTCATTAGCAGGCAAGAAGTTCATTCCTGAAAGTGCCGGTACCTTGAAAACCGACACTGTAACCTTTGGAGTGATGGTATTTGCGGTGATAGTAATTATAGCAGCATTGTCATTTTTCCCGGCACTGTCATTAGGCCCAATTGCGGAATATTTTAGTATGAGATAAAACAAATAAGAGTATTAAGACGTGGGCATTTAAACACGTGAACAATTGAATACATAAAAAATGAAAACAAAAGATACAACATTATTCCCTAAAGAGCAGGTGCTTTTTGCCATCAAACACTCCTTCATTAAACTGAACCCAAAGGTGCTTTACCGCAACCCAGTGATGTTTACAGTTGAGATAGGAACGGCCATTATGCTTTATGTAACCATTTATTCGGCTATCAGCCACGATAAAACGCAGGGTTCATTTGGCTATAACCTGGCTATCTTCTTTATCCTGTTGTTCACCGTATTGTTCGCCAATTTTGCTGAGGCAATTGCTGAAGCACGTGGTAAAGCGCAGGCCGATTCATTACGCAAAACGCGTGAAGAAACTGAGGCTAAACTGATTACATCAAACAAACGTGGTTTTGAGGTTACTACCGTTAAAACATTTTCATCAAAACTGAAAAAAGGTGATGTGTTTCTTTGCGAAGCAGGCGACACTATACCTACCGATGGCGAAATTATTGAAGGCTTGGCAACCATTGATGAGTCAGCCATCACTGGCGAGTCGGCTCCTGTTATCCGTGAATCGGGTGGCGATAAATCAAGCGTTACCGGCGGTACCAAAGTATTGAGTGACTGTATCAAGGTGCAAATGACAACTTCTCCCGGCGAATCATTTTTAGATAAAATGATCGCTTTGGTTGAAGGTGCATCTCGTCAAAAAACACCGAACGAAATTGCGCTTACAATTTTATTAGCGGGCTTTACGCTCATATTTGTTATTGTGTGTGTTACGCTATACCCTTTTGCACAATATGCAAATACACCAATTACTATTGCGGCATTCATTTCGTTATTCGTTTGCCTTATTCCTACAACAATTGGTGGGCTGTTATCAGCTATCGGTATTGCAGGTATGGATCGTGCATTGCGTGCCAATGTAATTACTAAATCAGGCAAAGCAGTTGAAACCGCTGGTGACATTGATGTGCTGTTATTGGATAAAACCGGCACAATCACTATCGGTAACAGAAAAGCAACCTTTTTTTATCCGTCAAATGGTATAGATGAAAAGCGTTTTATTGAAGCTTGCGCATTGTCTTCGCTCGCGGACGAAACACCTGAAGGAAAATCAATTATTGAATTGGCCGGAAAAGAGGCAACCAAGAATCTTTCGTTAGAAGGTGCTACCTTGATAAAATTTACTGCTGAAACAAGAAGCAGCGGTGTTAATTTGAAAGATGGTAAAGTATTACGCAAAGGAGCATTTGATGCCATTCGTAAACTTAGTGAACAAGCGGGAAATAAATTTCCGACAGAAACTGCTCAAAGGGTAACTATCATTTCCTCTAATGGGGGAACACCGCTCGTAGTGTCGGAAAACGACAAGGTTCTGGGCGTTATAGAATTACAGGATATTATCAAACCAGGCATATTTGAACGTTTCGAACGTTTGCGCAAAATGGGTGTCAAAACCGTTATGGTAACCGGCGATAACCCGCTCACCGCAAAATACATTGCAGAAAAAGCAGGGGTGGATGATTTTATTGCTGAAGCCAAGCCTGAAGACAAAATGAATTACATCCGCAAAGAACAACAAAGTGGAAAGCTTGTAGCCATGATGGGTGACGGAACCAACGATGCACCCGCATTGGCTCAGGCGGATGTAGGTGTTGCAATGAACAGTGGTACCCAGGCGGCCAAAGAAGCCGGTAACATGGTTGATTTGGATAACGACCCGACCAAACTTATTGAAATAGTTGAAATTGGCAAACAGCTATTAATGACCCGGGGAACGCTAACAACCTTCAGTATTGCTAACGATGTGGCCAAGTATTTCGCCATCGTTCCGGCGCTGTTCATTACTTCAATACCTGCTTTACAGGCTATGAATATTATGCGGCTGCACTCTCCGGAGACTGCAATCTTATCGGCGGTAATATTTAACGCGCTTATAATACCGGCGCTAATACCATTGGCTTTGCGCGGAGTTGCTTATAAACCAATTGGTGCAAGTGCCCTGTTAAGAAGGAACCTGTTTATATATGGCTTAGGTGGTGTGTTAGTGCCCTTTGTTGGCATCAAATTAATTGACCTGGTAGTTTCATTAATCGTTTAAAATTTATTCAACATGATAAAGCATATTCTTCCATCTATTAAACTTTCAATCATCAGCTTGCTGCTGTTTGTAGGTATTTACACACTTGTTGTTTGGGGCATTGCCTATGCAGTTGCGCCCAACCACGGAAACGGCGAGGTTGTACAGGTTAACGGTAAAACCGTTGGTTATAAATTAGTAGGCCAATCATTTACCCAGCCTAAGTATTTCAACGGCCGTCCGTCGGCAGTTAGCTATAATGCTGCCGGTTCTGGTGGTAGCAACAAGGGTCCTTCAAATCCCGATTACCTGAAAGGTGTTCAATCTGCTATTGATACCTTCCTGGTATATAACCCAACGGTTAAAAAAGCGGAATTGCCGGTTGAGCTGGTAACTATGTCGGGCAGCGGGCTTGACCCCGATATTTCGCCCAAGGCTGCGATGGTTCAAATAGCGCGCATTGCAAGTGTAAGGCATTTGAGCGAAGGGCAACTAACAGCCCTGGTTAACAAGCATATTGAAAAACCGTGGTTTGGCCCAGCACATGTAAATGTGCTGCTGTTAAATGTGGACCTTGATAAACTATAATTTGTAGAAGTAGAATTGATACGTGATAAAATGATTTTGAATACAGACATATTGGAAATTATAGCAATTTTTGCTGTAACG
Source organism: uncultured Bacteroidota bacterium (assembly GCA_903861145.1). Lineage (GTDB taxonomy): Bacteria > Bacteroidota > Bacteroidia > Chitinophagales > LD1 > Bog-950. Next base: position 165,203 of record CAIOTH010000042.1, on the reverse strand, counting down.
GTTGCACTGGCTATACCGTTGGGCAGATACATTGCTAAAGTTTACCATGGCGAAAGGACAATCCTTGACCCTGTATTCAATCCAATTGAAAAGACTATTTACAAGCTCATGGGTATTGACCCTGCTGAAGAAATGAATTGGAAACAGCATTTAGTTACATTGCTTACTATAAATGTTATCTGGTATCCCATCACCATGTTCATCCTGATGAATCAGAACTGGCTACCGTTAAATCCGGATAAAATACCAGCCATGTCGCCTGATCTGGCGTTTCATTCAACATGCTCATTTATTACTAATTGTTTTCAGCAGCATTATTCGGGCGAGACCGGTATGAGTTACTTTTCGCAGTTGGTCGTTATGTTCTCTATGTTTTTTTTAACTCCGGCAATTACACTGGCAGCAATGGCTGTTGTTTTTAACGCCTTAAGAGAAAGAACTGCTGGTAAGTTGGGTAACTTCTTTAACTACTATGTAAAATCAATTACGCGGATTCTGCTTCCAATATCATTGATAGCGGCAATTGTTTTCCTTTTTAACGGTATGCCAATGACTTTCCATGGTACACATACCTTTACAACCTTGCAGGGCGATACGGCCAATGTGGCAAGAGGCCCTTTGGCTGCATTTGAATCAATTAAAATGCTTGGGTTGAATGGCGGTGGATTTTTTGGCGTTAACTCTGCGCACCCCTTCGAAAATCCAAATTTCTTTACTAATATGATTGAGAATATTTTTCATATTCTCCTTCCTATTGCAACTGTTTTTGCGCTTGGTTTTTACCTGAACCGCAAAAAATTAGCCTGGATGATTTTTGCGGTGATGACCATTGGGTTTCTTTTATTACTCGTTCCAGCAGTGTTCTATGAATTGAAAGGTAACCCGGCAATTACGCATATGGGTATTGACAATTCTCTAGGTAACCTGGAGGGCAAAGAAATCAGGTTTGGAACAGCAGCTTCCGCATTTTGGAGCATTACTGCAACATCTTCAATGAACGGTGCCACCAATTGTATGCATGATAGTTTTATGCCTTTGTCGGGCGGAATGCAATTGCTGGGCATAATGGTTAACTCATTGTATGGCGGTGTTGGAACCGGTATTCTCGGGTTTTTCGTGATTATCATTTTAACCGTTTTCATCGGAAGTTTAATGATCGGGCGAACACCGCAGTTTCTTGGTAAAAAATTAGGCATGCGGGAAATTAAGATCGCTGTGATCATTACATTATTGCACCCGTTTTTATCTCTGGTCGGTACAGCCCTGGCATGTTCTTTTCCCAATCTAACTAACGCAACCCTCGGTAATCCCGCGTTTCATGGTTTCACCGAGATGATTTATGAGTACACTTCTGCCTCTTCGGCTGATGGTAGCGGTTTCGCAGGCTTAGGAAATAACACACCCTGGTGGAATATCAGTTGTGGGATTGTAATTCTTTTTGGCCGCTTTTTGCCAATCATTGGGGCCGTTGCGATTGCAGGAATTTTGGGCAATAAAATATACCTTGGAGATAGTGCCGGAACGCTGGTAACTGACAGTCCAACTTTTGGATTAATGGTTTTCAGCATGATTTTTATTATCGCGGCTTTAACATTCTATCCTGCTATGGCAATTGGGCCATTTGCTGAATATTTTTCAATGCCACATTAAAATAAATTATTATTCATCTGAAAAATTACAATTCAATCCATGGAAGATATCCAACACCTTTTCCCTGATTTCAATCATCTTAAAAGACAACGCGAGTCATCAATATCCGGATTTCATTAAAATATATTTGCAATATCATTAATAAAAATGTTCAAAACTTCAAAAGCACAGCAACATTGATTTGCATCTGGTAATTTCTTTCTCAAAGATGCCTCTCATTTTGAGAAAGAGTTTCTCATTCTCAGTTCTTTTTAAGTTTGCTTTAAATGGGTTTTAATTTTACAATATTACTTTAAACACCTGATAATCAATTAAATAAATTTAAAAAAATCATCTCAATATTAACTGGTATTTTCTTTGGTATATGCGATATCAGTTTCTTTGAGAAACCAAAACTTAAAATAAACAAAATGAAAACAAAACTACTATCCCTGTGCCTCTTATTAATGGCAAGTTCGGCCGGTTTTGCCGAAACCGACAGCACACAAGTTGCAGGTAATGCAACAGCAAGTGCTACACCCGCATCTCGCAACAAAAGCGAGGTGAAACAAAAGGCGTCTGAAATGACCCACGATTTTTTTGATTCCTTTTTGGATAAGAGCAAGCATAAAAAGCAGCGCGATACCAGTGAAAGTGCTGAGCCGTTTTCGCAATTCGACCTTACCTGGATGAATGGTAACGACCGTAGGCACAATGGTTCACCGTTCGCCGGAAAATATTTTACTCCAATCGTAATGGTTGATGTAAACTATACAGCTTCGCTGGCACACCCTATTGATAATACAGTGGTGGGTTCGACAGCGCTTGCGCGTAATAATGAAGTTGAAGTTTCACTGGCATCATTGGGCGGTGAATTCAATTACCAAAATGTTCGCGCAAAAATTCAGCTGCAGTTTGGTACCCGTGCAACAGTTGTTCCGCGTAATGATGCCAGTTGGCTTCGCGGTGGATACGACCTTAAAACGGCTTACCAGTATTTCAGCGAGTCTTATGGTGGCTACCACTTTAACGTAATGCATGGTCTTAACGTTGATGCCGGTATCTTTATGTCGTACGTAGGCTTGTTCTCTTATTACAATGCCGAAAACTGGACATATCAGCCATCTTTTACTTCGGATAATACACCTTGGTTCTTTAATGGCGTGCGTATCCAGATGTTCCCTAGCATGAAGTTTAAACAAGAAATATGGATTATCAACGGTTGGCAAACTTATGGCAAGTTCAATAATATGCCGGGATTGGGTTCTCAAAGCACCTGGAGCCCTACGGAAGCAATCAGGGTTGTTTCAAACAACTATTTTGGAACCGATGTGGGAGGCAATACTAAATGCTTCCGTTTTCACAGCGATAATAGCTTCCTGCTAAGGTATTATAACAAGCCCGGTGCTGGGTTCAGCAAGGCTGCGTTCTCTGTTACGGCCGACTTGGGCTTACAAGAAGGCGGTGGATTTGGCGGATTTGGCGCTGGCCTTGCCAATGGTCCACAATCAAACTTCCTTTGTTGGATGGCCTATAACAACATGTGGTTTATCAAAGACCATTTATCATGGTGCGTTGGTGGCGGTATGATGCATAACCCCGGCCGTTATTTGGTACTTTACCCTGGTGGCGATGCCGACCCGAATATCAATCCGGCTACCGGTCAAACCATTGGTACCCATCCTTTTTCGGCTAACCCCGGTGATCCGTTTGATGCATGGGACCTTTCTACCAGTTTAAGTTGGATGCCTAACGATTTTATAACTTTCACTGCGCAGTTCATACATCGCCAATGTCAGCAACCATATTTTGCTGGCCCGGGTGGAGTAACATCACCTAACGGTTATGATGGTACGCCAATTACAGGCGGTTGGACTCCAGACCTGGTTAAGGCGGAAAACAGATTTATTTTTGCCATGATGGTGCGTTTATAAAGAAGAATTTGGATTAATTAAAAATGAAAATAAAAGGGGATGCTAAAACATCCCTTTTTGTTTTCCCAAGATTTATTAAGCATGAAACCCAAGGAAAAACCAGATAAAGAAACACTGAAAAAATGGCACGATGACCCTGCAAACTGGAGATTGGGGATATTTTATTACAACCCAATCGACAAGCGTCTGTTGCCGCCAAAAAGAATTTCGGAATTAGGCTGGACTGTAAATTATGGAAACCCCTACTCCATTCTGTTTATGTTGGCAATTGTTATTTTGATTGTAATCATCGGCAAATATGTACACTTTTAATTTGCTAAAACTTCAACAATCAAATGGGAAAAACCCGATAATTTCTCGTTATGATTTCTATAGCAAAGCAGAGATAAATGACTTATGATATGAGGGAGTTTCTAATTTTATCGCTCACATTTTTTCTTCTGGCGCCAGTTTATGGTCAGAATGAAAGGCAAATTAGCTCCCCCGCTGATTCCTTAACCGCTAATGGCAGATGTCTACCATCCCCGTTCCCATCACCACCATTTCCAATGGCTGATTGGGTGGGTGGGCCGGTAATTGGAGAATCTTCCGCCTTGCCCGATTATCTGATGCAGGCGATACAAAAAGCTACAAAGAAAAACTGGACTAAATGGAATGATGTTGGCATTCATATTTTCGGATGGGTTGATGCCGGTGTAAACGCCAGTAGTTCAAAACAGGCTAATACTCCGCAATCGTACGATTTTATTCCAAACCGACTTATTCTCGATCAGGCGGTTTTGATGATTGAACGTGACCCTGATGTGGTGCAGACGAAAAAGGTTGATTGGGGATTTCTCTTAAATGGTATTGTTGGAACTGATTATCGATACACTTCAGCACAAGGTTATTTTAGCAATCAATTATTGAAGTATAACCGCATTTATGGCTGGGACCCAACTCAAATTTATGGTCTGATATACGTACCACAAGTGGCGCAAGGAATGTTGGTTAAAATCGGACGCTTTATATCTCCATCAGATATTGAAGCCCAATGGGCACCACAAAATTATATGTACTCCCATTCATTGATGTTTACCGTTGACCCTTATACTTATACCTGTGTCAACATTACCATTAGGGTGCATCCCCAGTTTCAATTTGAAGTTGGAGTGCATGGTGGTAACGACATGGCCATTTGGACTAAATCAGCGCAGCCTAATGGCTCGGTGATGCTTCGCTGGGTAGCCAAGGACAATAAGGAATCAGTATACGGTGGACTTGCCTCTGTGGGTAGCGGGCAATTCAAAAACGCCCACGATGATTTGCAGCAGCTGGTGTTTGTTTGGGGACATAAGTTTAATGAACGCTTTCACATGATGACGGAGGCCTATTATATATGGCAGTTTAATGCTGCGCTTGGAGGAACCGCCATTTTTGGCCCGGCCCAATACGCACAAGGTGGTGGAGAAGGCCCAATAATTCATGGCCGGTCTGAAGCAATTGGTCTGGTAAATTATTTCCAGATATTTTGCGGGCCGAAAGATTACGTTTCCATAAGGAACGATGCTTTAAACGATGTTGAGGGGCAAAGAACCGGGTTTGCAACCTGGTACACCAGCCATACTATTAGTTGGTCGCACCATTTTACCGATTTCGTTTTGCTCCGGCCTGAGGTGAGATATGACCATGCCTGGAACAACAATGGTGCAACGCCTTATGACAATGGAACTAAAAAGGGCCAGTTTACCGCAGCAATGGATTTATGCATAAGTTTTTAAACAGGTTTGAGGGATTTAATTTGTTTAAGGGAGTTAGTTGGAATAATTTAGTATTAAAGTGTAGGACGTCAGTAAAAGTGAATTTGAATTATGCCTGAATTGGAAAAAAATGAAGAACAGTTTCTTGAGTTAATACGCAAGGCAAAACGCGGTAAATTCAAGATATATATTGGCATGAGCGCCGGTGTAGGAAAAACCTATCGCATGTTACAGGAAGCTCACGCCCTTTTCAAAAGTGCGGTTGATGTACAAATAGGATATATCGAAACGCATAACAGGGTTGAGACACACGCTTTGGTTGAAGGTCTTCCTATGATTCCACGAAAGAAGCTCTTCTATAAAGGAAAGGAACTTGAAGAAATGGATGTTAGAGCCATTATTAATATTCATCCTGAGGTGGTGATTGTTGATGAGCTAGCCCATACCAACATTGAAGGTAGTATTAACGAGAAACGTTGGCAGGACGTGGCTGAAATTCTGAATGCAGGCATAAGCGTTATTAGTGCCATGAACATTCAGCACATTGAAAGCCTGAATGAAGAAATAGAGCACATAACCGGCATTGAAATTAAAGAGCGTGTACCTGACCAGGTTATCAGAATGGCCGATGAAGTGGTAAACATTGACCTTACCGCAGATGAATTAATTGCCCGTTTAAAAGAGGGCAAGATTTACGACAAGAGTAAAGTTGAAACGGCGCTTCGTAACTTTTTTCAAAGTGATAAAATATTACAATTACGCGAGCTGGCTTTAAAAGAAGTAGCCTCGCAGGTAGAGCGTAAAATCGAGAATGAGGTTCCACGAAACATCGCATTAAAACCTGAGCGCTTTTTAGCTTGTATCAGCAGTAATCATGAAACTGCAAAAAGAATCATCCGCAAAACTGCGCGGCTTGCCAGTTATTATAACAGTACATGGTGGGTACTTTATGTGCAAACGCCAGGCGAAGACGGGGACCATATTCCATTGGCCACACAACGCCACCTAATCAATAATTTTAAGCTGGCTACAGAATTGGGAGGCGAGGTTATAAACGTAAAAAACGACAGCATCGCGGATGCAATTGTAAAAACCGCCGAAGAAAAAGCGGTAACCACCATATGCATAGGTAAGCCGCATCTGCGCCTGTGGAAAATAATTTTGAGCACTGCGGTGTTTAACCAATTGTTGCACAAACTCACTGCTTCAGACATTGACTTAGTAATACTATCATAATTGAACTACTATGAAGATTAAAACCAAAATCCGCTTAGGACTTATTTTTTTACTGGCCATTATTATTACGCTCGCCGGTACAGGTAGCTTTTATATAAACCACCTGGCCGATTTATCCTCAACCATTTTAAAGGATAACTACGAAAGTTTGGAATATGGCAAAAACATGATTCAGGCACTTGATGAGAAAGACGACCAGATTTCCATTAAGAAATTTGAAACCAACCTGGTTAAAGAAGAACACAACATTACTGAGGTAGGTGAAAATGAAGCAGCGTCAGAATTGCGCCAGGTTTTTGAACAGTACAAAGCCGGTCAGCGTGATGACAAAACAGAAGCCCTTTTGCGCCAGAAAGTACTACATATGCAGGACCTTAACATGCAGGCAATTTTCAGAAAAAACCAGGCTGCAACAACAACCACTAAGCGTGTCTTTGCTTATATCACAATACTTGGTACGCTATGTTTTTTGCTCAGCTTCACCTTTGTAATCAATTTCCCCGGCATGATTGCAAATCCTATTGCCGAGTTAACTATGGGAATACGTGCCATTGCCAATAGAAATTACTCCTCCCGCCTTCATTTCGATTCCCGTGATGAATTCGGCGAACTGGCAACTGCCTTTAACAACATGGCCAGCCGGTTAGATGAATATGAAAACAGCAACTTAAGTCAATTGATGTTTGAGAAAAAACGTATCGAAACCATCATCAACAACATGAAGGATGCCATCATCGGTTTTGACGAAAAAAACAGGGTGCTTTTCGCTAACTCAGTTGCTATACAATTGCTGGGCATCAGTGAAAATGATTTACTGGGAAAATATGCTCCCGACGTAGCTTTAAGAAACGACCTTTTGCGCAACCTGTTGGTTAAAGAGGATAAAGAAAAACTGCTGAAAATTTATGCTGACAACAAGGAAAGCTATTTTACCAAAGAGTCGCTTGAAATCTTTAACGGCGAACAAAAAATAGGTGAGGTAACGGTATTAAGAAACATCACCAAGTTTCAGGAGTTGGACGTAGCTAAAACTAACTTTATAGCAACCATTTCGCACGAGTTAAAAACGCCCATTTCATCGATAAAAATGAGCTTAAAACTTTTAGAAGACTCCAGAATAGGTTCATTGAATGCTGAGCAGCAAAAACTGGTAAGTGATATTAAAGGCGATAGTCAAAGGCTACTAAAAATTACCACTGAGTTATTAGATATGACCCAGGTTGAAACCGGTAATATCCAATTTAACATTCAGTCAATTCAGCCATTGCAGATAGTTGAACAGGCTTGCGCCGCCGTTCATTCTTTAGCCGATGAGAAAAAGATAACCCTCGAAAAGAATATACCAAATTCCCTGCCGCCCATTAAGGCCGATGCCGATAAAACAGCATGGGTACTTCTAAACTTTTTAACCAATGCAATTCGCTATTCACCCGAAGGGGCAAAAGTGATTGTGGCAGTGGAACCAAAGGAAGCCACATTGATTTTCTCGGTGCAGGATTTTGGCCGGGGAATTGAACAAAAATACCAATCCCGCATATTCGAAAAATTCTTTCAAATTCCCGGCTCCATTCCCGGCGGTAGTGGCATAGGTCTCACAATATCTAAAGAAATCATCGGAAAACAAGGGGGCAAAATTGCAATGGAGAGCGTATTCGGCAAGGGCAGCAAATTTTGTTTTGAATTGAGCAAATAAATTTGTAAATTCGATTAGCTGAATAGCTTAATAGCCATTTACCCTGCCACCTTGTTTATATCTGGAGTGTTACACTTCACATTTCGGGCTTAACCTTGATTTAAATATTGATTTTGCAATTTGACTGCTTAAATGTAACTTCCATTGAAGTTTACGTAATTAACTGTAGTTTGCATTAAATCGCAAAACGGAGATATTGTAATATAAAAAGAAAGACTATGAAGCGACTACTTACTCTTTGCCTTATTGGTTTAGTGCTTACCACAATGGTTAATTCATGCAAGCCGGGCACAGTAACACAAAATTCACCACCACCTGGTGCCATTGTGGTATGGCCCAACGTGCATATTATTGACTCGACACAATGGATGTTAACTAATGCCTATGGCCAGCCGGGTAATGGCGATTATAGCTACGGATTTACAACGCATACGCCTTATATAGATGTGCATGTGGGAGACATAATTGTCGGCGTAACCAATGGTGGATACATTAGGAAAGTCCTCGCCACAAGCCTTGCAAACGACCGTTTAAACCTATTTACCCAACCGGCTACCATGGCTGATATTTTTAAAAGCGGCACGTTTACATTGCAAATACCAATTATCGATTCCGCTAATCCAAGTAGTCAATCTATTTTTCGCAGTTATTCCAATGTAAATTTGTCAAATGTTCCTGGTTTTGATTTAGATCTGGTTTACAGTCAATTTAATATTCAGCCTACTATCGACTTGACATTTACTTTCGATTCTGCTGTGGGATTGACCAATTTCCAAATGTCAACGAGCAATGTAAATTCAAAGGATAGCCTTTCTATTTTTGCTTTCAACACAGAAACACGTGGTTGGTCAAACGGTGTTAATCTTGCTAATTTTGCTGTTAAAAGCACTCAATGGATTCAAGCGTGGGGGAATATTTCGGTTCCAATAGTTATGAAATTCAACATGAGCTTAAATGCCGGAGCCTCGGGTAGCTTAGCCCAAAACTCCGATTCGCTACAAGTAAAAGCATATTGGGGCTCAAACTGTACCTATACCGCCGGCCTCCAGTACACTGGCGGTCAATGGCATCCACTACATAGCGGCGTTGCTTATAACACCCTCGAATTTGACACCAACCCACATCGTGCAATAAGCAATATATTTGTTAACGCGACCGACCAAATTACCTCTTCATTTTATACAGTTGCCGGGCCACAAATAACAATAGGTTTCAACGGTACCATTGGGCAGGCTATTAGAAATCCATTTAACTACAATCAAGGTACAACAATTTGGTCTTCCATTACTGATGCTCAAATAGGAATACCCAATTTTGGCAGAAACATGCCTCAATTTAATCAAAGCTGGACTTTTGATTCAGTATTTTTTGAAACTCCTTATACTTTCGTGTATGTGTCAGGTGATAGTCAAACGGGAAATATCATTCAAACGTTGCCTAACCCTTTAGTGGTGAAAATTTTTGACTCTAATGGAAACCCGGCCCCTAACACCCTCGTTACGTTTTCAATAGTCGGTACTACCGCTCAGGGAATGGGATTCCTCGATGGAACAAATACCATTTTATTTGTACTTACAGATCATAATGGGTTAGCACAAGCTACATGGACGCTAGGCCCACACCAAGGCACGCAACAAGTTACGGCTACTGTGGTAAACGGAGCTCCGATACCAGAACCTATCAGTGGTGCTCCGCATACGTTCACGGCTATCGGTCAATAACATTATAGTAAAGCTACCTTTCAGTTTTAAAATCGACCCAGTATTTTATTGTCCTCGAGGCGTAATTTTCGGCGTAATTCAAAATTTCCTCTTCAATCTTGTGAAGGTTACGGCCAAATTTAATCAGTTCATCGGCTATTGCGGCCCCCTGCCTTCCACCACAACGAAGATTGTTCCAGGCAACAATAGCTCCCATGTCGGTTAGCAATTGAGTTAACTTATCTACGTCTTTTTGCAGTAAGGCAAAATCTACTTTATCCTCAAGCGGTTGAAGTTCCTTCATTACAAACCACTTTTTACCAATCTTAATTGGGTTTAAATAGGCCGGCGAAGCTGATTGCACACGGCCTTGAATTTCAATTAACCGCAACGCTTCATTTTTCCATTTGGGTTGCTTCAGCTTAATGAAATGTAAACCGCTAGGAAGATCAGCTTCTTTAATATCCAGCAGGTAATAGCCATCAGGCTTACCTTTACCCAATATTAAAACAAGATGCCTTTCAATTCCAATGCTACCAGTACCGGTGGCCCGGTTGGCAATATCAATAACTTTATAAAAAGCCGGGTCCTCAGCGTTTTCCATGGCCCATTTTGCAAGAGCAATCTTTACGTTGCGCCTCGTTTTCTTATCAGCATCAAACGCTTTTAATTCATCATGCCTAATGGAAATCCCTGATTTCGCAAATTTCACCCGTTGATTTAGCATTTCTACCCGCGTACGCTGCGTTGCATGCTCTAAAAAATCACGAACAAAGCCTTTGGCTATTCTCTGCTCCATATATTTTATATGGCCCTGTTCCAGATTATAAGCGTAAGATTTTAGCAACACCTTAGCCAATTTTCTACACTCTGCAATCTCCATTTTTATCATTCCCGAAGCAAGGAATACACTCGTACAAAGCCTCACTACATCAATTAAACAAGGCCCCAAAATAGCCTCATCAAAATCATTCATATCAAAGTATGCCAGCCGGTTGTTTCCCTTAAATGTTCCAAAGTTTTCAAGATGTAAATCGCCGCAAATCCATGTTTTTGGCGATTTGAGGATAAAAGATTTCTTCGGAAGATCTTCGTAAAAAAGATGGCAAGTGCCTCGGAAAAAACGAAACGGACTTTCTTTTAAAGCCTCGTATTTTAGTTTCACCAATTCAGGATCGCGGTGTTCGTTAAACTTCCTTATTCGCTTAATAACGTTCTTCACCACATTTAAAATATAAAAGAGATTAATTCAATCCATTAAAGATAACTACTCTTTTTTTAACTCTATAACATTATCATCATGGGCTATTTTAATGCCTTCGGCTTCAAAACGTTCTTTCAAAACTCTAAGCAAATCGCATTTAAGGTTAAACGCATCACTATCACTTCCAACCCAAATAAAAGTTCTTAACCTAATTCCTTTTAGCTCCAACGCAATAAATTTCACATCAACGACTTCCTTGCCATTCATTTTGTCCGTAGCGCTTCTTCCATCCAAAAACAAAGGATGTTTTATAGCCTCTTCGCGCATAATTTCAATTGCACGTTGGTGATTGCTTTCATAATTAATCAATACTTCCAGATGTAATTGAATACGTAAGTCAACAATAGATGAATTAATAATTTGCTCCCGGCTGATAACCGAATTTGGCACTACTATCCTCCTATTTTCTGCGCCCTTAATAACAGTATGCCTTAAGGTTATATCCTCAACGGTACCCGCCTGCCCATTGGACAAAAGTTTTATATTATCGCCAACGCTAAACGGTTTATAAATTACAATAAACACACCGCTAATAATATTGCTAAATGCCTCTTGAGAGGCAAAGCCTATGATAGCAGCTAATATGCCTGCGCCTGCAAAAAATGTGGTACCAATATCGCGTAACTGCGGTATGCTTCTGAAAACAAAAAACACCGCACCTAAAAAGATGAGCATGCTAATAGCATGCTGAATAAAGGAATAATTAGTTGGGTCAACCTTTAAAACCCGGGCACTTCTGCGTATGTATCTTTTTACAACCTCACTTAATATACGGCTAAAAATAAAGGCCCCAACTATAATAGCTGCGGGCTCAATAAAAGTCTCCATCTTGTGAATATCTACCTGAATTGACCCAAACATTATATAAGATTAAATTACTCCACTATAAAAAATGGGTTCAACAAATTCTCTTTGTTGTATTTAAGCGGTTGCCCGGTGTTTCTATCAAAAACATTCTTGCCGGCATACAACACAACGCCGTGTGCAGCGCCGGTATCCCACTCCATTGTTGGTGCAAACCGTGGATAAACATCAGCCTTACCTTCCGCTACCAGGCAAAATTTTAAGGAGCTACCTGATGAGCTAAACTCAACCTCTTTGCCACTTACTTTAAGCTGCTCAACAAAGGCCATTGTATTCTCATCCATATGCGAACGGCTTCCAACAACTATAACCTTATGCTTATCGCCGTAATGTTCTTTATTTTCCATTAACACCGGCTTGGCATAGCGGTCTTCAAGTTTAAATGAACCCTTGCCACTAACACCATAATATGTTTTTCCTTGTGCGGGAACATACACAACACCAATCATTGGCACGCCATTTTCAATCAACGCTATATTAACTGTAAACTCACCATTCTTTTTAATAAACTCTTTGGTGCCATCTAACGGGTCAATTAGCCAAAAGGTATTCCAGCTTTTCCTTTCAGTATACGGAGTAAGCTTCGTCTCTTCCGAAATGAAAGGAGTTGTAGGATATTTTTCTTTTAACCCCTTCAGTATTACATCATTCGATTTTTTATCGGCCTCCGTTAATGGCGAACGATCATCTTTCGTTTCTACTGAAAACTCGCGTGAGTATATTTCCATAATAGCATCGCCCGCTTTTTGAGCCAGCGCAATCAAAAAATCGACATCAAAACCTTTATACTCCATAACTACTTAATTATTTGCATACAGTTAACAAGGCTATCTCTCCAATAAGGAATACTAATTTTAAAAGTGTCTTTAAATTTCTTTTTGTTGAGCACGCTATATTTAGGGCGTACTGCCGGCGTGGGATATTGAGATGTTTCTATAGGATAGATTGGGGTTTTCAGCCCGGCAATATCGCGTATAGCAATAGCAAAATCATACCAACTTGCCACCCCCTCATTACTATAATGATACAAACCGGACTTCCATTCTTTACCGGTTGCAATTTCGAGAATTGCACGAGCCAGGTCTTTGGCATAGGTTGGAGTGCCAATCTGGTCAAAAATAATATTTAACGATTCGCGCTCTTTACATAAGCGCAGGACAGTTTTTACAAAATTATTTCCAAATGATGAATACACCCACGACGTTCTAATAATCAGCGCATCGGGGTTATTTGCTAAAACCAGCTTCTCGCCGTCCAACTTTGTAGATCCGTAAACACTTAATGGATTTACCGCATCGTCTTCAAGCAACGGCCTCGCTATTGTGCCATCAAAAACAAAATCGGTTGAAACATGGACAAATTTTGCATTAGCATCCTTGCAAGCTTTTGCCAATATTCCGGCAGCAGTTCCATTAATTGCCTGAGCAACTTCTTTTTCTGATTCAGCCTTATCAACTGCGGTGTAGGCTGCACAATTAATAAGTGTAGTAAATTTCCCTTCTGCAATGAATCTCACAACCGCATCAACGTCGGTAATATCCAAATCATCTCTGTCAGTATATGTGAAAGTTGCAGTTGGAAAACTCTGCGAAATGTCCTTTACTTCGCTTCCTAATTGCCCGTAGGCTCCGGTTATCAATATTTTTTCCATTATTCAAACACAAATGAGTTTACGCAATCTTTAAAGAGAGGGAGCACCAAATCCTTATCCGAAACAGTGGCATTGCTTATATCAGCGCCCCAATTAATATTTAACGCAGGATCATTATAATGTATGCCCCCTTCGCTTTCTTTCGAATAATAATTGTCGCATTTATATTGAAAGATACAGGTATCGCTTAGCACCAAAAAACCATGTGCAAATCCACGGGGTATAAACAACTGCCGTTTGTTTTCGGCACTAACCACAATACCATAATTTTTGCCATACGTAGGCGACCCTACCCTAATATCTACTACAACATCCAGTACCTCCCCATCTACCACCCTAATTAATTTGGCCTGTGCCATTTCGCCAAGTTGATAATGCAAGCCACGAAGAACACCACGCTGAGAGCGCGATTCGTTATCCTGAACGAAATCGGCATTAATACCCGCCTCTTCAAAAGATTTTTTGTTGTAGCTTTCGAAAAAGTACCCCCGGCTATCAGCAAAAACACGTGGCTCAAAAATTTTCAATCCTTTAAATCCGGTCTCAATAAACGGCATATGCTATAAAAGGGTTTTATTTAATAGTTTATCGTAATTTAAAATCCTGTCCAGGTACTTTAATCCTAAACAGGCATCAAGCAGTTCAAGATGCTTCGTTCCATGCATATCAGTTCCAACAAACTCAACCATGTTTTCATCTATCATTCTCTCAGCAGTAAATTTGGCTGCTTTTCCGTAAATACCTGATAGAGAGCCAATATTTATTTGAAACAAAATATTTCGGTCCTTTAATGACTCATAACTGCTAAAGTCATTATCGTGAAAGTAGGTATATCTCTCGGGATGCGCCAATATCACTTTATAGCCCGCAATCTGAAGTTTATAAACAATATCACCCATAATCGGGGGCTTGGCCAAAAATGGCATTTCCACCATAATGTAATTCTTTCCAAAGGGAAGCAACTCCCTTTTCTCTATACGTTCATACATTGCATCATCAATATTGTATTCGCCGGTGGCGTCAAATTCAATATTAATCGAGTTTTGTTTAATTGCTTCACGTACTTTATCCCTACCGCTTAATATCGTTTCCCGACTATTGTTATATCCATCGGCCATTACGTGAGGTGATGTAATTACCTTTTTAAAGCCTAGCCCTTCCAGGTGCCTGAGGAGAAATACAGAGTCATCAATGGTTTTTACCCCATCATCAATGCCGGGAATTAAATGCGAGTGGATATCAACGGCCATTTGGCTGTAATCCGAAAGCCGTGTCACCGGCTCCTCCTTTTCACCACGTAATAAACCTAACAGACGGTTAAACAATCGACATTAATTTATGCGAAGATAAATTTTCTGGGTAGTTGGTACAATGTACAAGCAAAGGTTGACTTAACCCCCCCCCGTTAATCTCTTGAAAAGTGCTCTTTAAAATAATCAACAGTAATAGTCAATCCCCTGCCAAAATAAAACTGAGGGTTATATCCTATTTGTGCTTGTGCTTTCGAAATATCGGCCAAAGAATTTCTTACGTCGCCTTTGCGTGTTTCGCGATAAGTAGCTTTATGGTCACTTCCAAGTAAGCTTTGAATTTCATTGTAAAGCCCGTTAACCGAAAAATTCTCGCCCACGGCAATATTAAACACGCCGGCCTCTACAGTTTTGTCTTCAGCAAGCATGGCTTTAATATTTGCCTGCACTGCGTTTTCTACAAAAGTAAAATCGCGTGTCTGCTCACCATCACCATCAATAAATACTTCTTCGCGCTTCATTATTTTGCTTACAAACAACGGAATTACAGCGGCATACTCGCCATTAGGGTCTTGCCTAGGGCCGAAAATATTAAAGTACCTAAGCCCGGTTATTTGAAGGCCATAAACATTTTGAAATACCTTGGCGTAAAGCTCGTTTGTAAATTTACTTACTGCATAGGGCGATAAGGGATTGCCAATTCTTTCCTCCACTTTCGGCAATGATTTTTCGTCGCCGTAAACCGAGGATGAAGATGCATAAACAAATTTGTTCACCTTTTCATCCTTGGCCGCTATAAGCATGTTTACAAAGCCATCAACATTAACTGCATTGGTATTTTCAGGCTCCTTAATTGAGCGTGGAACTGAGCCCAGTGCTGCCTGGTGCGATATATAATTGATACCCAGGCAAGCTTTTCTGCAGGTTGCCAAATCCCGTATGTCGCCATTAATAAATTCGAATGCAGGATTATCCTTAAACCCGTCAAGGTTCGAAATACGACCGGTAGCAAGATTATCAAGTACTCTTACCTTCTTCGCACCATTTTTCAGTAAATACTCAACAATATTCGACCCTATAAAACCTGCACCACCGGTAACAAGAAATGAAAAATCAGAAAGGTCTTTATCGTGGTATTTTATATCGTACATGTTACATCAATCACTTTATGGGGTATCCCGGGTCCTTATCTTGTTGCGTATTGCGCTGTGTAGTATTTCTGGTATTCACCAGATGTAACATTTCTTAGCCACTCCTCATTTTCTAAATACCAATCAACTGTTTTCTCCAGGCCTTCTTCAAAAGTAACCGAAGGCTTCCATCCCAGTTTCTGGTTTAATTTTGAGGCATCAATAGCATAGCGCTTGTCGTGGCCCGGGCGGTCTTTTACATAAGTAATCAGCTTTTCAGACTCACCTTCCGCGCGGCCCAGTTTCTTATCCATTATTTTACAAAGCAGCTTAATAAGCTCAATATTTTGCCATTCATTAAAGCCACCAATGTTATAGGTTTCACCTAGTTCGCCTTTATGTAAAATCACATCAATTGCGCGGGCATGGTCTGCTACCCACAACCAATCTCGGGTGTACTTACCATCACCATATACAGGTAGTGCTTTATTGGTTTTAATGTTATGGATAAAAAGCGGAATCAGCTTTTCAGGAAACTGATTTGCGCCGTAATTGTTTGAGCAGTTAGAAATAACCACCGGCAAATTGTACGTGTTATTATAAGCCCTAACAAAGTGGTCAGAACTTGCCTTGGAAGCCGAGTAAGGCGATTGCGGATCGTACGGAGTAGTCTCTAAAAAGAATCCCGTTTCGCCTAGCGAACCATAAACCTCATCGGTAGAAACATGATAGAAAATACGGTCGGTTGGCACCGGTTTATCCTTATTACATCCCCATGCTTTTTTAGCCGCGTTTAAAAGATTAACCGTGCCTATAACGTTTGCAAAAACAAAGTCGAGCGGGTTTGATATAGAGCGGTCAACATGGCTCTCAGCCGCAAGGTGAACTACAGCTGAAAACTTATGCTCTTCAAAAAGGTTATTAATAAATTCTGCATCGGTAATATCGCCCAAAACAAATTTGTAGTTAGGCTTGTTCTCAACATCTTTCAAATTCTCAAGGTTGCCCGCGTAAGTCAGCTTATCAAGGTTATATACCTCATAATCGGCGTAAGTATTTACAAAAAGCCTTACTACATGACTACCAATAAAACCGGCTCCTCCGGTAATTAAAATCTTTTTCATAGCGCAATTATAATGACCAGTAACTAAAGTTTTTTATCCTGTCTCTTAAATCTCCTTTTACATCTACCACAATACCATCCGGCTTTAAGATTCCTTTAAAGAATGTATCATCAAGGGTAGAGAATTGATCATGATTTACAGCAACAATAACTGCATCATAATCACTACCAAAATCTTTACGCAGCGTTATGCCGTATTCATGCATAAACTCCTCGGCATCTGCCAATGGGTCAGTAACTTCGGTTTGAACCGAGTATCTTTTTAATTCCTCAATTACATCCACCACTTTAGAGTTTCGGATGTCGCTCACGTTTTCTTTAAACGTTGCGCCCACTACTAAAACCTTTGTAAGGGTTACCTGCTTGTTTAATTTAATAAGCTGTTGTACCAGCTTGCGGGCAACATGGGCGCCCATATCATCATTAATTCTTCTACCCGCTAAAATCACCTCGGGGTTATATCCTAACTCTAGCGATTTATAGGTAAGATAATATGGGTCTACACCAATGCAATGGCCACCCACTAAGCCCGGGTAGAACTTAAGGAAATTCCACTTTGTGCTGGCGGCAGCTAACACTTCGTAAGTATTAATGCCCATCAAATCGAAAATGCGCGATAGCTCGTTCATTAGGGCAATATTCAAATCGCGCTGCGTGTTTTCAATAATTTTAGCAGCCTCTGCTACTTTTATAGAACTGGCCCTATGCGTGCCTGCGGTAACAATTATTTCATAAACCCTGGCAACAATATCCAGTGATTCAGCATCGCAGCCCGATACAACCTTTTTAATTTTGGTAATTGTATGTTCCTTATCCCCTGGGTTAATTCTTTCAGGAGAATAGCCAACCTTAAAATCGGCACCCATTTTTAATCCCGATAGTTGTTCAATTACAGGTAAGCAATCATCTTCAGTGCATCCGGGATAAACAGTAGATTCAAACACTACATAGTCTCCCTTTTTTAAAACCTTGCCAATAGTAGCCGAGGCACTTAAAACAGGTTTTAAGTCGGGCACGTTATGCTTATCAACCGGGGTGGGCACTGCAACAATGAAAAAACTTGCTTCGCGCAAAACGTTAATGTCTGCCGTAAATTCAATATCAGCTCCTTCAAAATCCTTTTCCTCTAATTCACTACTCGGGTCAATGTGCTTATTCATTAAAGCCACCCGTTTTTCGTTAATATCAAAACCTATTACCGAAATCTTTTTTGCAAACTCAAGCGCAATGGGTAAACCCACATAGCCCAAGCCAATAACTGCCAGCTTTTTTTTCTTACTTAATAACTCTTGTATCATGCTTTGCTCAATTTTGAAACATTATTCTCCTTTAAAATATATCTATCTCCACTTTCGGGGCATATCGCTTCTCCCCCTTTGTCAAAATGCAATTTATGGCCAAACTCACTCATCCATCCCATTTGTTTTGCGGGGTTGCCTACCACTAATGCATAAGGGGGTACATGCTTTGTAACAACCGCACCGGCACCAATAAAGGCAAACTCGCCTATATCGTGCCCACAAACAATAGTTGCATTGGCCCCTATTGAGGCCCCTCTTTTAACTACTGTTTTTGAATACTGGCCTCTTCGATTAACTGCACTACGGGGGTTAGTAACGTTAGTAAATACCATAGAGGGGCCTAAAAACACATCATCCTCGCAAGTTACACCTGTATATATTGAGACGTTATTCTGAACTTTTACGTTATTTCCCAAAATCACTTCGGGGGAGATAACCACGTTTTGGCCAATATTGCAATGCCCGCCAATAACACAGCCAGGCATTATATGACTGAAATGCCATATTTTAGTCCCCTCGCCTATCTCACAACCGTCGTCAATGATGGCAGTTTCATGGGCAAAATATTTTCTTTCGGTCATTCTTTCCAAAATATCTGTGCAAATATATCATTCCGTTAATACTGTTATAAGCAAGTATAGAATATTGATGCCTTTTTTGACACTTCTTGGGTTTGGCTTAATATATTTAATTGAATTTCAACTAAATAAAGAACTTTAGTCAAGCTGAGTCCCTCAAAGGTTTATTAGTGTGATTTTAACTGCCTAATTCTTTGGCCCGTTCAAAAGCTGCAAGCAGGCCTGCTCCGATTTTATCATCAACAGCAAACTGGTCGAAAATTTTTAGTGCAGCTTCGGTCGTTCCGCCTTTGCTGGCCACCTTTTTTATCCATTCCTGGCAAGTAAGTTCGTTTTGATTGTGCAGGTGCACAGCACCCATAAACGTTTGATTAACCAATAATTCCGCCTCTGAAGGCGAAAAACCCATGCTCACCCCAGCTTGAATCATGGCTTCCATAAAATAGTAAACATAAGCAGGCCCACTGCCTGAAATTGCAGTAGCTGCGTCAATCATGTTTTCATCTTCAACATAAATCGATTTGCCCGTAGTGTTTATCAGGTTCTGAACAGTAAACAGCTCCCTTTTATCAATACCTGCAGAAGAAGTAAAAACAGTCATACCCATACCAATTTGTGCCGGCAAATTAGGCATGCAGCGCACAACACGGTTGACACCAAGTGCCGTTATAATAGCGCTTATTTGTATGCCGGCCATAATAGATAAAATCAGCTGCTCAGATTTAATAAATGGCTTTATCTGATTAGCTAACAAGGGGAAGTCTTGAGGCTTAACCGCAAGTATTACGATATTTGCGTCCGAAATAAAAGGCCCCGGGCTATCAAATACATTGCGCGAGCTAACTTCAGTTAATGGTTCAACCTGCTCTCTGCTTTTGTCCAGAATAAATAAGTCTGTTTCTGTTACAAAACGGGATGCCAAAAAACTGCGGGCATAGGTTTTACCCATATTACCCGAGCCTACAATCAAAATCTTCATCATTATTTTACCTGATAAGTGCGAGGTTACCTCTTAAAACTTTTTCCTCGCTCGTGGCATTAATCTTCAGTTTAATCAGGTAAACGTAGTTACCCATTAACTGCTCTTTGCCCTGGTATTTACCATTCCAGTCTTGCGAGCCATCGCGTTGTGAATCAAAAACGGTTTCTCCCCAACGGTCAAAAACCTTTATGTCTTCAATAGTAACCAAACCACCTTGCGTAATAACACCCCATGTATCATTAAATCCATCATTATTAGGTGAGAACACATTTGGCACGGCAAAGTTGTATTCATACTTTACATACACCTGAACCGATGTGGTATCAGTACATCCGCTTACAGTGTCATAAACAACCACCGTATATGTAGTAGTTTGCTTAGGGCTTACGGTAACAGTGCTGCTGGTGTAATTAAGTATACTATCCGAAGGCACCCACAAGTATGAGAAGTTACCGCTGAGCAGTGTAGTAACATTCAGAGTGGATGAACCGCCTGACCCTTCAAGCAAAATCGAATCCGGAGTAGCCAGCGCGGTTGCAGATATACATACCTTATTAAAGTTAATTGTTCCACTAGCTGTACAATTCTTATCACTGGTAACAGTTACTGTATAAACTCCGGTATGGCTCAATACATCAGTGGCATTAGTTGTAGTGTCCGACCATTGGTAGGTAGCTACAGCGCCGGTTACAACAGGTGTAAACTCAACATTCAGGCAACAGGTATTTATGGTTGTATCAGTAAAAGCAATTGTTGGTATTGGTGCAAAAACAATAGTTACAGTGTCGGCAGTAAAGCATCCGTTCTTTCCGGCAACAACGCTGTAAACACCCGATGCAGTTACAACCAAACTATCAGCCGTGCTACCACTTGGGCCCCATGTAAAAGTTTCAGAAAGATCGGAGCTTGCATGCAATACCACAACTTGCTGTCCCTGGCAAATAGAGGTAGGGTTGGTGCTAAATAAATTAAGCGTTGGCGGCACAGCATTATAAACGTTTATGCTATCTGAATGAACAGTACAACTGTTAGCATCCTGTGCTGTGTAGTAATATAAACCCGGCTGTGTTGCACTGATTGAACTACCGGTTTGGCTGTTACTCCAAACCACATTAGTAAGGCCCTGGGCCGCGTTTAAGGTTACTGATAAGCCAGGGCAAATAGAATCGGCACTGTATCCCACAAACAAACTATCGGGCAGGGTATAAACGGTAACCACAATGGTGTCGTTATTAGTACCACAACTATTAGTGGCGGTTACTACATAGTTACCTTGTTGGTTAGGTTGAATATTATTAATGGTAAATGAAGCCTGGTTCGAACTAAAGTTAGCCGGACCGGTCCACGACCAATTGGTTATGCCGGGTGAAGCGGCGGTAACTG
The DNA here is from genome assembly GCA_903861145.1 of uncultured Bacteroidota bacterium. GTDB lineage: Bacteria > Bacteroidota > Bacteroidia > Chitinophagales > LD1 > Bog-950. The sequence continues at coordinate 143,746 of CAIOTH010000042.1, read as the reverse complement.
TTATGCTCTGCCCCTGGCATGAAGCATTACCTACAGAACTTGTTGTAAGCTGTAAACCCTGTGGTATGGTATCAATGTATATATGAACCGAATCAGCACGTGAACTGCAATGATTTTGCGCCGTAACAACATAAACACCGGATTGAGAAACCGCGCCGTTTACAATAGTTGGATTTTGTAGGAAAGAAACAAAACCATTAGGGCCTAGCCAGTTGTAACTGTCAAAACTATCGGTAGCAAACAGGTTGATGGTATTACCAAAGCAAGCCGAATCGTTGGTGGCCGATGAAGATGCAACAAGATTTAGGCTACTTCCATTTTCGATGTATACCGACGTCGAATCTGAAATACTGCCACAGGCATTGGTGGCCGTTAAAATATAAAGGCCGCTATTAACCAGTTGGGCATTATTAACTACTGTATCCTGCGATGTTGTCCTAAAACCATTAGGCCCCACCCATAACCACGAATTAATGTTCTGCCCAACTCCATCAAGCGTTAATTGATATGCCGTACAAAGCGTATCGCCTCCTCTTGAATAGCCGCTGAAATTTTGAATCAGCGTATCAACATTAATAACGACGGTACTTGTAGCAGTGCCACAACCATTACTAACCGTTAGCACATAAGCACCACTGTCGGCAACAACACTATTTACAATGCTATCGTTTTGTTGGCCTGATGTGAAGCCATTAGGGCCTGTCCAGCTAAAATCAGTCGCCCCGCTTGCAGTTCCGAATAAACGGATGGTAGTTCCGAAACAGGTAGAAGTAGTGCTTGCCGTTGCAGTAACAGCGGTAGGTATTGTTCCTATGGTTACTCTAACAGTACCCGTGGTTGTTCCACAAGTATTGGTAGCCGACAATGTATACACTCCCGAATCGGCAGTTACAAAACTACTGATTAGCGGGTTTGATATTGCAGAAGTAAAGCTGTTAGGCCCGGTCCAGCTATAAGATACTGCACCGGTGGCACTGCCGTTTAATCTTACACTATCGCCCACGCAAACAGGGTTAGGGAATGCCGTAGCCACTACCGCAGTTGGCTTTGTGTTTACAACCAAATTTACCGTTGCTGTATCATTACCGCAAGTATTGGTTGCTATCAGCGTATAGGTGCCTCCCTGATTAGCCTGAATATTTGTTATGGACGGCGACTGAAGCGTAGATGAATATGTTTGCGGCCCACTCCAGGCCCATGAAGTTTCTCCTGTGGAACCGCCGGTTAAGTTTACTGTTTGCCCCTGGCACGCCGGATTAGGACTTGCACTTGCAGTAGTTGCGCTCGGTTTTGAGTTTACAACTAAACTTGCCGATGCCGTTACACTACCACATGCATTAGAAGCAGTAACGGTGTAAGTACCAGCCTGGTTAGCCAATACCCCATTAATTGCTGGATTTTGCAGTGTAGAAGAAAAACCACCCGGCCCAGACCATGAATAGCTAGTAGCACCACTCGAACTTGAATTGAGTGTTACGTTATTACCCGCACATACCGGATTAGGTGTGACCGAAGCTGTAGCCGCACCGGGTGCGCTACCAACAGTAACGGCAACTGAATTTGTAGCACTACCGCAACTATTGCTGGCGGTAACCGAAACGGTGTAAGGGCCGCCGGCTGTTGTCCAGGTAACAGTGATGTTGGTTGTGCCTGCACCACCTGTTATAGAACCACCACCGGATACAGACCATGCGTATGTAGTGGCATTTGTTACTGCAGAAATAGAATAAGCTTGTGCACCAACACAAGGAGTTGTATTACCGGTTATTGAGCCTACGGCACCGGGCCCCTGTGTAACGGTAATGGTAACCGCTTGCCTTGATGTGCTAACGCAGCCTGAACCCGAACTGGCTTCAACGTAATAAGTTGTAGTGGTTGTAGGATTAACAACGTATGGCGAAACGCCTATTGGGTTTCCTCCTGTGGCCGTAGCGTAAACATTATAGGTAACCGAACCGGAGCCACTACCGGTTATAGTAGAAGGAGACCCAGAGCAGACCGTGGATGGCGAAGCCGAAGATGTTGTAGGCACCGGTGGTGCTGTACAAACAATCGCTATACAATGAATGGAATCCGTAGGGTGAACAATAACCACTGCAGGACTAAAACTACTTGCAACAGTAGTTGTGATTGAATCAGGAGTAAATGATGTATAAGTGGGACTATAGGCAGCTTTGGTAGGACTAAAACTTGTAGGCGGCGAACAAGCTGCCGGTGGTGTTTGACCCGTCGAATTAGTCTTCACAACAAGGTAAACATATCCGTTACCTCCTAATGCCGTAGTAACCATAATAAATCCGCTATCAGCAACCTGTCTTCCTTCAGGCAAAAGAGATGCGAAACCACCGTTATATTGCTCTCCCCAAATCAGGTTTCCGTTGGTAGAATTAACCTTCATAATGTAGGATTCAAAACCAAGCGGGGCCATGCCTATCATTGCATAATTACCATCAAATGTAGGCACTGCATTAAAATTCAGATACGGGGGAAACCCACCAAACAAACCGGTGTATTTGTAACCACCACCACTTATTGTACCCGAATTAAATTTAACCACGAACGATTCACTATTATCGTCACCTCCTATTAATTGCGTGGTTGTAGTTAAACTTGATACGGAAGTAGCCTCTACATCGTTACCGGAAGCCCCCCAATGCCTTATTTGCATTACGTTACCGTTAAAATCAGTTTTAATAACAAGTCCGAAGGTACCTGCAGCATCGGCTGCGCCCTGGCTCATACTTCCTACAAAAACATAGCCATCTGCCGACTCAGCAACATCATTTAAAACGTGATCGTTTATATAAGCCGTACTACAAAAAACAACTTTCGCCCAAAGCAAAGCGCCGGCGCTGTTAACTTTCATAATATAGCAATTTGCCGAGTCCTGACGCGAAAATCCCGGCGGAGTGGCACTGTAAACATAGCCTGCAACAACAAAACTACCATCACTGGTAGGCAAAACTCTACTTGCATATTCATCAACACCCGAGGCAACATGGTAAGTGTTTGACCAAATCGTGTTTCCGCTGGCATCAAGTCTCATTAACATCAAACCGGGGTTACTTTCGCCGGTAACAATATAACCGCCTGCCGCTACATTTTTTACATCCACAATTTCTGTTTGGATACTCGAAACATATTCGTGCGACCAAATCACATTAGCTCCCGAGTCAATAAGAGTTACGGTTCCCCTGATCGGTAACGTGCCATCAGTACCAGTCATTAGATATTGACCAGAAGGATTTTGAATAATATCAGTTAGAATTGGAATTGAAAATGACCCAAAACTATATTGGGCCTGAAAAGTTGTCTGTTGTGCAAAAACAGAGTAACCGGAAATCAATAAAATAGCTAACAGGGAGTAAATATTTCTCATCAGTAACGGGGATTATCCGATAAATTTAAAAGAATTAACGACTTAATTTCAAATTTTTAAGGGAATAAGAATGATTTAATAATTCCTCCTTAACATTTGACCATCAAAAAGGTACAATTATTATCCAATAATTGAGTGGTATAAGGCCCGAAAAGGTTGCGTGGCCTGAATTATATTCCTGTAACTAAAAACTCGGTACGCCGGTTTTTGGCCTTGCCTTCAGGCGTGTTGTTATCGGCCACCGGTTTAGCAGCAGCATAACCTTTGTAACTTAAGCGCCCGGCGGCTACGCCTTTCGCAATAAGATAATCATATACGCTCTTGGCCCGGTTTTCAGACAGCTTTTTGTTCAATTCTTCGGTGCCGCTGTTATCGGTATGCCCGCCAATTTCAATTTTAAGAGTTGGGTTCTTTTCCAACAGTTTAATAATAACAGTCAGCTCAGAAGCTGATTCTAGTTTAAGCGAATACTTGTCTGATTCGAAGAAAACATTGTTCAATACCACCGTTTCGCCAACTTTAATTTTTTGCAGCGGAATGTCGACCTCAAACGGCGTAACGCTATTGGAATCTTTCAATGAAATATTTTGTGAATAAGGCAGATAACCATCCTTTAAAACTTCTACGGCATAATTTTTACCCGCGGGCAATGCAGAAAGGAAAACACCATTCACTTTATCGCCAGAAAAAGTGCTGAATAGTTTACCGGTTTCCAAATCGTATACCTGCACATTGGTTTGAATATTTTGTTTGCTCTCCTTATCAAAAACAGATCCTCGGACATACGAAGCATAATGAGGCCTGAATTGTTCGGGCAAATCGAAACTGTAAATATCCATTTGGCCTTTGGTATCCTTCTGTTCAGAGGCATAGTAGGCCATAGTTCCATCAGCCGTTACAAAAATTCCCAACTCATCGCCCGGAGTATTGATGGGATAACCTAAATTAATGGCTTTACCCCAGGTACCATCTGGCTGCCGGCGGCTCATAAAAATATCGAAGTTGCCCATTCCTTCATGCCCGCGAGATGAGAAATAAAGCGTTTGCCCATCGGGATGAATAAAGGGCCTCATTTCATCGTAGGATGTATTTACGTTAGGCCCTAAGTTTTCGGGTTTGCCCCAGGTACCATCTGCGTTTAGGTGGCTTACCCAAATATCCGTTCCACCGTAACCTTCAGCCCGTATGCCGGCGTAATAGAGGTCTCTGCCATCCGCGCTAATGCAGGGTTGTGTTTCGTATCCGGGTGTGTTTATTGGAGCGCCAATATTATTGGCGCGCTCCCATTGGTCGCCAACTTTACGCGCCATGTATATATCGGCGCGGCCAAGTCCATCGGGGCGGTCGCTGCTGGTAAAAAACAGGTACTTGCCACTTGGCGAAATATTTTGCGCTCCCTCTACATATTGCTCGGTATTGATGGCATTACCAATGCTACTAGCCCTTTGCCACCCCGAAAGGGTATGCAAACTCATAAAAATATCTTCATCCTGAAAAGCACCTGAACCATAATGGCGCGTAAAGTATAGAAACCTGCCATCAATAGTAATTGAAGGCATGCTTTCGTCATCGGCTGTGTTTACACCGGGGCCCAGGTTAACCGGTTTAAAATTGAGCGGGTGTTTCATCGCATCAACCGCAAAGTCGCAATCCTTCAACATTTGGTCGGTAAGCAATCTTTGATCGGCCGGTATTTTAGGAACAGTAAGAAATTGCTGGAAGTTAGACTTTGCTTTTGTGTAATCACCTAAATTCATATAGCACAAGCCTAAATTAAATGTTACCGAAGGGTCGTAATCCGCCTTCAAAAGTTTTACTTTTTCATAAGCGGCGGCGCCCTCTTTATAATTCTTAGTAGTTTCTGAATTGAGCCTTCCAATCAAAATCCAAGCATTAATAAAATTATCTTTCTCTTTAACTGCCAGGTGCAAAAATGAATCGGCAGCGGCCAATTTCATGTATTGGTAATCGTAATCGCCACGTTTATAATATTCAGCTGCTTTGCCCTTTGCATCTTCCTTGGTAGTAATTACCTGGGCAAAGATTGAAGCCGGAAAAACAAAAACAAAAAGCGCACAAAAAAATTTATTCATTTTAAACAGTTTATGGTATATCCATGTATTTATGAATCTGCAACGAAATTTCCCATTGCTGGTGCTGCTTCACATACTCAACAATCACCGGTAGCATTTCTTTTTCCTTACTCCACTCCGGCTGCAAAAACAATTTACAATCGGCACTCACATTCTCCGCATTTTCTTCCGCCCAGCGAATATCGTTGCGATGAAAAACCACCGCCTTTAATTCGTTACATGCTTTCAGGCATTCATCCAAAGGCTTCTTAAATTTTTTAGGAGAAACGCATATCCAATCCCACTCACCACTTAATGGATAAGCACCGGATGTCTCGACATTTGTTTTGATATTATTTTGGTGAAGCGCCCGTGTTAGCCCGGTAAGATTATACATTAAGGGCTCCCCTCCTGTTATAACACAAATTTTAGCGCCCGAGATTTTTACTTCCGCCACTATTTCCTCAACAGTCCATAATGGATGTTTTTCGGCGAGCCAGCTTTCTTTTACATCGCACCAGGTGCAGCCAACATCGCACCCGCCCAGCCTTACAAAGTAAGCAGCTTTACCCTGGTGGTAGCCCTCACCCTGTATCGTGTAAAAATGCTCCATAACCGGGAGCTTCGTCAAATTTGTTGTATCGGTAGTCACTCTATGCAAATTGAAGACAAAAAGATTCAAAAGCGCAGAACGAATATCCACAAAAAAGGCTGCTTGAATTTTATTCAAGACAGCCTTTTAAGTTTAATTGGAGAAATAGAACGCTGATTTATTATGATGATTATGTTGGCTTATGATAAAAACCAGTATATCGGAAATTGCATTTGCTTCAGCCCCTGAATTTTAATAGCATGTATTACATCATATTAAAAATCATAAGAACCATAATAAATCAGCGTTCTATAGTTGGGACTAAAAGCCGCTTAGCTCAAAAATATCCTTGTCGTATGTAGCATGCGCTATGTCGAATTTGCCTTTATCAACCGGAACGAATATGTTGATGGTTTCATTATCATCGCCGTAGTAGTAAGTAAACTTAACTCCAAAACCCTGAACATCCTTAACCAGGTAACGACTATCTCCTTTCAATATTAACGACCTTCCATCATCTATTGCCGTGGTATTATCGCCGGTTGAAGCCAAAATAAGGTCGGGCACCGAGGCAAGCAGCTTATCCGCCATTTTCGAGCGCTTCAATTTTATTTTAAATGAGTCAATAGCGGCATCGCTTGAACCTAGCCTAACTACACCCAATAAATTTTCATCTTTCAAAAGTGCCAGAGGACCGGATGCCGCTTTTTTTGATGTGTAACCGATAAAGAACTTACTAATAACATTAGGCACTTTTACCTCAAGGTCCGCGAATGAGCAACTAAACACCTCGTTGCCGTTTAAAAGGCTAAAACGCTTAATAAAATCATTCTCGTTGTCAGTGCCTTCTTTAATGGCGATAATGGTATTGTCCTTAAACGAAATGTCGGTTGCAACAAACTGGATATTCCAGCTAACACTTTTGCTATCTAAAACACTCTTCCCCGAAATTTCGTAAACTTTGTCCTTATTAATTGAATCTGCGAAGCATAGCTCTGTCTTTTTGATTTTAAGCAACAGGGGCGTTTTACTATCGCTCTCTACAATATTTACCATTTCGTACGATGTATTGCTTTGTTGAATACACACTCTGCCGTTTTGATCAAAAACTATGACCGAGGAGGCAGATGAGTCAGAATATCCTTTGCCTGCCGTACCACCATTATCTGTCGTGGTAGTGTCATGCCCGTTCTTTGGTTTTTCTTTACATGCGGTAAACATTAAAGCAAAACCAACACAAATGGCAAGAGGTAAAAGATTCAAATAACGTGAATCCAAATTGCGGTGAAAATTATACTTCATTTTTAGCAGCTTTAAGTGTATTTAATAGCAAGGATACAACCGTCATAGGCCCTACTCCACCGGGCACCGGTGTAATAGCGCTGCATTTGGCCGATACCTCATCAAACTTTACATCACCTTTTAAACGCCAACCGCTTTTAGTTGTTGTGTCGGGCACGCGGGTTGTGCCTACGTCAATAACAACGGCGCCGGGTTTTACCATATCGCCGGTTAAAAATTCGGGTTTGCCCAAGGCGGCTATTATAATATCGCCTTGCAGGGTAATCTCTTTTAAGTTTTTTGTTTTTGAGTGGCAAACTGTTACTGTAGCATTACCGGTTTTGCTTTGCCCACTCATTAAAATGCTCATGGGCCGGCCTACAATATTACTTCTGCCAATAACAACACAATGCTTACCTGAGGTTTCGATATTATAACGCTCCAATATTTTGGTGATGCCAAGTGGTGTTGCTGAAACATACGCCGACAAGCCTAGAGTAACCTTGCCCACGTTAACAGGATGAAAACCATCTACATCCTTTTTAGGGTCAATGCTCATAATCACCTTATCGGGGTTAATATGTTTAGGCAATGGCAACTGAACGATAAAGCCATCAATGTCCTTATCCTCGTTTAGCTTTTTTACTTCGGCTAATAAAAACTCCTCGGTTATTGAATCTTCAAAATGCAGAAGGCTCGATTTAAAACCAACCTGCTCGCAACTTTTTACTTTATGGCCCACGTAAGTAAGGCTACCGCCATCATTGCCCACTAAAATTGCGGCAAGGTGGGGCGTTTTGCCACCTGCAGCTTTAAGCTTTTCAACTTCCTGCGCAATTTCAATTTTTAGTTCGTCGGCCAGTTTTTTGCCATCTAATAATAACATAGTATACTTTTAATCACTTTTAGAAATGCATTCTTTTCGAGCGCAAAGAAAGACAGAAGAGAAAAAATGTGGCATGCAAATTACCAACATGCGCTTATTGTAGCTTAGCCCGTTGCAGCTTTGCTTAAATGGCTCATCATCTCTGTTCTTACTCGCTCTTTAAGCATGGGTACGTCATCAACCGTCAAGCCGGTTGTTTGTATGGGCACACCAAAGTAAACTTCCACCTTACCGGGATATAATTGTAGCCCCTCAGGACTATTAACCTTTTTAGTGCCAATCAGGGTTTGAACGGCAATGGGCACTTGCGCCATAATAGCCACCCTAAACGCGCCATCCTTAAATTCCTTTAACGGTTGTTCTGTTCGGTTGCGGGTACCCTCGACATACAAAAACAGGCTGTTGCCTCTCTTCAATTCGTCTACCATGTATTGAACTGATTTTTCACGGCTGGCCCTGCTTTTACGGTCAACCATAATTGCCAACATTTTGGTCATGTAACCAAATACGGGGATGTTTTTAATTTCAGATTTGGCCAGGAACCTGATAGGTTGCGGCATTGCCGATGCGGATGTAATAATATCTACCTGGGCAAGGTGGTTAGCCACAAAAACATAAGTTTTTTGGGGATCAATATTTTCCTTTCCAAATACCTTTAAACGTATTAATGAAACCGCAAGCAAAAACGGGCTTAAAAAATGAACATTAATCCAAACACATTTCATCGAATATTTCTTTCCGAAAATGCCAAGAAACACCGCGAAAAAAGGCGTAAATATGGTAACCACCAGCATAAACCAGAAACCGGTCCAGCAGGCCCAAATAAATCCGAATGTTCTTTTAAGAATGCTCATACCGTTATTCAAGTTGTCTTAAATAAAGCTGAATTGTGTTTTCAAGGCCAAAATACAAACAATCGCGAACCAAAGCATGGCCGATGGAAACTTCCAGCAAACCGGGCACATGTTGTTTAAAAAACTTAAGGTTATCTAAATTCAAATCGTGCCCGGCGTTAATCCCGATGCCAATTTCATTGCAAAACTCAGCAGCACTAACAAAATCTTTAATTGCAGCTTGTTTGTCCTTTGAAAAATCATGCGCATAAGGCCCGGTGTAAAACTCGACTCTGTCGGCACCGGCTGTTTTTGCCGCCTCAATCAAGTTATTTTGTGGGTCGATAAATAGCGATACCCGTATTTTATGCAGGTGAAGTTGAGCAATCACCTCTTTTAAAAAGCTTTGATGCTTAATCGTATCCCATCCGTGATCGCTGGTTAGTTGCCCGGGCTCATCGGGCACAAGAGTGCATTGTTCTGGCCTCACATCTGCCACCATTCTCAAAAAGTCTTCGGTTGGATAGCCCTCTATATTAAACTCAGTAGTTACTGTTTTCTTCAACTCATAAACATCTTTACGGGTAATGTGTCTTTCATCGGGCCGTGGATGCACCGTTATACCTTGCGCCCCAAACCGCTCACAATCATGCGCAAACTGTAATACGTTTGGTATATCAGAACCCCTAGCATTTCGAAGCAGGGCTATTTTATTAATGTTTACGCTTAAGCGGGTCATGGGACGAAAATAAAAAAAAGGCAGCCTCATCCTAAATCCTTCTCCAAGGAGAAGGACTTTGAGCCCTTCAAACAAAAAAACTCATTTGATACTTTTGGAAATTAGCGTACCAAGCGCATCCTCTACTCTCTTGCGCAAATCGCTGTGGCTGCAGCAGGCTATGATTAAGGACAGTTCGGCTTCACTAGGGTTTTGTTGCTTTAACCTTTCCCATGCAATTTGGCCTACATCTGCAAAGCTACAGGTGCGAATAACATACGTTAAGTTATCTTTTGATGGGTTTTGTTGTTCCAATTTCTCCCAACCTCTTTTACACAAAGTTACTTCGCCACAATGGGCAATAATAACAGCCAACTCGCGGTTTGTGGGATTCTGCTTCATTAATCTTTCAGCAAACCGGTTACGCAGGCTATAATCCCTATGATTTTTTATAATGTTGGCCAGTTCATCGTTAGTAGGTTCCTGCATCAATAATTTCTCAATTGCACGCTTGCGCAAAACCTCATCATCTCCATCAAAAATGATGTTGTTAAGTTCTTTGTTTGTTAGATTGGTAAAGGTTTGCATAAATTAAACCAAATAGTAATTTATTATGAAAATCAATTTTTCATAAATGTTCCCGGCACAAAATGCGCAAAAGCTAAATAACAACTTAATACTATATTCACCGGGCAACAATAAGGACCTATGCAAGATACACAATATGTACTTTACGATTTTTCCAACGAATCGCCATTGAAAATAGTTTTGTTCCTTTTCGCAATTGGGGCAATGATTTTATGCGGGATTTTGATAAATTCTTTAGCTCCAAATTCATTCCAGATTAAACGCAGCCCAATTTTTATAAAGATATGGGTACTGCTATTGTGCTTTATTGCAATTACCGTATCATTTGCTAGCGGATATGATTATTTGCGGTTAAGAAGTACTTATGTTAACAAAACCTACAAAATTGCAGAAGGGAGTGTGAATAAGTTACAGTTTATACCAAATGAAAAAGGTAATCAAACCTTCGAGGTTGGTGGTACAACTTTTGAAAACCACGTTACTAAAGGATTACTGGAATATTATTTCGGAGAAAGGAATGTTTTGCATGACAGTATGCCTTTGAGGATATTTTATACGGAAGATGGTAATAGAAAAAGAGTTCTGCGTGTTGAAGTTGAACCATCTTTAATAAACAATGATAGTATTCGTATAAGATAATTCGTTGCCTAAAAAACAAAAGGCAACCCTAACCGGGTTGCCTTTTTGATAATATCTCAATACTCAATACTAGTAACGATAATGTTCAGCCTTAAATGGTCCAGTTTTCTTAACGCCAATGTAGTTAGCTTGTTTGTCGTTTAGTTCTTCTAACTCAACACCAATTTTTTCGAGGTGCAACATGGCAACCATTTCATCAAGGTGTTTAGGCAAAGTATAAACGCGGTTTTCATAACGTTCAGCATGTAGCCAAAGTTCTAACTGCGCCAGTGTTTGGTTGGTAAACGAGTTACTCATTACAAACGAAGGGTGGCCTGTAGCGCAACCTAAGTTTACCAAACGGCCTTCAGCTAACACGATGATATCTTTACCGTCAACTGTGTATTTATCAACCTGTGGCTTAATAACGTCTTTCGATGCGCCGTGGTTTTTGTTTAACCATGCCATGTCAATTTCGTTATCGAAGTGGCCGATGTTACAAACAACAGCGTTATGCTTCATGGCTTTAAAGTGCTTGTCTTGTATAATATCGCAGTTACCGGTAGCGGTTACAATAATGTCAGCTTCTTTAATTGCCGTATCCATTTTCTTCACTTCATAACCTTCCATAGCAGCTTGTAAAGCGCAAATAGGGTCAATTTCAGTTACAATAACACGAACACCGGCGTTGCTCAATGAATCAGCCGAGCCTTTACCCACATCGCCAAAACCTGCAACAACAGCCACTTTACCGGCCATCATCAGGTCGGTAGCGCGGCGGATAGCATCAACTAACGATTCGCGGCAACCGTATTTGTTATCGAATTTAGATTTGGTAACCGAGTCGTTAATGTTGATAGCAGGCAATAACAAAGTGCCATTCTTCTCACGCTCGTATAAACGGTGAACACCGGTAGTAGTTTCTTCAGAAATACCACGGATACCTTGAGCCAGCTCAGGGAAACGGTCGAAAACCATGTTGGTTAAATCGCCACCGTCATCCAAAATCATATTTAAAGCCTTTCCACCTTCAAAAGCAAAAAGTGTTTGTTCAATACACCAGTCAAATTCCTGCTCGTTCATTCCTTTCCAGGCAAAAACAGGGTAACCAGCAGCAGCAATAGCAGCAGCAGCGTGGTCTTGCGTAGAGAAGATGTTGCAAGAACTCCAGCTAACTTCAGCGCCCAGTTCTTTCAGGGTTTCAATCAAAACAGCTGTTTGGATGGTCATGTGCAGGCAACCTGCAATACGAGCACCTTTAAGCGGTTTTTCTTTACCATGTTTAGCACGGAGAGCCATTAATCCCGGCATTTCAGCTTCTGCAAGCAAAATTTCTTTTCTGCCCCAGGCAGCAAGGCTCATGTCCTTTACTTTGTAATTCACTTTGTTATCTGTTGTTGTTGACATAATTTGGTTTTAGCGGGGGCAAATATAGCGATTAGCTTTTAGAATATAGTGGAGAAGTTACAACCTCGCACTTGTTTGATTTTCAATACTATCAGGTTTCTACCAATTTACTTATCCCCACCCCATTGCAGCGCCACATAAATACCTTTAACTTCGTAATATAATACCAAATAGCAACATTGCAATTTCAAGCATTATTTGGTAAAGCAACGTTCATTGACATTATATAACCGGTATATACCCGCCTTTGCATAAATGTAATTGGTGAAAGTTAGGGGTAACGGCTGTTAAGTTTTTATGAATAAAAGGGCAAAAATACCCTGTTTTTGCTCTCTATTCAGGTATAAACAAGTGACAAACAATTATTTACAAAAGGTATACACGTTTGAAAATAGGCGGTTTTTGATCATTTTTGTCATCATAACTTATTGCAAAACTGCACTTTACATATAACGATTATCACAAAAGTATACAAAAGTATACAGAATTTATTTCAGCGCGCGGGCAATTATTGGCAGTAAACCCGTTAGGAACGCAGGAGTTTTGTATTGCTTTAATAGCTTTAGATTTGCGTTTAACTATGGCAAGGAGATTTGTTGGAAACCATTATAAAAGCGCGTTGGCCTTAATACTGGCATTTAGCTATCAGTTTACCTCCGCCCAAAACTACCTAGGCCATAACCGCGAAGAAATCCTCCTCTCCTTTCAGCAATGCACGGTAGCCGATAAATATCAAACCATGGTGGTGTTTAATTGTAGCGGCCAGCGTTCGGTATTCTACTTTCAGGCTGAGCATGAACTGTGTGATTTGTATGCCGCCGAAATGGACGCCAGTCGTGCAACCGATACCTTGCAAAAGGTTATCAAAAACGGTTTTAAGCTAATTGAAACCCGTTATGTGGAACCCTTCCTGGTTTCAAAACATAATAATCACCAAAAATTTCCGGCAAGGGTTTACTCAAACGGTAAAGTAGAATATTGCTTTATGCCAATTTCATTAACGGGAAGAACCGCCGACTTAAATTCGGTAATTATAAGAGCGCCAAAAAAGTAATTAGTTGCGCGTAGGGGCTTGTATTACCAGCTCGCTGAATTTTGTTTTATCGCGCCCAAAATACTGCCATAAAAGATTAACCTGCGAGAAGTAAACTGAAGAGGGATGCGGAATTACTCTGCGCTTTCTGATTAATTGAGGCAGAGCAAAACAAAAGGCTACATGCGCCTTAAAAATGGCCAGCATATCTTTAAACCCGCCATGCTTATAAATGCCGTAATACCCTGCCAATACATCAAGGCCAAACCGCAACGGTATTTTCCACAACATCATATACAAGGGCAGGTTTTTAAACATCATCATCATGTTGTTCCTGAAATTGAGGTATGTTTTTCTTGGATTGCCCTGGGGTAAACTACCGCCGCCAACATGGTAAATTACTGAGGCAGGAACACAGATAATATGGTAGCCCATGTTTCTAACCCGCCAGCAAAGGTCGATTTCTTCCTGGTGGGCAAAAAAGTCTTCGTCAAAAGCGCCTGCCTTCCAAAAAATTTCCGAGCGCACAAACATACAAGCACCGGTGGCCCAAAAAATCTCTCTTACATCATCATACTGGCCTTCGTCTTTCTCAATGGTATCAAACAAACGGCCACGGCAAAAAGCATAACCATAGCGGTCCATATATCCGCCTGCACCACCTGCATATTCAAAGTAATCGCGTTTGTAGAAATCGCGCAGTTTAGGCTGGGCGGCAACTATATCGTCGCTTTTATCCATTTGCTCAATAACCGCCTCAACCCAGTTGGGGGTTACTTCAACATCCTGGTTAAGCAGCACATAGTATTTGGCTTTAACGCTTTTAAGTGCATCGTTATACCCACCGGCATATCCGCCGTTGCGCTTGTTTTGAACAATAGTAATTTGAGGATAATTCTTTTGTACAAACTGTACAGAACCATCGGTTGAGCAGTTATCTGCAACAACAATCTCGCATAAATCTAACGAAGTGTTTTTTACTACCGATGGCAGAAACTGTTCAAGAAATTTAATGCCGTTCCAGCTTAAAATAACAACTGCAACTTTCTTCTCCGCGCCCATCCCAATTATAAAATTTCTGATTTCAGTTTAAGATGTTTCAAACATAAGCAAAACAGTCCATTTTCAGATTACTGTTTTACAATTGGTGGTTTAGCCTAATTTCAGGTTCGAAAAAGGCTTCCCCTTAGGTATTGAAACATTCAAACACAATGTTGCGGCTTTTATAGTAGGTAAGGTAAGGCGTATGAGCCTTATAGTTAGGGAATATCGGCTTTATAAGTGCTTCTGTTTGTTCAACAGTTCTAATACTACGGCCACGGTCATACTTCCAAAAAACGTTTTCCAAAACACTCATTTTTTCAAACTTGCCCGGGTCGTAACTAACAAATTTGCCACCGGGTTTAAGTGCAAGCTTAGCCACTTTTAACAGCGATGTCACAATCTGGTCATCAAGATGATGCAAAACACCCGTGGCGATGACCATATCAAACCCCTCATAATCTTTAATGCTGTCTTCGGTTAAAATCTGTAGGTAGAAATGCACATTCTTTCTATCCTTAAAAACCTTTTTGGCATGGTCAATATACACAGCCTCACCATCAAAGCCATAATACTCATATTCTTTACAGAAGTCATCAAGGTGGTCAATATACTCACCTGTGCCGCATCCTATATCCAGTATCCTGCATCCATCAAATGGCTTAATGTAATCTTGCAACATCTTGTTGCGGTACATCTTTGCACCTGCAAGCCACTGTATAAAGTTGAATACCCGCGGTAAAGTAATGATTGCATGTAAGCCACTTTTATTTTCTGCCATTCGCTGTTTTGTTAATGCTTGTAAATTCAATGCCCGGTGTCAACCCAATCGATAATTGCGAAGTTAAATTAATTGAGCATTTTACATAATTGCCATACTATATTACTTTTCAATAGATAATTGACAGTGTAGCATAACCCGAACATTACCGAAAACCAGTAAATAAATATATTTGGGCGAACCATTTTAATGCAATAAATGAAAATTGACCTTTCAAATCCATTTAAGACTCTCTTTTTTCTGTGGGCCGCGGCTTGCATTGTCATTCTTCCTTTACTGAGCATGCATGCCGGTATTACCGAAGATGAACCCCAGCACATTACCTACGGAAGGCATGTGCTTGACTGGTACCGTGGTGTAGATTCAACAGCAGTAATGTCGCCCTTTGATAACGGTGTATGGAAACTGGCAACTGAAGGCGCTACCAGCAAAACAGCTATTAATATTTACGGTGGTTTTGTTGATGGCACATCCGAACTTATTTACAGAACCATAACCCACCATTTTTTTGACCCATACGAATCAAAGCATATTATCTCATCCATTTATGGTGTTTTATTGTTCATTATTATTGGCCTGATTTGCCTAACAATAACTGATAGCTGGGGAATTGCATTGTTGGGTCTTGTTATAGCCACATTTACGCCCCGTTTATTTGGCTACGCCTTAAGCAACCCTAAGGACATTCCTTTTGCCACCATGTTTATGTTTTGCATGTGGCAAATAATAAGCACGTTTAAGGAGCTACCCAATCTAAGCATTAAACGAATGATACTACTGGGCCTAAGCTTTAGCATGGCTATGGGCATCAGATCGGGTGGTGCTATACTTATATTTTACTTCCAGGCTTTCCTCTTTCCTTATTTATTATACCTGTGGTATACCAACGAAATTGACTTTAACAGAGCCATCAAAATATTTGTTATTGCAGGTATAGTGTCGGTTATTGGCTATTTAGGTTGCGCATTGTTTTGGCCCTGGGATACACTTAATCCTATTCTTAATCCATGGCGTTCGCTTTCCGTATTCAAGAGCCTGAATGAATTTAACTGTTCTGAAGTTTTTGAAGGCGAGTGGATCGGAAATGGTCAGAGGCCATGGTACTGGCAGCCCAAATGGATTTATATCACGCTCCCGCTTACCACCATCTTCGGGTGCGCTTTATTTTTGATTTTGATACCTAAATTTTTGAAAAAGAGTAAAAGTGAAATACTGGCTTACGGGTTACTGATGTTCTCTTTCTTGTTCCCGATGCTTTCAATTATCATCAGCGATTCGAACGTTTTGAATGCTGAAAGGCACGTACTGTTTGCCGTTCCCGGCCTTATTATTTTGGCCACACTAGCATGGGCTGAGCTTTTTAAGCAGGTAAAAGATAGTTACCAAAGAATGGCTTTGGGCATTTTGTTTTTAATGTTAATAGGTGAGCCCGCACGATTCATTGCCTGTAACAACCCGGTTCAATCCATGTACTTCTCACCCGTGGTTGGTGGGGTAAAAGGGGCGTTTAAGAATTATGAAATGGATTATTACGGATACTCAATAAGGCCTGCAGTTGATTGGATAGCGGAGCATGATTCAATACATGCCCCGGGAAGAAAAGCGCGGGTTAGAATGTGGTACGGCGAGCAAATAAAACTTACCCATTATATAGATAGCAGCCAAACGCTTGCCTATGCTTTATGTGAGGAAAACTCGCAGGATTGGGATTATAGTATCGTGTTACCATCTGAATCGAAGTTCAATCACGATCTTTTATTACACTGGCCGCCGGCAGGAACCATTTACCAGGTAAAGGCTGATCAAACACCGTTATGCGCAATAGTAAAAAATCCAAGGATAACTTACGTTCAGTCAAACAGCCCCTCGCAGGCAACGGTAACTTATACTACACCCGCACCGGCAGATCCGTTTGCTGCATTATTGGCAGAAGGTGTTGGTTATTACCAAAAAGCTGATTACAACAAGGCGGTAATTGCGTTTAAAAAATGCGTAGAGTTAAAGCCGAATGATAAAGTTGCCATTAACGATGTGGTAGCTTCTTACAACTCACTCAAAATGTTTGATGAAGCCATTGAATATTCCAAAAAGGGATTTGCTATTGACCCCGACTTTCAGCTGCTAAAAAACAATGTAGCAGAGAGTTACAAAGCAAAAAAGACCTTTGTACCTAACGAGGCTTACTACCACAACCTTAGCTATAATTACTATGTGCAGCAGGATTATTTAAAAACTATTGAAGCCGCTAAAAAGGCACTTAAACTTAATCCTAACAGTAGTATTGCCTGGAATAACATCTGCTCGGCTTACAACCAGCTAAAGGAATACCAAAAAGCAATGGATGCCTGCGACCGGGGATTAAAGATAGATGCACAAAACGCGATGCTGAAAAACAATCGTGCTGAAGCCGCAAGACTTGCCGGACAAAAATAGATTTACAAAAGGTTAAGGCTTTGCTGTAAATCAAGTGGCGTTATACCCAATTTCCTTAAATCATCGCTGGTATCAAATGCCTGTAATTGTTTAAGCCCCAGCAGGTTTTCGCTCGATACTGACAGAGGTAGATGTACTAACTCAATTGTTTTAATACCACAACTTACCAACCAGTAGGGCACCGAAATAAATATCGGCGTCTTGCCTGCCTTGGCTGCAATAGCGATAAAAAGTTCCGCCATGGTATATACTTTTCCACTGGCAAGCGTATAGGTTCCTATTCGTTTTTGAGCAATACAGTTTGCAATAACTTTTACCACATCGCCTATGTAAATAGTTTGTACCGGTTGTGTGCCACCGCCCACCAAAACGGCAAAAGGCATTTTCTTAAATGAGTTATAAATCCGATTGAATAGTCCCTGCTCTCCTATCACCAAACCCAGCTTTAGTATCAAACATTTATCGCTGTTTAATTGATTCTCTAATTCAAACTTATGTTTGCCGTATTGCGATAGCGCATTGGCATGTGCTGACATGGAAGAAAGAAAAACAAAGTGAACGCCTTGGCTTAAACACAAATTATATAAAGCAAGGGTTGCCTTAATGTTCTTTTCGGTCGAATTATTGTTTCCATTAAAAGGCATGTATGCTGTATGAACCAACGCATCGACATCAGTTAGGTTGGGTAATACATCAGGAGTATTGATATCGTAGGCCTGGCATGTAGCCCCCAATAGCAAACTTTCGGGTGCTTTCCTTTGGAGCAATAGCACCTCATAACCATTCGAAAGAAAATGACGGGCCAATTCATTACCAATAAAACCATTTGAGCCTGTAATGGCTATGCGCATCAGTTAATATTTAAACAAACCTACTATTTGCCTGTTGAACCACAAAAACCAGCCCCTGTCTTATCTTAAAGACAAGTTCACAACACGAAGAACTAAAAAATAAGCATAAAAAGAGGGAAGTACTTTTAAAGATTATATTTTAGCCCATATAATTAATAATGAGCACCCGGGTTAAAATAGCAGTGATAATACCTGCTTACAACGAACAAGAAAGCATTGCAGCCGTGGTTGCCAATGTTAACAGCGTTTCCACCGATGAAATTACGGTGGTGCCGGTGGTGGTAAACGATTGCTCGAAAGATTCAACCCTGAAAATAATTAGCGGGCTTAACTGTATTGCCTTGAATTTGCCCATTAACCTGGGTATTGGTGGGGCAGTGCAAACGGGTATAAAATATGCCTTTAATAACGACTTTGATTACGCGGTACAAATTGATGGCGATGGTCAGCACCCTACAGGCCCCATACCCATGTTAATGGAGGAATTGCGCAAAAACAACTGGGATGTGGTAATTGGTTCAAGGTTTATAAAAAACGAAGGTTTCCAAAGTACCATTATGCGTCGTAGCGGCATTAAATATTTTCAATGGTTGTTGAAGTTGATTACCGGAGAAACGGTAACAGACCCTACATCAGGCATGCGCCTAATGAATCGTAAAACCATGGAGTTGCTATACGCTTACTACCCGGATGAATATCCTGAACCTGAAGCGTTGATTATCTATAATCGGAACGGATTGAAATTTGGAGAAGTGCCCGTGCAGATGGTAGAGCGCCAGGGAGGACAATCCTCCATCCAGGGCTTCGGAACCATTTACTATATGTTTAAAGTTACTATTGCCATTATATTTACGTTTTTAAGAAATTGATTATGGACCCGCGGATACAGTTTATTGCCATAGCTGTTAGCCTGCTTTTTTTATGCTACGTTTTGTGGCAAATAAAAAAGGGAAGGTTGCGCGAGGAATATGCGTTTATCTGGATTCTCTCAACCTTTGCACTAATCATCTTCTCGTTTTGGCGCAATGGGCTTGAAGTAATAGCCCGCACTTTTGGCGTGCACGACCCGCCTAACCTGGTTTTTACGGGGGCTATTTTTGCCATACTCGTTTACCTGCTACACTTATCGCTCAGCGTTTCAAAGCTGCACGCTCAAAACAAAACATTGGCGCAGGAACTGGCCTTATTGAAAGAGAAGTTGAACAAGATGAACTCCAAATAAAATGGATGAGATTTCGTTGAGCAGGCAGGAAATGAATATTTATTGCAGGTATTTAACCGGTTTAACGGCCGATGAACAATCTCTATCCCTGTTTGAAAATGCCATTCAGCACGAAGCCACTACCTTGAATGAAAAGGAAATAAGCCTTCTTCAATTCATGATTCGTAATACCTGGAGCATTGGTTTGATTGATTCCGCATTGGGTTTATTCAATCCTAACCATCGGTTGCGAAAGAGGATGATAATTGCCTTTGCTATACTGGAAACAAGCCCTCACTATTTTGATTTTTTCAAACCCAAAGCATTTTCACGGTTTCATTTATTCACCCTTATAGCTAAAGGCGTGCAGGAAGCCCTGCAAGGCATTGCCGGAAGCTTTATTTTACTTTTTTACTAGTGGCTGTGGTGGATTACATAGTAATTGGCTCGGGCTGCACAGGCGCTATGGCTGCGCAAACTTTAGTGGAAAAAGGTGTGCAAGTGTTAATGTTGGATGGGGGCGTTACCGATAACGAGTATGCAGGAACGATACCCGACAAAGATTACCTTTCAATTAAACAGCAGGACGCCAATCAATACGAATATTTTATTGGCAAAAACTTTGAAGGCATTCCCTTTGGGCATGTAAAGACCGGCGAGCACTTAACTCCACCGCGTAAGTTCATGATAGAGAAGGTAAATGAGTGGATGCCTTTACTTTCAGAAAGTTTCTTTCCTCTCGAATCGCTCGCTCTCGGTGGTTTAGGCAACGGTTGGGGCCTGGGCTGCTGCAAGTTTTCAAAGTCCGAATTACAAGAAGCGGGGCTTGACGCCAGCAGAATGAATGAAGCTTATGAAACAGTAGGAAAAAGAATTGGCATAAGCGGCGATAATGATGATGCGGCTAAATACACGGCTGGTGATTTACCGGATTTGATGGATTCAATCGAAATGGATTCAACCGGTAAGAATTTATATCAAAACTATCAGCGCAAAAAAAGCAGCCTCAATAAGAATGGCTTTTTTATGGGCCGGCCTTCGCTAGCATTGCTAACCCAAAATATGGGAAAGCGAAAAGCTTACCAATATAAGGACCTCGATTTTTATTGCAACCAGGACAAAAGCGCTTACAGGCCTGCATTTACGGTGGAGGATTTAAAACAACAGAGTAACTTTAGTTACCATGGCCGTTTGGTGGTACTAAAATTTACAGAGGGTGATAATCGTATTACAGTTGAATGTAAGCGCCAAGACACCAACGAAACCGTTGTTTTTGAGTGCCGAAAATTGGTTATTGCAGCCAGTTGTTTAAGCACCGCGCGCATTGTTTTGCGCTCGTACGGAGCTTATGATACTCAATTGCCCATCATATCAAATCCATACAGCTATTTACCGGCCATACAGCCATATTTACTGGGGAGAGATACAGACAGACATAAAGTGGGCTTTGCGCAACTATCACTGTTCTATGACCCGGACTTTACGAATACTAAGGTTGCCATGAGTTCGATATACAGCTATCGCTCAATGATGGCTTTTCATATTTTGAAGGAAACACCGATGAGTACCAAAAACGGTTACCCGTTTTTGCAATATATGATGCCGGCTTTTACTATAGCGGGGTTATTTCATCCGGAGCATGGCGGCAACACTAAGTATCTGGCATTAAAAAAAGAGGCCAGCCGCTTAACCGGTGACGTATTGAATGTAAACTACAAGCTTACCGATAAGGAAAATGAAAAGGTAGCGCATAACGAGCACAAATTTAAAGCTGCCTTAAGGCAATTAAATTGTTTTGTGCTAAAGAAAATGAACCCCGGCCATGGCTCAGGCATACACTATGCTGGTACCTTACCATTTTCAAATAAAAACGAACAATTCAAGTTATTGCCCAATGGCAAATTAGGCCACACCAAAAATGTTTTTGTAGCTGATGGCTCGGGCTTTACGTATCTGCCTGCTAAGGGGCTTACATTTTCGTTAATGGCTAATGCCCATAATGTGGCTTTAAACGCACTAACCCAAAATGATTAGGTTCAACATATTTTCTTTAACCTGGCGCAGGTTTTTTGTGTTGATTTCAACAGCATTGTTGTTTGGCGGTGGAATTTGGATTTTAAATCGCCTCCCTTTTCTTCATGGTTATTGGAACCAATATTTTACTGAAGCAGACACGGGAAAGTTTTTTTGCGAGCGCACCAACCTCGATAATTTCATTAGGCAACCCATTAATACCCTAAGCAATTTCATTTATTGGTTAACCGCAGTCGTTATCCTTAATCGCGGCTGGAAAGACCGCACTAAAAAGAACCGCTATAACATTATTTCGGCCAACCCATTTTACAGTCTTACGCTCGGTGCCATTATGCTTTATATATTTTGCGCCAGTGTTTTCTTCCACTCATCACTGATACACACTGCGAGCGAACTCGATTTTTCGGCGGTTTATTCGTTATCGCTTTTCCCGTTTATGTATTTTACCCATCGCGTTTGGCTATTGCGTTTAGGATTGCCTAGTAATCAAAAACATGCCAAAAGCACATGGACAGTGATAATTGCGTTTAGTATCGCTTACTTGTTTCTGACCTTTGGGCTTAAAGAAGGCATCCGCAATTATGTGGTACTGGGCATTATTATAACTATCTTGATATTCGGAATTGTTGTTGAGCGCTATGACCGGGGTAAAACCAATCACTACTATCTTGTAACCTGCATGCTCTCTATCTTATTTGCAGTAATGTGGTTTGGGTTCGATATTCACAAAGTGCTGTGCGACCCGGATAGTCTTATTCAACCGCATTCTTTATGGCATTTGTTCAGTGGCATTTCGGCTTTTTACTTTTACATGTATATCCGCAGCGAGAAGAACAAGATTTAAGAATGCTTACCAACTGTAATGAACCCCAACGTAATTAAAGGTTAAAACTATTTCGGTTTTAGGAGAGTCGGCTACTAATTGAAATCGCGCTTTCTTACTTTCAGCCGAATCCTCAAGTTCCAAACTCACTATTTTGGCATCGGCTGAATTCGCCATTTCCAGGTGATCGGTAAATATATTTTTAACGCCGTTAAAATATAATTTCAAAGGGTCGACTTCCTTGGTTTCAGTATTATAATGCCCACACGAAACGATAACTTCATTTGCATTAAATGCAAACTCCAAGCCAGTTAGTGGCAAATCACGAAATTCAATTCCTTTAATTTCCATACTGTTAATATATACCAATACTTAACCGCTTAGAACCTTAAATGTTTAACGGTAAGCCCGTTATTTTTTAGTTGCTTTAATGAATCGATACCTATTTTCAGATGCAATTCGACATAGTTTTTAGTAACTGCGCCATCACTCACGTCGGTTTTTACGCCCTCGGGCACCATCGGCTGATCGGAAACCAGCAATAGTGCACCGGCTGATATTTCATTTTTGAATGCAGTTATAAATATGGTGGCCGTTTCCATATCAATGGCCATAGCCCGTATTTGGCGTAGGTACTCTTTAAAGCTGTCATCCCACTCCCACACCCGGCGGTTGGTGGTATAAACCGTTCCGGTCCAGTAATCCTGTCCGTAATCGCGTATAGTGGTTGAAATTGCCTTTTGCAAAGCAAATGCAGGAAGAGCCGGCACTTCTTTCGGAAAGTAATCATCCGATGTTCCTTCTCCCCTTATAGCTGCTATCGGTAATATAAAATCGCCTACTTCGCTCTTCTTTTTCAAACCGCCACATTTCCCTAAAAACAAAACTGCTTCGGGGGCAATTGCCGAAAGCAAGTCAAGCATAGTGGCTGCATTGGGGCTGCCCATTCCAAAATTGATAATGGTAATCCCTTCGGCCGACGCATTCATCATAGGCTTATCTTCACCTAAAATCGGAACATTATGCCACTCAGCAAACATTCTTACGTAGTTGTCGAAATTGGTAAGCAGTATGTACTTGGTAAAATCCTTCAACTCCCTACCGGTATAACGCGGTAGCCAGTTATTAACTATATCTTCTTTTGTTTTCATTTTCACGTTTGTTTATCTCATTGCCTTAATGCAATATAACATCATCCATTAAATTAAATCCGTTTCTTAATTTTAATCGAATTTACAAAAGATGACGAAAGTAGAGTTTGGCCAATATGATTTTAAGGTTAAGGAAGAGGACAAAAAGAAATTCATTTTTGATATTGCCCGAAAAAAATGGGTATTTCTAAGCCCCGAAGAATGGGTACGGCAGCATATTCTACATTACCTGGTTTACGATAAAAAATATCCAACAAGCCTCATTGCTGTAGAGCGCGGTATAGAACTAAACGGTACCCAAAAACGCTTCGACCTGGTAGTTTTCTCTAATAGCGGCAAACCAAAAATGATTATTGAATGCAAGGCCCCGGAAGAAACGTTGAATGAAAAAGTGTTTGAACAAATTGCCCGCTACAACCTTTCGTTAAAGGTAGATTACCTATGGGTAACCAATGGCACATTAAATTTTGTAAGCCGGTTGATTGGGGGAATACAACTATTAGAGGGTGTTCCTGAATGGGAAATAATTAGCAACAGCTAGTTATTTACGAATACACAAACCTTCCATACTCACTCTCAATCACCACCTCGTTCTTATCACTTGCTTCTACGTGGCCGATAACTTCGCCGGCAACTCCAAATGATTGGGCAACGTCAATAATTAACGATGCGTATTTAGGATCGGTGTAAATTTCAAGGCGGGTACCGCAGTTTAGTACTTTAAACATTTCTTTCCAATCTGTGCCCGATTCTTGCTGAATCAATTTGAAAACGGGTGGAACCGGGAGCAACCTGTTTTTTACGATGCGTAGATTTTCGATGTAGTGCAACACTTTAGTGTGCGCCCCACCGGTGCAGTTAACAATACCATTTATTTTACCCGGCAACTCTTCCAATATCTTTTTGATGATGGGCGTATACGTGCGGGTTGGCGACAACAATGCTTTGCCAATATTCAATGGCGTTCCTTCTAATGGGTCCGTCAATCTTTTTGAACCGCTATAAACCAACGATTTTTCAATAACGGCATCGTAGCTTTCAGGGTATTTATCGGCGTAATATTTGCTTAACATGTCGTGGCGGGCAGAGGTTAAGCCGTTACTGCTAATACCGCTATTATATTCAGTTTCGTAAGTAGCCTGACCGTAAGAGGCTAAGCCTACAATTACATTTCCGGGTTTAATATTTTGAGTAAGAATAAGGTTGTCGCGTTTCAATCGCACCGTCATAGTGGCGTCAACTGTAGTTGTACGAACGCAATCACCAAGGTCGGCGGTCTCCCCTCCCATCAGGTTTATATGCACGCCAAAGCCTTTCATGCGCTCAATAAACTCCTGGCCACCTTTAATTATTTCGGCAATTACCTCGCCCGTAATTAAATGCTTGTTGCGGTTAATGATGGAGGTGTACAAAAAGTTATCGGTAGCACCAATGCAAAGCAAATCGTCAAGGTTCATTACCATGGCATCAATTGCAATGCCTTTCCAAACAGATATATCACCGGTTTCCTTCCAATACAAATAAGCCAGAATAGATTTGGTGCCTGAGCCGTCAGAACTCATTACGTTGCAATAAGCATCATCGCCTCCCAGGTAATCGGGATATATTTTGCAAAATGCTTTAGGGTAAAGGCCGTGGTACAAATCTTTAACCGCTGCGTGCACTTCTTCCTTACCTGCCGAAACTCCTCTTTGCTCGTATTTCTCCATCGTGATTTTTATATAACCTTATATCCTACCGCTTCGCCTACCTTTTTTAAACTGGCGTGCAAAGCTTTAAACTCTTCAAAATTTAGTTGCTGTTCGGCATCACTTTTGGCCGCCTTAGGATTGGGATGCGATTCAATTAATATTCCATCCACTCCCAAAGCCATACAACTTCTGGCCAAATCGGGCACCCCATATGCGTAACCCATAGCATGGCTAGGGTCAAGAATGATGGGCAAATTGGTATGCTCTTTTAACCACGCAGCGCCGCAAAGGTCAAGCGTAAACCGGGTTTTGGTTTCAAAGGTGCGTATGCCCCGCTCGCACAAAATAACGTTGGGGTTGCCACCACTCAAAATAAACTCGGCTGATTGAACAAATTCCTGTAGGGTAGTACCAAATCCGCGTTTCAACAATACCGGCTTTTTCGATTGGCCGCATTTGCGCAAAATACCGTGGTCGTACATGCTTTTTGCACCTATTTGTATGATATCGGCATACTCAATTACTTCATCAACATGAGTGCTATCGCGCACTTCGGTAATAATTTTGAGGCCGTATTTACTGCGCATTTTATCAAGCAACTTAAGCCCTGCTAAACCCATACCTTGAAATGTATATGGTGAGGTGCGGGGTTTGTACGCGCCTGCGCGCAAAACCTTAATACCTAACTCCACACAGAGCTGCGCCGAGGCCTCAATCTGTTCTTCAGATTCGACGCTGCATGGGCCGGTAATTAACAGTGAGTTCTTCGTATTTCCGCCAATACTGAAATCGCCAATTTTAATCTCCCGTTTATCGGCGTAGTATGGTTTACCGGCCAGTTGTATATCGGTATCTGTAATAAAAATGCCGTCAGCCAATTGCTTTAGTTCATCGCTGGCCAGTTTTACTTTTGATGAAGTAACCAACACAAAGCTGCCGTTTTCGAACAGCGTTGCCTGGTATTTAAGTGCAAGTTCTTCGGCCTTATCTTTGGCAATACCTTTATTAAGTTGGACAATCATTACGCGCTCTTTAAATTATCAGGCAAAACAGCACAAGGAATCAGCAGTCGGGGCAAAAATAAAATAATGGGGCTCAAATGGGGCAACAAAATGGTGCGTTGATGGTTGGATAGCTAACTAACTATTCCAACTCGTATTGCAGCTTTAAAAGGTTGCTGTAAAGCCCCTTATCAACTACCGATAGCTCGCTGTGTGTGCCTTGTTCAACTATTTTGCCTTTATTAATAACTAGTATTACATCGGCTTCGCGAATGGTAGATAAGCGGTGGGCAATGATGAAGGTGGTACGGTTTTTCATTAATTCATCTAAAGCCTGTTTTACCAGTCTTTCACTCTCCGAGTCAAGCGCCGAGGTAGCCTCATCCAAAATCAAAATTTTGGGGTCGCGGAGGATGGCGCGGGCAATGGCGATGCGTTGCTTTTGCCCGCCAGATAGCTTAACTCCTCTTTCGCCTACCACTGTATCTAAACCTTCGGGAAAGGATTTAATAAATTCCATGGCATAAGCCTTTCTTGCAGCTTCGGATATTTCGTGCTCGGTTGCTGATGGTTTACCATACGCAATATTTTCGCGGATAGTTCCGCCAAACAAAACTACATCTTGTGGAACTGTACCAAAGTTTTTCCTTAGGGCAGTAATATTATAAGTGCGGATGTCCTTTCCGTCTACCAATATATCTCCCCCCTGGAATGGATATAAGCCACTTAACAGCTTAATAATGGTTGATTTGCCGGAACCACTGGGCCCAACCAGAGCAATCTTTTGACCCGAATCAACTTTAAACGAAAGGCCATTAAACAAGTGAATATCCTTTCGCGAAGGATAGGCAAACTCTACATTCTTAAATTCAACTTTACCTCCAATGGGATCAGTTAAGTGTTCGTCGCTGACTTTAGTTTCCGATGCCTCGCCAAGTATTTCATTTACCCTTTCAGAGGCTCCTATGGTTTTTTGCAACACAGTGTAGCTCTCACTTAAACCCGCCAACGAACTACCAATAAAAATGGTGAGGATGAAAAACTGGATAAGTTTACCCATATCGATATGGTGAAGAGCCACCTCGTTCAACCCCGCGTAAACTATAAATACTATAGTGCCGAACATGGCAAAGATGATGAACGAAACAAAGCCTGCGCGATACTTAGCTGCCTCCATGCCTATGGCAGCAACGGCCTGGTTAATAACCCCGTACCTGCGCGTTTCGTAAGCCTCATTGGTAAAAGCCTTTACCATATCGGCCGATTGAAATGTTTCTTCAACAATGGTATTTGACTCAGCCAATTTATCCTGTGCTTTACGCGAAATGGTCCTAATGAATCGCCCAAACAAAACGGCTGAAATTATCAATACCGGTAAAATGCCCAAAATGATAAAAGTGAGCTTGGCAGAAACCGTAAAAAGGATGGGAATACAAACAATTGGCAAAACCAATTGCCTAACAAAAAATGCCAATTGGTTTGAAAGGGCATCCTGCAATTGCGAAACATCCGATGAAATTCTTGACGTAAGATTACCAACCCGATTCTCTTCAAAAAACTGGATAGGCAGAGTTATAATCTTTTCGTAAAGCGCCCGCCTGATAGCAGCCATGGCGTTTTGACTAACGTATTCGAAAAGGTAAATACGGAAGAATGATAGTATAGCTTGTATCAATAAAACGCCACCCAACAGAATTCCAATGTCCTTTATTTTGTCGGGATTAATGCCTGATTTAAAGGAAGTTATCTGCTCCTGAATTTGTGTTAGTTTAACATCGGAGGAGAGATGCGATTTCAAAATCAGCACTATTTTATCTAGCGCATCAGATGCCGGACTAGCGGCATTAATCAAATTGCCAAAGCCGCCGGGAATTACTGAAACAATGCTCGATGTAATAATTAACAACACCATAGCCGTAATAAACTGCCACTTATAGGGCAGAATAAACCGGTAAATTCTCAGCGCTTCGGTAACTTCCTTCCAGCTAAATATTTTCTTCTTTGGTGTTTCAGTAGTTTCGGGCATTCTTAATTAAATATTAGAGGCAAGATTTTAGAATCAGGATTTTGAAGCGAACATACAAAGGTATGGACGCATGAGCAACCGGTAAATTTTAAGGTAAGGATAATTATTGTGCCAGGAATATTACGAAACTACCTTTGGCAATGGGTAAATGTAGAGTTAACAACAGAGTAATACCTACTAAGAAGAAATAAAAAAACCCACACAGAAACTGACGTTAAAGTTGCACTTTAAGTCAGGATTTGGGCTTAGTAACACCGTTGTAATCTGCTGTTAACTTGTTTTGTGGACGAAGTTCCGACTTTCATCGGAATGCAGCCCGCCATTGACGTTACAAATTTAAGCCCGGTTTGATTATATTATCCAACTAACGCATCGTTCTGTGTGGGCAAAATCTTTAAATCAGTTGGCACTTAGGCCAAATGATTTTCTATCAAAGAACTACTGTGAAAATAATACTAGCAACAACAAAAAGCAATGATTGTTGAAAATTATCTGCTATTTCTTTTCCCTAAAACTCTTTATCTTCCTGCTCCTTACGGCTGCCAATCAGCTACAAATATATTGGTCTCGCGCGTGCCACCATTGGCACGATTGCTGCACCAAACAAACTTCTTACCATCGTACGAAAACATAGGAAAGGCATCAAAAATTTTCTCGTAAGTAATTCGCTCTAAACCGGTGCCATCGGTATTAATCATGTACAGGTTAAAAGGAATAGATTTTGTAACATGATTAGAGCTGAAAATTACTTTTTTGCCAGTAGGGTCAAAGCATGGGGCCCAGTTTGCACCGCCCAAATTGGTTAATTGCCTGCGGTTGCTGCCATCGGCGTTGGCAATAAATAGCTCCATTTTCATAGGAGAAACGAGGTGCTTCTTTAGGTTATTCTCGTACTCCATCTTTTCAGAGTCGGTATCGAAATGAGATGCCCTCCAGATAATTTGCTTGCCATCGGGCGAAAAGCAGGCCCCCCCATCATAACCCGGCGAGTTTGTTATTTGCCTTACATCGCTGCCATCCAAATTCATGGTAAATAATTCAAGGTCGCCGGTGCGGTCAGACGTAAAAACAATTTTATCGCCTTTGGGGGAGACTGTAGCCTCCGCATCGTAAAACTTGTTGTTGGTTAATTGCTTTTTAATGTTCCCCTTTAAGTCGGCAATAAAAATTTCGTATTCGCCATATATAGGCCATAGATATTTACCGTGTTCGCGCTTAGCTTCAGGAGGGCACGAATCACCCGATAAATGAGTTGAAGCGTACAATATCAACGAGTCGCCGGGCAGGAAAAACGAACAGGTTGTTCTTCCCTTACCAGTGCTGATTAACTGGCGAACCGAATCGTTAATGCCCATCATAAAAATCTGGTCGCACATTAACCCTGTCTTACTATTCTTGCCTTGGAACGACAAACGCGTGTTATCAAAGCTCCAGTACGCTTCGGCATTTTCGCCGCCAAAGGTTAACTGCTTTACGTTTTTCAAATGTGTTTCCTGAGGGTAATGAATAGCAGATGAATCGGCTGTCGTCAACGCACCCGCATCACTCTTATTACCACCCTTGCACCCCGAAAGCAGCGCTATAGATAAAAACAAACTACCAGCTAGAATAGCTACATGATTACTCCACTTTGTTTGCATATTGATTTGCATTTATAAGCGCTAAAATGATAAAGATTTGCGACTGTAACACATAGCACTTAAAATTTAGGCAATAAAATACAATAGCCCAGCACATTTGCGGCATTGAGATTGGCGCAAAGAGCTAAAAACCGCAACAAACCTTGTTTTAACACGTTTAAATAAAACGAAGTATTTAATACTGTAGATTTTATTAGACCTGCCAGCGTTATATACAGGTATTGGCCCGAAACTTGGAGTGAAACAATCTAGGTAAGGATGCAATTTCGTAAACAAATAGATTAATCATGAAAAGCCTGAAATTAGGAATCGTGCTGCTTTTTTTAGCCAAAGTAGGCTCGGCGCAATACTCGCTCACTTTTTGCGAGAATGTAAACGATGCCGGCAAGCCACAACACCCCTCTAACTTTTTTATGGTTAGCCCTAGCGGCAGCGCACTAAAGGTTTTGCTTAAAGCTGATGAAGGTTTTAAAACCGATAAAATGGATTTTAAAGTATTTTATATAAACGAAACGGGCAAAGAAGAAGAGATTTCGAAAATGCCGCAAAAGATAGAACCTAAATGGAATTATACCTGGAAGGAACTGGTGTTTTTTGACCCGGGCAATTACAGGGTTAAGGTTTATGACTCAAAAGGGACTTATCTTACATCGGCAAACGTAAACGTTAAACAGCAATAAACGGCCAATCAAAAATTAAAAATGGCAACCACTTGGTTGCCATTTTTTTATCCTCTCAGTTCAATTTACCTTGCAATCTTCAGGCTTCATTTCGGCAATCCACCTTGTTATTAAATCAAGGCCTTCCTGGTGTACCAGGCCCCTACCCAATTCAGGCATTTTAATTCCCGGCTCAACAGAAGCCATACGGTACGTCATAATCGATTTATCGGGATGGCCTGGTATAATATCATATAACCGGTTACCTGTGCCTTTACCGGCAGCCACGGGCGCTTTGCAAAAGCCTAAATTCTGAAGATTGGCGTTCTCAAGATTCAGGTGTAAGCCCGAGGTGTAAGCAGGGCCTTTGGGATTGTGGCAGTGCCCGCAATTAACTTCTAAATAAGCACGTGCACGATCATTAACCGAGTAATTTACCGAATCGGACCATGTAGCCAGCTTTGGTGTCTGGGTTGGCAAAGCCGGCGCATTTTTGAGCACCCCCATTTTAGCCATATGCGTTAATTGATTTTCGCTAACACCATCATAAACAAAGTCGCGGTTTAAATTGCGCACCTTGGGGCCTATTGGGGTTATGGAGGTGCTGTTGTTCCAATGGCAGCCTTTGCATTGGTTTTTGTTTGGAATAAAGTAATCGGCCTCACGCTTAGTGCCATCATAGTGAGTCCATGAAACCTTTTTAATGTCACCTGCATCTTCAAGCATAGCCTCGGTTTGCTCATCGTTCCAAACGTAGTCCAGGGCATCCCACCCTTCAGCACGGTGAACAAGAAGGCGGGTTTCCATAATCCGCTTCGGGCTTCCGGCCTTTTCGCGAAAGTCATTTTGGTAATAAAAGTTTTTAATTAAACACGCGCCTACCGGCAATTGCAAAACTTTGGTGGTATCATATTCAATAGTCTTGCCATCGGGCATATAAATGAACCGTGCTTTTTGGGCGTAATCGGTAAACAGCGGGGTATTTAAATCGTAAGCTATAACCCTGGCATTGGGTTTTAGTTCGTTCATTACACCAGCAAAAAAATTATAATCCGAAAGCTTCTCAAAAGGTTTTTGAGCAACATCAAGCACAACGCAGGTTGATTTTTTGGTATTACAACTTACCAAATAACAAACAAAAGCAACCGGTATTAGCAGGATAAAAAACCTTCGAAAAGCCAAGCTCATAACGCACAATTTAAGGGAGCAAATTTGGAGTAAAACAATTAAAAACCCAGTGTATGTCTACTTATTTCACACTTTATAGTATAAAACAACAAAGGCCCTCAAATTGAGGGCCTTTGTTGTTTTATTAAAATAAAAACTATTTGTGAGAAACCACAAGGCGCTTAACTGCGCTGCCCTGGTTGCTTTGTAATTTAACCATGTAAACACCATCAGCTAAATTAGCCGCGTTTAATTGAACATTGGTGGTTCCAGCTTTGAATTCGTTAGCCCCAATTACTTCTTCGCCAATAACGTTATAAACGCTTACAGTAAAGTCGCGGTTAAGGTTAGCGTTAAGCGTAATTGAAACCAAACCGCTGGTAGGGTTAGGGAACATATTGATTTGAGAAGCAAAATCAACTTCGTTGATACCCGAAACAACAGTAATCATATGGCAAACAGTTGCTGAACTTCCGTAAGCATTGCTATCTCTTAAGCATACATTGTAGCTACCATGGACAGCATAAGTATGGAAAGGATTTTGCGTAAAGTCGTTTCCACCATCACCAAATGTCCAAAGCCATGAAGTAGGGTTGTATAAGCTGGCATCAGTAAATTGAACATTTTGACCGGCTAATAAGGTATAAGTAAAATCAGCTACCGGAGGAGAAACCACGATAACTACACGGTTACCTGTTGCATAAACGTTTCCACTGCCATCTTCTGCTGCATAGTTAATATAGTAGGTACCAGGAGCGTTGGTGTTAAGGCCAGAGCTATTGGTTACAACATGCAAAATACCAGAGTGGGTACAAGCCGTATCAAGGTAAGTAATAGTTGCACCTGCATCGGTATAGGTAGCGCCTACAGCAATGTATACAGTATCCTGACCTATTGGAGTTAAGCTTGCACTTACGCCTATGGTAAAGTCGAAATTAGAGAATGTAATGTTATTGATGTAGTAGAATTGAGCAGGGTTACCGCTTTGGCCTGTTTGAGTAGTATAGTCAACAGCAGTTAATACTAATGGAACTGTGTAACCAGTGCTTCCGTTTGTTGTAGCAATTGGAGATACAGTAGAATAGAACGCGCCTTGTAAAGTTCCGCCTTCGGCAGTACCGCCTGTTGGATACAATGTTGTAGGACCGCCCCAAAGTGGATCGCCTTGAGTAAGGTTAATTGAAGGTGTTGAAGTTGAGTGAACGATATCGAAACCTCTTGTAAACAGGTTAGGGAATTCGTTGTTATCAGCCTGGGTTAAAGTTACATCAGATGTTGACCAGAAGAAAAATAGTTTGGTTCCATCAGCGCTTCTTGAAACTAAAGGACGATTGTCTTCAGTAAGAGGTGTAGCATCTTCAGTTGTGTTACCACGTAAAGTTTGGATGCTATCAACAAAAATTGCAGCCCAGCCGTTCCATGTTTGAGTACAAGAGTTGGCAGGGTTAAGTGTAATGTCATAAGCAATATAGCCGGCGCCTGACTCGATTGAATAACCGTTACCGTTACCAATTGTAGTAAACAAGTGTGGATTGCCTAAATAGTCAACCGCAAGTTTAGATTCGAACGAAGTAGTTGGTACGCCTGATGTTATTGCGCCGGTTTGAGCACCGCTGGCAGGAGGATAAATAGTTGCTCCATTCAAAGCAGCAACCACACCCGGAATGCTATCCAAAGGAATTTGCATTGCATTGCTCCAGGTATTGCCACCATCGGTAGTTTTCCAGAAAATTGGTTCGTTAGTACTATCAACAGAGTTGGTTCTGATATCACCTAAACACGAAATCCAACCATATTGACCGGTTGGGTCGAAAGCGATATTAAATGACTGCGCAGAACTGATGTTGATGCTATTTGCTGTAAATGAATCGAACTGCTGAACGATTTCATGAGCTGTCCAGTCAAAATCGCGGTTGGTCGCGTTCCATACACCTTTTTCAACTATTATACCATTGGTAATTTCGTTTGATGTGGTAGCAAAAGTTCCTGTCCAATCAAGGTTTACTGACCAAACTGTGCCAGGTGCGCCCTCGCAAAAACCAGTCGCGATATCGGTATTACCATTGTTGATTGTATCAATATGAACGTTAAATGTTGAACTATCACCTGTAAATTGGCCACGGCCTCTCAATTGGCCTACCCATGAACCTGTAGTTGCATTTACGGGTGCATCGTGCCATGTACCTGAGTATACTTCATAAGCGCTATCAGGATTAGTGTTTCCGGCCGGGTTGAAAATTAAACCCTGAGGGAAACGACCGTGAGGGTCAGTTCCGTTATTATCAATTGGTGGATTTGCAGAATTGGTAAAAGGCCCCATGTTAGTGCGCCATGTTGTTCCGCCATCTAACGAAAAATCAAGCGAATACTGGGCGATATTGCCAGTAGGGCTTACAGTAGGGTCAGTTCTGTGAACAAACGAAACTATGTTTAAGGGTGTATTGCTATACAATTGATTACAATTAGCTTCGGTAATTGTAAGCAGGTTACCGGCAGAACCGATTACCTGAGAATTAAGAACTGTACCCGCAAGGCTCTTTTCGGTATTGCTACCTTTATGATGGCCGTTGGCTACAACGTGGTTATTGGTTGCAGCATGTGTTCTTGCCGGAGTACTGCTACCCTGAGGCAATAAAACAACAGGCCTTTCTTCTTTCATTGATTGTTGAATCCATGCATTTCCAAGACGTTCAGGTTTTGCAACAGGAGCCTGAGCGTTTGAAAACTGGACTACAGCAGCTACTGCTGATAGTAGTAAAAACTTTCTCATTTTTAATAGAGGTTTTATTTAGTTAATTAGTGGGGTCAAATGTAAACGTTTTTTCGAATCGGGGTCGAATTGGAAATAATAATTTGTCACGAAATTGTAAAAAAATGCACCCGAACTAAGGGGAAGAAGGGCAGTATTTAACAAATTGATTGAAGTTGATAAAAGCATAAAGTCCCAAAACCACAAAGTTTTCATTTTGCGATTTTGGGACTTTTGAAGTTTAAAACGACAAAGAGTTTTATTTCCCGCCTTTGCCGCGTTGTTCGGCCTGCTTTTGCATGTCAGACAGCTTTTTCTGCCATGAAGATGGCTGCTTAGGATTCTTTTTGTTATCCTCAATTTGTTTGCGCAGCTTGGCATCGTCAATAAAGAATTTTTGGATAACCCATTGATGGCCAACCCCAAGCAAATTCTGCAGTAGGTAATAATAAGTAAGCGCGGCAGGGAAGCTGTTGAACAGGAACATCATCAAAACCGGCATAAAATACGGCATGTATTTCATACCAGGTTGCTGGTTGCCCATGGCGTTCATTTGGTTATTCATTACTGCCTGGCCAATTGAACTTATAGTCATTAAGATGGTGAATAAGCTAATGTGGTCGATATTAAGGATAGGAAGGGTAGTTGCAAAGGTTACGATACTATCATAGCTGGATAAATCGGTTGCCCATAAAAAATGCTGCTGTCGAAGTTCGATACAGACCGGGAAGAAATAATACATGGCCATCAAAATCGGGAATTGCAATAGCAATGGAAGACAGCCTCCAAACGGGCTTACTCCTGCCCTGCTGTAAAGCTTCATTTGCTCTTGCCCCATACGGGTTTGGTCTTCGCCGTATTTCTCCTTTAAAGCAGCCAACTCAGGTGCCAGAATTTTCATTTTGGCCGAGCTTTCGATTGATTTGGCGGTAAGCGGATGCAATACCAACTTTAATATCAGCGTCATTATTAAAATAATGATGCCGTAATTGGTGATAACCTTGCTAAGCCAGCCAAATACCCAAATTATGAACCGGGTGATGTATCTGATCCATGAAAACATCCAAAAATCGGGACTCAGCTTAATAATGCTTTCTACATCCTTGTTAATTGATGCCAGGGAATTGTAACTATTAGGGCCTATGTAGTATTGAAAGTTATAGGTGTTAACGTTTGATGCATTGTTATAAGGAATGGTAAACTTGGCATCGTAATTTTTCACGTAGCTGCTGTTATCTTTACTAAAGTGAGTTTTTAGCATACCCGCGTGAAAATCACCGTTGGCACTAAACAGGGTTGTATTGAAAAACTGTTGTTTATATGATATCCATTCTAAAGGAGTATCAAACCTAAGGCTATCGCTTTCCTTATCTTCAGATAAGTGCGATACACTTGCAGCTTTATCGCGAAGGTAAAGGGCAGAATATCTTCGTTCGTTTTGCAAATTGTGCTCCAACACGCTTAGGTAGTTATCCCAGCTTACAAATATTAAATTGGCATTGCCTGGTATTATTGTATTTAACCCCACCAGGCTAACATCGTAGTTAAGCATGTACGAATTGCCCTTTAATGTAAAGCGTTGCTCAAAATATTTGCCATCGCCTGCAGTAACACGTAAGGCAAAAGTTTTTGACGAATCGCCGGTAACTACAAATGGCGCACCAACCGGTTCAAAATATAAATCTTTGGTATCGACAACCTGGTTGTTTGCAATAGGAAGCTGATAACTTAAACTGTTTGTTTTATCGGTAAAAAGCAACAGTGGTTTCTTATCCCAGGTTTTATACGCTTTAAGTTCAACACTTTTAATTTGGCCGCCTTTGCTGGTAAGCGTTATTTTTTGAAAGTCGTTTTCAATAACAAATAATTTCTCTTCACCGGTAATAGCATGGGCAAAAGCGCCTAGCTGGGCAGTTGCTGCAGTGGTATCTTTGCTAAGGGCCGCTATGTTTGAAGCTGTAGAGAGATCCTTGTGTGTTGAATCGGTTGACGAAATAACCTGCTCAGCATTTACATGCTTAGCTTTTTCAATCTGTTCGGTTTTGGCTTGCTCTTTCTTTAATTTTTGATCTTCAGTAAACTTCTTGTTCTGATAGAAAAAAAACACGAGCATTAAAGCGATAATTAATATCCAGCCAACTATGGTTTCTTTATTCTTCATTGTTTTATTGCATTTCGATAGGGGCAACTAAGCCACAAAACTCTTTCAGCACCTTTTTTGGAGCGCGCAAAAGTAAATAAATATTTGACTGAAGACGGATGAGGTCGAATTAGATTTTAACCACGTACAATTAAATCCAGTTATAGAACGCTGAATTGTTATGATCTTTATGGTCAATTATGATATTGGTATTCAAAAGCATTACATCCGAACTAGAGAGAGGTGTTGCTTTTATCGGAGAACGAAATAAAATTATCCCTCTGCATATAGTTCCCCAAAAGCAGCAATTAAGAAAGCGGTATAATAAAATAAACCCCGAATTTAGTTAGACATCGGATTGATTTAAATTGATTTTATCATAAGAATCCTAATAAATCAGCGTTCTATTGCATTAAAAATATCCCTGTAGCGCTTTCTTTTCCCAATCTGTCCACTTATTAGCTGCAAAAACCTCTTTTGCCAGTTTTAGCTGTTCGGGTTTCTTTAAAAGGTTTTTTAACAGCTTCATAGCGGGATTACTTAGCCTGCTGTTACTGTAAAGAGCCGCATTAAACAGGTTATAAATCAGGTCTTTATCGCAATAATTAAGGTGTTCAAAAGCATCCATGGCTTTAACGCGGGTGCGGAACTCAAATTGATTAGAGGTGTATGGAACCAGCTGCTTTTCAAATTTGTGATTGTTGGTAATAGCGGCCACTGAATCTTTACCGTGTAACTCGAGCCATGTAATGCGCACGTTATCATTAATACCCTTCAGGTCTTTGGTCTGGTCAAGGTATGTACTAGTTTTTGAAGGATTAAGCTTAGCCAACTTGCGCAAGGTTACCTCGATAGTTACATACGAGCTATCCTGCAATAATCTCTCTACTTCGGGCAAAAGGGCATCGGGTATGGTTTCAAGATTTTCAACTACCGCACGGCGGGTTGAAAAATCTTTGTTGCGCATTGCGTTAGCCAGCATTGCGATGGTAGATGAATTATCATCTTTAGCCAACTGCTTAATAATTTCGTGCTGAATAGCGTTGTAATTGTTTTCGTTGAAAATAGCAATCAATAAATCGCGTTTTTGCTCGATGCCGGTATCGCGTAAAGCTACCAGGGCGTCGTAACGGTCAATCATGTTTTTGGCTTTTACCAACTGGCTGCCCAGCTCATTAAAGCTCTTTTTAAAATCTACAGTCTTTAAAATATTGGCACCTGGGTCGAAAAGAGTATAATCAATATCGCTTCCACGGGTGGCGCTAACATAAACGGTGTCGTTAGCGTTACTTAACCAAGCCTTTTTACTGGACGATGAGCCATCTTTAAAGTGCACTTCGAAAACCACGGGCATTTTAAAAATACCGGTTAGCTCATCGGTTTTTTGTGTTTGCGAAACGTAAAACACTACGTTATCCTTCATCTTTTCATACCTAACCGAGTATTTAGGAAAGCTTGCACGGAAAATCCATTCATCGAAAAACCAATCCAAATTAACACCGGCGTTATCCATAAATGTGCGCATAAAATCCTGGCTGTTTACGTTATCGTAAGCGTGTTTTTTAAGGTAGCTGCTAACACAACGTCTAAATACTGAATCGCCTACTACATATCTCATCATATCTAAAACAAAACTCCCTTTAGGGTATATTCTTGCCGTGCCAGCGCGGGTATCAGCTATAGGGAACCGGTCATTCTTCTCAGCATTTAAAGCCTGCATAGTTTCGCCGCGCTTATTCCATTGGTAGGCATCATCGCCATAGGCATGGCGCATAAATTGTTTTGAGTAATAGGTAGCAAAGCTTTCGTGTAGCCAAAGATGCCTCCAACCCTGTGCCGTAACGCAATCGCCGAACCATTGGTGGGTTAGCTCATGCGCATTAATGGCCACATAATCGCGCTCAATAGCAGCACGAACATCTGTTAGCAAAAAGTCGCCGTAAATAGTGGCCGTCGTGTTTTCCATAGCCCCAAACATAAAGTCCTGTACCGGCACGTTGGCGTAGGTTTCCCATGGATAATTAAAGCCAGTTTCGTTAGCAATAAAATCCATCATCTCGGCACTGTACTTGTATGTAGGGATAACAGTTTCAGGCCTATCGGCATAATAATACTCACGCGACACAATGCCGTTTTTGCTTTTGTAATCTTTGTAACCGTATTTATCAATACCTATCATTATCAAGTAAGGCACCATCGGTTTATTCATAGCATAATGCCAGGTAACAGTGCCATCAGTGTTTTTCTTTTTCTCTTTTAAATTGCCGTTTGAGATTACGGTATAGGCGGAATCGAAAGTGATAACTGTTTCGGTAACCATTTTATCATCTACATCATCGTAGCATGGCATCCAGAAACGATTATCGGCACCTTCGCCCTGGGTCCAGATTTGTTTGCGGGTAAAATAAGGGTCCTTATCAGTGTTCTTTGCATTTACATTCCAGCCAATAAAGTAAAGGCCTTTGCGCGGTGTGGCTTCATAATTTACCTCGAGATTGTATTTTTTATTCCAATCCATTGGTTGTAAAAACTTAATGGTAACACCGGCGCTATCGGTTTTATATGTAAGGTCCTTTCCATCAA
This sequence comes from uncultured Bacteroidota bacterium, assembly GCA_903861145.1. Taxonomy (GTDB): domain Bacteria; phylum Bacteroidota; class Bacteroidia; order Chitinophagales; family LD1; genus Bog-950. The sequence continues at coordinate 104,368 of CAIOTH010000042.1, read as the reverse complement.
GGGTTATCTTTTTAATGTCAATACCCGGTGCATCTAAAAACAAAGTATCAACCACAAACTGAATAGGTTTAAACTCATATTTTACGTCGCCAATAACCTTGCCTTCGGTAGTATTAAACTTTACGTTTAAAAGCATCTTAAGGAAATCGACATTGTGTTCGCGAATCCTTCCTTCGGGATTGCGCAGGTAGGTAATGGTGCTGTCCTGTGCACGGGTTAATTGAATCCCAAATAATGAAACAAGAATGGTTGCCATTAGCAACCGGACGGTTAAAAGCTTTTTCATGTAGTTTATTAAGTGGGGCAAAGGAATTCTATTTTGGGGAAAAAGAAAATACACCGTTTATTATAACCATGCCGTACAGCATCATAGGCAAAGAAAATAGCCAACAAATTGCCACTTTAACATTACGTTAACCTAGTAGAAGCTTAATCCTTCTCTCCCGTTACCTCACTCACCTTACGGCGCAGAAAACGCAGGCTTTGCTTATTGGCAATTTCGGTTGAAACGAGGTCAAGTTCAAGGCTATCGAGGCGGGTAATTTTGTATACCTGATCGGGCCGGTTCTTTTCGGTTACCAGCTTTAAGGTTAGCAGGCTATCTTTTATAGCGTAGAGGCCTTTCTCGCGCATGGCGGCTACATCAGTTAAGTAACCACCGGCATCGTTAAACTCCCAAAGCCAATTACCCAGCGAGCTACCCTGAAGTACGGTGCCGTTAATTACCATTTGCTGCAATTGCCAAACACCAACAATTTTATTTTCGGTGCTGGTTCGGCATTGGGTTAAGCTCAATAACAAAATAAAGCCCAGAAAGGGCGCAATTAATTTTTTCATACAAGAGTTTAGTTAGCCGGTACCATATCAAAAATAACTTCCTGTCCATTCTCGACAGCCTTAAATGTAAAGCTGGATGGCGAGAGTTTTATGATTGTGTAGTCCATACTTTGCCCATTATCGGTTACCGCCACAATTTTTGAGGAGTTGAAATTAAGTTTCCAGGTGCCATGAAGTACTTGCTGCCCCATTTGGGTAAAGTAGGTGCCATCGGCATTGTACGTAATTACAAAAGCGCTTTTCTTAATATCATCTATCGACTTTTGAATGGTAGGTTTAAGCGCATCGGGTACTTTTTTAGTCAACCTCATATCCTCCAGTTTCCAGCTGCGAACCAGGGCAGTAGATTTATCCTGACAACCAGCCAAAGATATAAGCACCAAACCCAACAAAAGAAAAATTGATTTACATTGCTTTGCCATACGGAGCTTAAAATTTAGGTTGCGAAAATAGGAATTTTGGCGTGTTAGATTGAATGAAAATCACATTAATACTTGTAGGTAAGACCTCTTCGGCAGATGTAAAGAATATTTGCGCCGATTATAAAAAGCGTATTAACCATTATGTTAAGATGGAGGAGGTTGTAATTGAGAATGCGGTAAAAGCATCGGATACCGGAAAAATTAAAGAGAAAGAAGGCGAGCTTATTCTTAAAAAAATAGCCCCCGGCGACTACGTTATTTTGCTGGACGACAAAGGCAAAGAATATACATCAACGCAACTTGCAGCTTACCTTGAAGGCTTGTTTAATCAATCGCTTAAGAACATTTGCTTTGTGGTTGGCGGAGCTTATGGCTTTAGCGATGAGCTATACAAAAGAGCGAACGCTAAACTGAGCCTCTCAAAAATGACTTTTTCGCATCAAATAGTGCGCGCTATTTTTGCCGAACAATTATACAGGGCGTTTACAATTATGCATAATGAGCCTTATCATCATCAATAAGAGTAGTGCAGTTTGAACTTATCATTAAACTTAGGCAGGTAATTATAACTTAGCGCCCATTACAATTTTAAAATGAACATAACCTTAATCATAGCCGGTATTACGGCAATTACATCCTTTATGGCTTTCAGCAACCATACTTTGTTTGATGAGTTGATTTTTTGGCCATACCGGGTTTGGCGAAATAAAGAGTGGCACCGGTTAGTGTCGTGCGGTTTTATACATGCCGATTTGGGGCATTTGTTTTTCAATATGTTCGCTCTATATAGTTTTGGTTCGTATATGGAAACTGCTTTTAGCAGTATTTACGGTGCCAAAGGGCTTAGCCTTTATGTAATAATGTATTTTGCCGCAATAGCCTTTGCCGATATTTACAACCTGTTTAAGCAACGCGATAATTACAACTATCGCAGCCTTGGTGCAAGCGGGGGAGTTTCGGCAGTAATTTTTGCGGCCATACTTATTAACCCGTCCATGCATATTGGCATTATATTCTTTCCGGGTAATGGCATACCGGCGTATATTTTCGGGCCATTATACTTATTGTATTGCATAGTTATGGCCAGGAGAGGCGGCGATAACGTGGGGCATATAGCCCACTTTACAGGTTCGATATTCGGATTTGTTTTCCCAATTATTTTTGCGCCGGAGTTACTACCAAGATTTATTGAAATGATGCGTTCAATTTAGAACCAATAAACGTATAACAAGATGATTATTGATTTAAGAAGTGATACCGTTACCAAACCGAGCAAAGCTATGCTTGAGGCCATGATGAACGCTGAATTGGGCGATGATGTTTTTGCCGAAGACCCGACCGTAAAAAAACTGGAAGAAAAAGTAGCGGCAATGTTTGGCATGGAAGCAGGTTTGTTTTGCCCATCGGGCACTATGACTAACCAGATTGCCATTAAAGCACATACGCAACCGCTGGACGAAATTATATGCGATAAAATTTGCCACATATATAATTATGAAACCGGTGGATGGGCTTTTCATTCAGGCGTATCAATACGGTTAACCAACGGAGATAACGGGCGAATGACTGTGACACAAATAGAAGAATTAATACAGCCCGATTTTGACTGGCTGCCCAACACAACCATGGTAGCTATTGAAAATACCGTTAACAAAGGCGGCGGTAGCGTTTATACGGTTGAGGAAATGCAGACTATATCACACTTCTGTCGCTCGAAAAAACTGATTTACCATTTGGATGGTGCCCGTATATTTAATGCCCTTACGGCTTTAAATAAAAAGCCGCTTGATTTAATGGGCCTGTTTGATAGCATTTCGATATGCATAAGTAAGGGGCTTGGCGCACCGGTGGGCAGCGTGCTTGTTGGCAGCAAGGCGTTCATTAAAAAATCGAGAAAGCTGCGTAAAGTTATGGGTGGTGGTATGCGCCAAAGTGGTTTATTAGCTGCGGCGTGCATTTATGCGCTTGATAATAACGTAAACCGGTTAGCCGATGACCATAAACGGGCTAAGCAATTGGCAGAAACGCTAGCTGCATTACCCTGGGTTAAAAAGGTTTTACCGGTAGCCACCAATATTGCAATTTTTGAAGTAGATAGCTCGGCAAAGATTGCCGAATTGGTTGCGGCTAAAGGGATAAAAGTTCAACCCTTCTCTCCTACTTTAGTGCGCATGGTTACGCATTTGGATTTTACTGAAGAGATGCTGGCGTCAACAATAGTTGCGCTTAAGCAACTGACCGTTTGAAATAATATTTCGGCTAAATCATAATCAAAAAAGCATCCTACATTTTAGAATTATCGCCTTTGTAGATGATTATCAGTTTATGATAAAATGCATGGTCTCTGCCACCACAAATCGACGTTTTTCGATGAGTGCAGATTTAAATGCCGAAGTAAAATTTGGCAGTTAGATATTTTTGTTTGGCCCAAACCGCTACCTGTTCAGCCTGCAAGATAAAGCAAACATCAAATGAACCAATCTAAAAATTTTATCTTAGTTATATTTGTTTTAGAGTTAATTTGATTAAGCCGTAAAGGGTATCAGACTTTTTTTACTTTTCTATTAAAGTTGTAGCAATTTCTTTCAACTTGATAAAAAAGGCAGTCGAGCAAATTACAATAAACGGATACTCAGGCGCCAGGTACCGGTGCTCGGATAGCTTAAGAAACGGAAATATAAAAACCCCGTAAATCAAAATTAGCGAAACGGCAAATAATGCATACGGAGTATTGGCTGATATGACCCCTCTGAATACTGTCACAAAAGCTACAATTAAGGCTGAGAATAAGGCAAGATAATATAGTCCCTGCGATAAAGCATAAATTCCAAGTTTTAGTTTGTTATATGGATGAAAAATAAGAGGGGTAGTTATGCTTCTTCCCATAATAAACCTTCTCAAGTTAACGAACCTTGATTTAGCGTAGTATAAAAAAGGGTTTTCAGTTTTTACAGATTGCGAAAAGATGTTTAGCCGGTATTCAATATTGACTTTTAAATTCTTTATTGCAACCGGATCCAAATGATTATCAAAAAGTGAATCCCACGTAGTCATATCGGTACGGATTGCTATTAAACTATCCTTATTAAACTTTGATGTGTAAATATAATCGGGCAGCGTAACTTTTGCATTTCTTTCCAACTCCTGCGCACATGGCATACAAGTGGCATTATTTAATCGAGGAAAAAACCACCTGCAATCAGTACCTGCATCCCATCCTATATCTCCTCCCCAACTTTGCATAAACTGTATTAACACAGCATTGTAACTATCATTAATATTATCCAGGTACAAATGAGGTGTAAGGGGTATTATCCGCTGGTAAATACTATAATTTCTTACAACCCAGACGCCATCTACTAACACAAACGGTGTAACAAGGGCAAAGAGGCCAAGCAATAATGCCTTGCTTTTTTCGCGGCATAAACGTATTAAAATAACAAAACCTACAATTGCAAATACCAGCACATAAACGGGTTTAAGAAAAACCGTCCACGTAAGGAACAGGCCGCTTAGAACCATATAGCCCGGCCTTTTGGGGTCATCAAAATAAAGTGTGAAGAAGAAAGTGGATAAAACAAGAGATGATAACGTGAAACTCTCAGTTAAAATAAGGTAGTCCCATGAAAAAGCCAACTCACTAAACAAATACAACATAAAGGCGTAGTAAAAAGCTTCTTTAATCTTAAATATCCTTTCTGCAGTAATAGCCAAAGCATAAACGGATATGGAGGAAACAACAACCTGCAACAGTATCACCGCGTTAAGGGCGTGCACATTATTCATAAAAAGTCTAAACATAATATATACAATACCATATCCAGGCATCCTGTCATTGGGTGAATAGCTATTGTGCGCCAGCAGATTTTCAATCGGTGTAATATAAGTTCTGGTATCTCCGCCAAACCCTGTCCATAGCCCGGGGTATCCTTGTACGACCAACCTTGTGTCAATGTTGTGCGTGTAATAAATCAGCAAAATTGCCTTAAAAGCCAGGGTCACTAATATCCAAAGCCACCAGTTTTGGGGTTCAATAAGTTTTTTTATCTGAATCATCGTGTTTGGTCTCTCTTAAAATTCAATATGAACTAAAATTTGGTTAGCGCGTAAAATCAGGCGGCATTTTATTTAGCTTTAGCTATATCTTCATTAAAGGCCTTTGCAATTTTCTCCGTATAAATCTTGTCCCCGGCTTTATTGAGGTGGGTAGGATCATAAGCATTTTTTATGTCGTAAAATTCAGGATTATAGCGGGCGTCAGCCAGATTTATTTTTTCACAATCTACCACCTCCATAAACGGAGGTGCAAAATTTTTGAGTTGTATTTCGTGGGTTCGTGGTGACATTACAAGAAAGACCCGAATATTTTTACTCTGAAGGTTTTTTATTTCAGATTCGAGCCCATTGTAAAAGGCAGTATTAAATTTAACTGAATCCTTATAATGAGTAAAAACCCAAACGCTAGCATCTGTAATCTCTTTATTTATTGAAGTATCTTTAAGCAGGCGGTTCCGGTATGATAAGTGGTAGTCAAAGTCTATTTTTTCATCCCCTAATGCAACAAATCCTGTTTGGTTATTACCTAGGTAATCTGCATTAGATGGTGTATGTTTAAATCTATTTACGTCTTTAAGTAAGTCCCACTTTAGCAGCCATTCAACAAAAGTAATTGTGTTATAGGCATATCCACGGCATTTATCCCCAAACCCATAATCAGAACCCCAAATAGATTTTATAGTAAACCACCATGCATTAAAATTGAACCAGTATTTTTGCCTACAGGTATGCAGATTATGATCTACAATAAGGTCAATATCAAAAGTTTCGATAAAAACGTATTTAATGTTTTTGTCGATGGTAACGAGGTGATTGGTGTAATCCAAAATTTCTGCCTCTGCTATTGCATCAATTCCAAAGTTGAATGACTTTGTTTTATGGAGGGTCAGCGAATCGAAGGCCGAAACATCCGCTTGCCAGTATGTTTTACTGGTCCCGATGAAAACTGTATTGTAATCCTTGGAATGCTTTATAAGAAAATCCTCTTTTGAGAAAGCAATATCATTTCCCCAACAGAAGGGCAAATTAAATGTAAAAAAAATTACATTATTTATGGCTACAATAATACTTAAAATCAGAAAAAGCTTAAACAGAAACTTCTTCATCAGGCTTAAAATTGAAAATAAATAAACTGGTGATCGCCAAATATTCCAAAATTTACAATCAGTAACAATACGATAACGTAACTAAGCCAGCGTACAAAAACCGGCTGTTTGTTAAGCAGGTAGTTCAGGTCGCCTTTTCTCAATAAAAAATGCACCGCTTCCATCATCAAAATAAATACAAAACACAATTTAAAATTATATGTATCCGTACCCAATATATATATTCCTAATTGTGCACGCGAAACCTGCAGGCCATTCTTAATTATGGTTATTGTATCAGAAAAATTAGCAGCTCTGAAAAATATCCATGCAAATGCCACTAACGCAAAAGTTGCACTTACCTCAATAAGTTTATTTAGTCCGCTTGCTTTTTTTAATCCAATGCCCAAGCTAAATCGGTCCCTAGTTGCTTTGGTTATATTTCCTATTATCATGTAAGTTCCATGCAGTGTTCCCCAAATAACAAAAGTCCAATTTGCACCGTGCCACAGGCCGCTTATCATAAAAACAATAAACTGATTTAAATATGACCTAGTCTTTGAAACCCGGTTTCCACCCAAAGGGAAATAGAGATAATCGCGAAACCATGTTGACAAAGATATATGCCAGCGCTTCCAAAATTCAGAAATGGATTTTGAAAAGTATGGCCGGTTGAAGTTGAGCATCAACTTAAATCCCATTACCTCTGCCGTACCTAGCGCAATATCCGAGTAACCTGAAAAATCACAGAATATCTGGAAAGTAAAGAAGATAGTGGCCAATATCACCTGGAAACCGTGGTAGTTGTGAGGATGGTCGTAAACTAAATCTACAAATGGGGAAAGGCGATCAGCAATAACTACCTTCTTAAACATGCCCCAAACAATTAATCTTAGCCCCTGAACTACACGCCAGTATTCAAATTGGTGCTCTTCGTAAAACTGATGCAGCATATTTTGCGGCCTTTCGATGGGCCCTGCAACCAATTGCGGAAAGAACATAACATAAAGCGCATAAATACCAAAGTGCCGCTCAGCTTTCTGATTTCCACGATATACTTCAATTGTATAGCTCATAGCCTGAAAAGTATGAAACGAAAGCCCAATGGGGAGAAGAATTTTGAGATAAGGAATATTGACATGTTGACCTAAAAGGCTGGAAAGGCCAGATATATTTGTATTTAAAAAATTATAGTATTTAAAAACCGCCAGCACTCCGATATTGGCAATCAAACTCATGATTAGCCACCATCGTTTTCTTTGCTTATTTGTTTCATTCTCTAATAAAATACCGGCGAAGTAATCGATGATAATTGTAAAGAATAAAATGAGAATGTAAACCGCTTTAAAAAACATATAAAAGTAACAACTTGCCGCTAGCAACCACGCCCACCTGAAGCGATAGGGAAGCATAAAATAGATAACTGCTACAATCGGAAAAAACAGAAGAAAAGAGAGTGAATTAAATAGCATATTTGGCTTAAAAATAGAATTATTTGCCTGAAACCGGGATAGAGGCTTGCTTAGCTGCAGAGACTCTATTGATATGTATAAAGTGGCGAATTGAAATTGCCACTGGAGTCCTGCTTTTGAACATTATTGTACCCTGTTTTTTGTTAAGTGCAGCGATATAGCAATAACTGCAGGCCATCTTAATTTGTAGTAAAAAATAATAGGAATGTGGCTTTACAAAATCCAATCTAATTTAGGCCGTACGGCTCCTCCAATTTCGCCAAACCATTTCCCGTCTTTCCGATTATCGAAAATTTCGAATTGAAGAACATTTTCAAAGTTAAAAAGCGGCATAGACCCTTTATTAACCGCCAAAATGGAAATGGAGTAATCACCATTATTCATTAGGTTAGGAGGAATAATGCAACTTGCCTTTAAAATTCCCTTTTCTGCCTTGAAACTTGCTGATTGCGAATTGAAAATATGTTCGCCGGTAATAGCAAACATATTAAGGCTGTAGTTAAACTCATCAAAACTCTGCCTTAGTTCAAATTCAAAATTTATAGCAACGCCTTTATCTATTTCCAATATATCGCCTCCATTAATTTTCAAATCGGCGCTCAACAAAATAATGGTTTCATTACCGGGGGCATTTGTGGCACTGTATTTAACATGCCCAAAATAGTTTGTATTACGCTTAAAATATGCATTAACAGTAGTAGCAGGGCTGCCAATGTCAATCACTCCGCCTTTTTCCAACAACACCACCCTGTTACATAAATTTTTAACAGCTTCCATGTTATGACTAACAAATAACACTGTTCTCCCGTCACCGGTCGAGACATCCTTTATTTTACCAAGGCACTTTTTTTGAAACTCTGCATCACCTACAGATAATACTTCATCTACAATCAAAATTTCGGGCTCAAGATGGGCAGCAACTGCAAATGCAAGCCTTACATACATACCGCTACTATAGCGCTTAACCGGTGTATCAATAAACTTCTCAACCCCACTAAAATCAACAATCTCATCAAACTTTCGGTTAACTTCTGCCTTGGTCATTCCTAAAATGGCCCCGTTTAAAAATACATTATCGCGTCCCGATAATTCGGGATGAAAACCGGTTCCTACTTCCAATAAACTTGCTATGCGCCCTTTAATTTTTATGGAGCCGGAAGTTGGTGAAGTTATACGCGAAAGAATTTTAAGCATGGTGCTTTTGCCAGCACCGTTTTTACCTATAATGCCAAGTACCTCGCCCCGGTTAACGTCGAAGCTTACATCGCGTAGCGCAACATGCGTTGATTTATCCGATTCATCGTCAATCTTTTTATTGGGGTCATCTTTGCCGGTAATACCAGCCCATGCGCTGGCTAAATCGCTGGCAAGGGTGCCCGTGCCAATTTGGCCCAACTGGTATATCTTACTAACCTGGTCTACTTTAATTACAACACTCATGAGCCATTAAATATTAAACCGTATCCATAAAATCGCGTTCGAACCTGCTGAACACTATCATGCCGATAATAAGAATTACCACACTAAAAATAACGCCATATAAAACAGCTGGCAAACTAAATGTTCCTTGTCCCAATAAAGAATATCTGAAAATTTCGATAAACGGAGTAACCGGGTTAATCGAGGTTATAAGCACGGCTTTTCCTTTAAGCATTGAAAGCGGATAAATAACCGGGGTGGTGTAAATGGCTAGTTGAATACCGAAATTAATAAAGTAAACAAGATCGCGGTAACGAACGGTTAATGATGATACTATCAACCCGAACCCCAGGCCAAGCATAGCTAACAGAACCATTAAAACCGGAAAGGCTAGTAAATACACGTTAGGCTCAATACCGGCGTGCTTTACAAATTTGCAATATACAAGCACCGGAATGAGTAGTGACAACTGAATGAAGAAGCTCATTAAGTTTGAAATGACAATCGAAATTGGAATGCAAAGCCGGGGAAAATATACCTTACCAAAAATATTGGCATTGCCTACAAAGGTTGATGAGGTTTTTACCAGGCAGGATGAGAAGTAGTTCCAGATTACAACGCCGGAAAGGCAAAATAGAACCGGAGGAATACCACCGTATTCGATTTTAACGAAAGCGCCAAACATCACGTAAACCGCAGTGGTGAATAAAGGCTGTATTATATGCCATAATGGCCCTAACACAGTTTGCTTATAAACAGAAACAAAATCCCGTTTTACAAACAGGATAATTAAATCCCTGTACCGCCATAATTCAACAATATTAAAGGCTGAAAATCCACCGGTAGGCCTGATAATTTGTGACCAATTTTCGTCTTTATCGCTTGCTGACATTCATTTTGTTAATCGCGTAAAAGTATTGTTTTTCGGCAAAAGTAAAAGCAGCACCTCTCATTATAGTAACAATAATGCCACGGTCGCTGCAAAAAAAATTCAGATAAAAGGTAGAAGCGGATTTAGTTTAAAGCACCCGGATAATATCAAAAAGTTTCTCTTTTCCTTTCAGCACTTCATTTATATGCACATCATCGGTATCGGTTAGAAAAACTTGTCCGAAATCTTCACCGGCAATCAATTCAACTAATTTTTGGCTGCGGTCGTTATCGAGCTTATCAAAAATATCGTCAATCAGCAAAAAGGGTTTAAACTCTTTGTTGCGCCTTATAAAATCGTATTGTGCAAATTTGATGGAGATGATAAAACTCTTCTGCTGACCTTGTGAGCCGAATCGTTTGATCTTAACACTGGAGTCCGGTTTTGCGTCGGCGCCAATAGGTGTCAGAAAAAATTCAATGTCATCTTTATGAATTCCTACGTCGGTGCGTTGCAGCATTACATCGCGGTCGAAGCTGCGCTTTAGTAGCTCATTAAACGGGGTATCGTTTAGCTGGCTGTTATAAACAAAACTTACAGCCTCGCGCTCGAAACTTAACTGCTTATAATACCGCTGAAAGATGGGGTAGAGTTTACCTATTACAATTTTGCGCGCTTCGTAAATTTTATTTCCCAAACCAATTAACTGCTGATCGTAGGTTTCAATTAACTGGCGGTCTACCTGCCGGGTTTCGGCAAAGCGTTTTAGGGCAGCATTGCGCTGGGCCAATATCTTATTGTAAGCAATAAGTTGGTCGAGATATTCATGATAGACCTGCGAAATGGTGTTATCGAGAAAACGCCTCCTCTCCTCGCTACTTCCCAAAATAAGCTGGCTATCGTCGGGCGAAATGATGATGGCGGGGAAATTACCGATGTGGTCGCTCAATTTTGGCAAGGGGGTATCGTTTACAATCAACTCCTTCCTTTTGTTGGCTGCCAGCTTATAAACAATGTCAAAGAGCTCGTTATTCCTTGTCAATTTCCCTTCTAACCTAAAAAAGTCTTTGCCGAATTGGATATTCTGTTGGTCGGTGCTATTAAAGTAGCTTTTGGTTAGGCACAGGTAGTAAATAGCATCGAGCAGGTTGGTTTTACCAACGCCGTTGTTGCCAATAATGCAGTTAATCTTCTTTTGGAAGCTAACCGACCGGCTTTCGTGGTTCTTAAAATTAAGGAGAGTGATTTTGGTTAGAAACACTATTTTTGGCTGCCTTTGAGAAAATAAATTGAATAAGCGTGGCAAAAGTAACTAAAGACACCTATTTATATTGGTATGAGTTAATGCTGAAAATGCGCCGGTTTGAAGAACGCGCCGGAATGTTGTATGGCCAGCAAAAAATAAGGGGCTTTTGCCACTTATATATTGGCCAAGAGGCTATTGCCGCCGGTACCATGAGCGCTTTACGTCCGGACGACCGGATGATAACGGCATATAGGGACCATGCATTAGCCATTGCCAAGGGAATAACCTGTAATGAAGCCATGGCAGAGTTATTTGCCAAAGCAACTGGTTGCACCAAAGGTAAGGGTGGTTCAATGCACTTCTTTTCGAAAGAACACAGTTTTTTTGGGGGCCATGGCATTGTGGGCGCACAAATACCATTAGGGGCCGGAATTGCTTTTGCCGACCAGTATTTAAAGAAGGATAACGTTACCATTTGCTACTTTGGAGATGGTGCAGCGCGCCAGGGTGCTTTGCACGAAACGTTCAACATGGCTATGATGTGGAAGCTACCTGTAATTTTTGTGGTAGAGAATAACGGGTATGCTATGGGCACATCCGTAGGCCGTTCATCAAACGTAACTAAGATATCAACATTAGGGGAAGCTTATAATATGCCATCGGAATCGGTAGATGCTATGCAGTGTTTACCTGTGCATGAGGCAGTTGAACGGGCTGCCGACCGCGCCCGTAAAGGCGACGGCCCTACGTTTTTAGAAATGTGCACTTATCGCTACAAAGGACACAGCATGAGTGACCCTGCCAAATACCGCACCAAGGAGGAAGTAGAGGGTTATAAGAAGCTTGATCCCATTGAGACCACATTGGATACGATACTTAAAAAGAAGTTTGCCACACAGGCGCAGATAGATGAAATAATAGCTAAAGTGGACAAGGAAATTGACGACTGCGTGAAGTTTGCAGAGGATTCACCCTATCCGGAAGATTCGGAGCTGTATAAGGATATATACACACAAGCCGACTACCCTTACTTGATGGAATAAACAAAGTGATTATATTCGCACCTCAAAATTTCCGCTAAGGCGGCATGTTAAAACCAAACAAATGGCAGAAGAATTAGAATCAACGGAAGTAACTTTTCAGGATCGTATTGAGCAAATTGAAGAATTTGTTGAGAATAACCAGCAGGCAGTAATAGGTGGCGCCGTAGCCATTGTTGCTATAATTATTGCATTGGTTTATGTTTATGCAAAATACCTGCCCGATGAAAATTTAAAGGCTCAAAAAGCAATTTACATGGCTGAGTTTGCTTTTGCAAAAGACTCGTTTGCCGTGGCTTTAAATGGCAACCCTGCTTACAAAGGCTTTGCTGATGTAGCTAAAACCTATAGCTGGACCAATACGGGCAAACTGGCTAATTATTACGCAGGCATTTGCTGCCTTAACCTTAAACAGTATGATGAGGCGATTAAATATCTGGATAAATTCAGTACTAATGATGCGGTTATTGGTGCGCTTAAACTAAGCGCAACAGGTGATGCTTACACCGAACTGGGTAAGTTTGACGAAGGAGTGAAATACTACGAAAAGGCAGCTAACTTTTCGGATAACAAGGAATACACTCCGTATTTTCTTTTCAAAACGGGCTTAGCTTACGAAAAAGAAAAGAAATACACCGATGCCAAAAAATTGTATGAAAAAATACGCGACCAATACCCGACCAGCGAAGAAGGCCGCGATATTGAAAAATATATTGCCCGCGCAAGCGCCGGAGTTTAATTTAAAATTGATTTGAAAAATTTAGGAGGGAAATGAAAATTTCCCTCTTTTTGTTTGTAACAGCCATTAATACAGGTTCACGCAAAGTGCGCAAAGGTTGAAAGAAAGAACCGCAGAGAATACAAAAAAGCTTTGCGGCCTTTGCGCTGTATTTGCTTAGCGCGCTTTGCGTGAACAGGCATTTAAACTAAACCATATGTCATCAAAACAGAAAAACCTATCAAGCCATAAAGAGTTTACATCTAAGCATAGTGCTAAATTTAAGGTTGCTATAGCGGTGTCGGAATATAATGAGGATATAACCTTTGCGCTGCGCGATGGGGCCGTAAAGACTTTATTGGAGCATGGGGTAAAGGAAAAGAACATTACGGTACAGTTAGTACCCGGCGCTTTTGAATTGCCACTCGCTGCAAGCTGGCTGTGGGAATACAAAAAGGCTGATGCCGTTATTTGCCTGGGCTGCGTTATTAAAGGCGATACAGACCATGATATATACATTAATAACTCAGTTTCGACGGCTATTATGAACCTTGGACTGGAGACCGGTGCACCATTTGTTTTTGGCGTTATAACCCCTAATAACCATCAGCAGGCTAAGGACAGGGCTGGCGGTAAACATGGCAACAAAGGTGTTGAGTGCGCTATGGCTACATTAAAAATGCTTGAGTTGAAGTTTGACTTGAAAAAGTAAACAGCATGAAACTACATACAATAGATACCGGATTTTTTAAGTTGGATGGTGGCGCTATGTTTGGAGTAGTGCCTAAAAGCATGTGGCAGAAACTGAACCCGCCTGATGAAAGGAACATGTGCACCTGGGCCATGCGTTGTATGTTAATAGAGGATGGCAAACAGCTTATTTTAGTTGATTGCGGGCTGGGCAATAAGCAAGATGAAAAGTTTTTAAGCCATTATGAGCCTCATGGCGAGGCCAGCCTTGAAAAGTCGTTGAACCAACTGGGCTTTAGCAGAAATGATATTACAGATGTGCTGTTAACCCACCTGCACTTTGACCATTGCGGAGGGGCCATTGAAAGGACTAAGGAAGGAAAACTTGTACCCTCATTTGCCAATGCTACTTACTGGAGCAACGAAAAGCATTGGGAATGGGCAACCAAGCCCAATGCGCGCGAGAAGGCTTCATTCTTAAAAGAAAATATTTTACCCATACAGGAAAGCGGGCAACTGAAATTTGCGGAAGAAGGAAGCACTGTTATAAACCCAAACATCACTTTAAGGGCAGCATCGGGACATACGGAGAAGATGTTTACACCGGTTATTAAAGCGGGAGATAAAACAATAGTGTACTGTGCCGATCTGTTCCCCAGTATGGCGCATATACCTTTGCCTTATGTTATGGCCTATGATACCCGGCCGCTTTTAACTTTAGACGAGAAGCAAGCATTGCTTACTGAAGCCATTGCAGGCAATTACTTCTTCTTTTTTGAGCACGACCGAAGCATTGAGTGCTGCAGCCTAAAGCAAACCGAACGCGGAGTGCGGGAAGACCAGAGACTTACGTTGAGCGAATTATAGTCGTTACTATCCAACTCCAAATCGCCTTTCAAAAACTTATCCTCACCCCTTGTTGCGCTCATTTAAACTAACTACCTTCGTAATATAATACCAAATAACACCATCAGATATTGGAGGTGTTGTGGGTTTTAAGGTTATGGTAAATTAAGGCGCGTGCACTCAAAAAAAAGGTTACAAAGGGTTACAAAAGGTTACATTTTTCTCGAAATTTCGAGTTACAGGAAATAATGTGAATTAATTTTAGAGCGCTAAAAAGTTGACAAAACTTGACAAAACCCGACAAATTCTACGCCAAATGGTGTGGCGGATTGTAATTATGTACGCAAGGGTTTTAAAATACAGAAAATCGTGTTTAGCGCAATTTTAATGCAATTACATTGCAAGTGTTGTGATAGCCAGAGTGCAAGCCTATTATTAGCCCTTAGAATTTGCAGGTTGACCTGAAAGACATCTTACATATAACTGTACTATTCACAAAAGAAATAGGTACATATGTGCAAAACTGTAGTTGAATATAGAGCTTGATTGGTTTTGTTTTACATACCAAATAACATCCCAATGCAAGATATAACAGAACAATTAGACGCTCTTGAGCAAGACGGCAAACAGTATGCGCATTTCTTCTCAAGCCCTGACCATCCAGGTTATTACGGCGTATGGATACGCGAAAGAACACCGGAATATGTTGCGGTATGGCTGCCTGAAAGTCCCATGGCTGGTTATAAGTTAGAATTGAGCATAGAAATGCCTGACGATACTTTTTGTGATTATATATCAGAGATGTTTCCGGACCAAAAGTCGGTGCACTTTCTGAAGACTTTATATGCAATAGATAACCTGAACCTTGAGATAGCCAATGGCTGGGTTGCAAGCTTTAAAACCTGGAAACAGGAAAAAATACGTATGAACCGAGTAAAATGGCTATCGCAATATCCATGGGTAACCAAAGAGCGCATGGAAACGAAGGAAGCGGAGAATAACTAAATAGATTACTCCCCAAATACCTGTAATCGGTATTTAAAACTACCCGCCATAACTCAGGAAGTTTACTTTTGGGCTATGCCAGTCACTGCCAAACAAATACTTGAATCTATACCCGGTCGTTTTCGCGCTGAAAAGGCTTTGGGTTATAGCGCCGTTTTTCATTTTGATATTTACGGTGAAGAAGATTTACAATACACGGTTAATATTGAAAATGGTGCCTGCCGATTGCAAACGGGCCTTGTTGGTAAGGCTGATTGCGTGATAGGAACCAAATCATCGATTTATGTTGACCTGGAAACGGGCAAAGCAAACCCGCAAATGGCTTTGATGCTTGGCAATGTAAAAGTGTCCAACATTGCGGCTATGATTCAGTTTTCGAGATGCTTTAGAAAATTTGAAGCCACCGGTGCAAAGCCCACCAGCGAAACACATTACGTTAAACGACCGGTTAAGAAGGGCCCGCTGGCGGGAGTTAGAATTATTGATTTTACGCGCCTTTTACCGGGCCCTTTAGCCACTATGTTTTTAGCCGACATGGGAGCGGATGTTATTAAAGTTGAAGACCCAGACCGCCCCGATTATGTGCGCGACTTTGAACCGAAGATTGATGGGATGAGCATGTTTTACTTATCGCTGAACCGCTCAAAACGTAGCCTGGCTATCAATTATCTTTCCGCCGAAGGTAAACAGGTTATACGTGATTTGGTGAAGCATGCCGATGTTTTGATAGAGCAGTTTAGGCCGGGAATAATGAAAGAAATGGGCATGGGTTACGAAGAGCTTTCGAAAACAAATCCGAGGTTGGTGTATGTTTCTATTACCGGTTACGGGCAGCAATCGGCTATGTCGATGGCAGCGGGACATGATCTTAACTACATTGCTATTGCCGGTGCATTGGGTATTACAGGACTTCCGGACGGGGCACCGGTTATACCGGGGTTTCAGTTAGCCGATATTGCCGGTGGGTCGTACATGGCTATGAATGCTGTTACTGCAGCGTTATACCAACGTGAAAAAACAGGCAAAGGTGACTTTGTGGATGTTGCAATGACGGATGCCTCGGTGCCATTTTCGGCCTTGCAGTTTGCCTATCAGCAGGGTTTAAAAAAGGAACCGGGCAGAGGCAAATTTGAGCTTACCGGTGCCTTGCCTAATTACAACGTTTACGCCTGCAGTGATGGGAAATACGTGGCGCTGGGAAGCCTTGAGCCAAAGTTTTGGAATGCTTTTTGCGAAAAGCTAAACAGAAAAGACTGGGCAACGGCCTTCTTAAAAAAGGGAGAAGAGTTGGAAGCAATAAAAAGCGATGTGCAACAGTTATTTAAATCTAAAACCAGGGCGGAGTGGCTTGATTTTTTCAAAAATGAAGATATTTGCCTGACACCGGTAAACGAACTGAACGAGTTGGAACATGACCCTTATTTAAATGAGCGGAATATGTTTTTGAATAACGAACATCCCACTATAGGGAAGTACAAAACTATCAATCAGCCATTAAAATTTAAGCAAACAAACTTTGATAATAACTGGAATGCGCCGGAGCTGGGCGATGATACCTCGGCAGTTTTAGCAGCGTTGAATTATGATGAAAACCACATTAAGCAATTAGCAGAAAAGGGCATTATTAAGTTAAAGAAATGAGACGAGTGTTTTTGATACGGGTTTTGATTATTGCCGCTTTTGCAAGCATGCAAATGGCCGCTTTTTCGAGCGACCTGACTAAGGCATTTAAATACCTTAACACCGGTGACTATATCAATGCGCAAAAATACCTGCAAGAGGTTGTTGTTGATGAACCGGATAACGCAGCGGCAAATTTTGGCTTGGCTAAGTTTTATTTTCTGAAAGATAATAAGCTGTATAATCTCGATTCGGCCAATGTTTACATTAAGAAAGCTGCAAAGAAATTGCCCATGAACCCAGATGACAAGCAGACCAAAAAGTATTTGGTACTGGGTGTTAGAGATTATACCATAAAGGCATTGCAACAGGATATTAACCAGGCAGCATATGTTTTTGCCGAGAGGAACAATACAGTGGAATCGTACCAGTTTTTTATTGACAATTATAGCGATTCGGGTTTAATAGACCGCTCGGTTAATATGCGCAACCAAAAGGCATACATACGTGCACGGGCCAAGAATGATCCGTTTGCCTTGGATACTTTTATCAGGACTTACCCCACCGCCGACCAGACACCTGAGGCAAAAGAGCTTTATGAAAAGCTTTTATACGAGCAAACCACTGCTGACAAAACTTATCCTTCCTACAAAAAGTATTTAGACCAATATCCAAACGGTGCTTATATAAAGGATGCAAAGAAAAATTACGAGGGCCGGTTGGTGGAATATTATAATAACCGGCACGATTTGGAAGGGTATAAGGAGTTTGTAAGTAATTATAAGGAGCATCCCGCATTTAACAGTATGCAGGATAGTGTTTATGTACTGGCCACGCACAGCCAAAGTATTGCCGAGTTCAAAAACTTTATAAGAAACTATAGTAGCAATCGAAATATCAGCGATGCATGGCAAAAGCTTTATTTGCTAAGCACGGCGGTTGGAACTGAAGAAGCTTATAGAAAATTTCTAGATGAGCAGGGCGACTTCCCCGATAAAGGCAGGGCGCTTAAAGACCTTGAGCTTGCGAAACTAGACCTGAGGCCATTTAAGCAGGAGGATAAATACGGATACGCAAAACCGGCGGCACCTGATTCGTTGGTTTTGGTTATACCGGTTCAATATGATGAAGCTTCGGATTTTAAATGTAACCTGGCTTCGGTACGAAACGAGCCTTGCAGTGATACCCGTTGCAACTATTTTTATATTGATAAAGAAAATAAACACGTGTTTGGTAACCTGACGTTTAACTACGCCGGCGACTTTGATAAAGGTTTTGCAATCGCCGGGATTGGAGATTGCGAAATTGATAGTTGTAAATACGGTATGATTAATAAACTGGGCCAGTGGAGTGTGCCACCCGTTTACGATGAATTGAATGACCCCACAGAAGGATTATACGCTGTAAGTAAAGCTGCCCGTTATGGATTTATTAACCAGACCGGTGAGATTGTAATAAGCCTTAAATACAATAATGCCGTGGCTTTTAGCGAAGGTGCGGCGGCTGTTGAACTTGATACAAATTGGTTTTTTATTGATACTAAAGGTAAGCAGTTGTTTTTAGATTTCTTTCATGATGTATCGAATTTTAAAGACAGCGTTTGTGCTGTAAGTAAGGACGGAAACACATGGGGTTATATAGGATTTACCGGGACATTTGTAATACCAGCAGTTTACGAAGACGCCGGCGATTTTGATAAAGGTTTTGCTATTGTATCAAAAAAGGAAAAGGACATTAAGCATAAGGGGCTTTTTATTAGCCAGCGTTATAAAATTGACAAAACGGGTAAGGTGATAGAAAAACTGCTTGCTCCGAAAAACGCTTCGAAGAAGGGCAAGAAAAAAAGAGGGAAAGGATAGGTTGAACTTACCGGTTAAACATGAGATTCGGCACCGTTAAAAAATTCGGTTAGTTGGGTATCTAACGATTTACTCAGCTTTAACAGAGTTAAAATAGTTGGATTTGTTTTTCCTGATTCAATGCGCGAGAGGTTTGCTTTCTCTATTTCGCATAAATCGGATAAATGCTGTTGAGTCATGCTTCTTTGCTTCCTGATTATCCGGATACGGGTACCAAGAGATATTAAAAATACATTTCTTTCCATAAGCTATGGGTGTAAATGGTTGGGCTGACACTATGCGAAAGGTAATAATAAAATACACCTTATCAAAATATTTGCTCTGAGCGTGATATTTTTGTTGTTAAAACAACGGTTTTCCGTCCCCATACCTGTTTTTAGCCATTTTTTGACCATGCACTGTAAAAGACACACTGACACTTAAACGTGCAAAACCACGGTTCCGGAGGTTAGGTTTTAGGTCTTTCTTTGTAAAAAGCAAAAGTGGAAGAACTTACGAATATATTATTACTGGATGCTAATGCCGATAGCGCTGACAAAATACAGCAGTCGTTGCAAAGTAACGGACATGCGTTTAAGGTAAACCATGCTATAACCCTGCAACAAGGACTTATACTACTTAAAACTTCGTCCCCGGATGTGGTTTTGTTAGATGGGGATTTAATTGAGAATAAGGAGTTCCATTCAGTAAAAAGTTATTTATCGGATAACCGTATACCCAGTATTTTAATATCAGAGGTCAATGGGCAAGAGGTTAAAAACCGGGCATTGAAAGCCGGTGCTACCGAATACCTGGTTAAGAATAAAATTTCGCCTCAATACCTGCAAAATACCATACACAGCGCTATTAAGTTAATTGAAACTGAAAACAAGCTTACCCGTGTTTTTGAAGAATACACGGGGCGCATTGAGTCGTTTATGCTAATGCTTGATACGCTGAAGGAAGGCGTGGTGATTATTAATAAGTCGGGCGAGGTATGTTATAGCAACGAGTTGGGAAACGCCATGTTAAGCAACGATAGCTTACATATAGAAATTTCAAGTTTTCTGACTTACCGGGAGTTAAACAGTGAGGACATTGTTTTGGTTGAAAATGATTTGCAACAGCAAATACAAATACGGACCAATAACTTTTTTTGGAACGGTGAGCCATGCAATATCCTGGTAATTGAAAAGAAAGAGATTGTAAAAGTTGAGGAGGTGGTTAAGGAAGATGTTGTGGTACATCGTGTGGCATCACCCTTAAATGAGCCATTCGATACGCTTATAAATTACCTTCAACTAATTGCCGAGCATGAGGCCAACGGAAAGGCCACCGAGGCAGCTCAATGTGCCGAACTGGCAAGTAAATCAGTTGATGAAAGTGAGAAGTTATTGGGAGATGTAAAAAGCTTTATAAGCCTTGCGCACTATAACCCGTCGTTCGCGCGCCTATCTATGCAGAATTTGGTAGGGGATGTTTTGAAATCAATGGGGCCCGAAATTGAAGAAGCGGGTATAGAAGTAAGTGTTTCAGATTTACCTGAAGCAACCGGCGATAAAGAACTGATATTAAAGCTTGTAAAGCATTTGGTGAGTAATGCACTTAAATTCAGAAACAGGAGCAGAAAAGCTGTAATTGATATAGGCCATGATAAGAGCGATGGCCAGTTTATTTTCTGCGTACGTGATAACGGCATTGGCATTTCCAAGAAGCACCATGACGAGGTGTTCAATTTATTTGCCCGACTTAATGATGCTGAAGAATATCCCGGCAATGGTATAGGCCTGGCTATTTGTAAAAAAATAGTTGAGTTACATAATGGTAAAATATGGGTTGAAAGCCTACCGGGGCACGGTAGCAATTTTTACTTTAAGCTAAACGCCAAACTATAATCAATAACAGATTTTCAATTCAACACAATGAAAAAGTTTTGTAGTAAATGTGGTAATCAGCTTGATTTGGGTAAAAAGGCTTGCCCGGTGTGCCACGCATTTAACCCATTTTTTATTGCCGGCTATACGAGCTCAGCACCGGAAGCACCCATTGTTGAAACTACGGTGCACGAGGAAGTTATTGTAACCCCTGAACCCGAAATCGACAACGAAATAATATTGTCAGAACGACTTGAACGTGAAAGGATAGACTTAAGCCTAAAAAGTGAGTTGCTAAGAGTTAAGGAAGAAACCGAGCAGTATAAAAAGGAAACCCTCGACTTAGTTAAAGACGTAAAAAAAGAGCTTGAGGATATAGACAACGAAAACAAGCTTCTGAAAGAAAAAGTGAAGTGGTTAAAAAGCAGTAGACAAGTAGAAGTTGCGGAACTTAATACCGCACCACCACCACCGGCAAAAGAGAAGACAGATTACTCAAGTAAGTTTATTCCTATAGCGGCTTTGGTTTTAGCAATTTTGATAGCTGCGTTTTCGTATTTCGTTCTAAACAGTAGAAGCGATAGTGCCGTTAATACCACCACTAATAACATACCGGCCGCAGTTACACCCACAGTTAAGCCGCAGGAAACCAAAAAGCCCGCGCCAGTTATAGTGGCCGCCAGTGATACGGCTCAATCGCAGAAGCTATTAGCGGTTGCAACACCAGCCGAAAACAAGCCCGCTATATCAACCACTACCTCGGTAGTGAACAAACCGGCAACAATTACGCCTGCCGTTATGAAGCCCTCGTCGACAGGTTTCTCATTAACAGCATCACGGATAACAGGAGATTTGGTAGGGAAAAGGCTTTCGGGTTGCGATATTACGGTTAACAGCGCCTCGGAAATTGAACATGTAGACAACCTGACTTTAGTGGAGAAACTATCTGCCTCTTATTTAAAGTACAAATGCACGGTAAAAATTAAGCAGGGTAGTGAAACCTATACTTCTTCGCCCTATATGTATTATTCGGCTGAAGGGACCTTTATAAAGGTGGATGGAACGAATTGCGAGTAGTAAACATAAATCATGGGTATGAAAAAAACATTACTGATTGCCGGTATCCTAACCATTAATCAATGGTTGTCGGCGCAGGATTATTTTCCCGGTAAGCTAACTGACGAAAAGGCTGTAACAAGCAGTATTTACTACGACCGGACACAATATGCGGTAAGTAATACGGTGCACCAAACCCAGTATAAAGTTGCCGATGCCAATAAAAAGAACCTCTATACTATTTTTCTTACCCACGATAAAGACAAGTCGTCAATAACAGTTTCGGTAAGCGTTGGAGGTTCAGATACCAAAGGGAATGTGATAAAATACGATGCACAAAAATGCGGCCTTATTTTCAGTAATATGGGCGGCATTGACACGGTGTTTCCGCTAATATCGGCTTATAGTTATCTACTTTCGTTTACAGATACTAACCGCGATTACCCGGTGCTGCATGCATTAAAAACGGCAGACCAAAAAGAGCTGGAACTGGACCCTTTATCCAGGCTCCGGATTAAGAAGCATAATGAATTGGTTCGCAAGTTTTATCCTCAACTGCAAATCAGCAAGGTTCCTAATTATAGAAAGGATATCGAACCCAAGGCAACCGATAACCTGGCAAAAGTTGAGCAAATAGCTAAGGAAAGTTCAGTAACCTATTCATTAATGAACGATAATTTCAACACCCAGCTATTTATTCTGCGCGATTCGCTGTATGCTGAAAACGGTCACCTGATCGAGCTTATAAATAAAATGAGAAATGAAATGGAGTATGAAATATCTATGTACATGAAAAACGCCCATGTGTACGGAGATGAGGAAAGGTATGGAGGTGAAGAAAAGAACGGACTGCCCGATGGAAAGGGCGTATGGGTTTATAACGGTAATATTTATGATGGTACTTTTACCAAGGGCCTTTTTCAATACGGCAGAAGTATGATAAAAACAAAAACCAGCACTTATTATGGAGAGAATGTGCGTGATAGTATGAATGGTAAAGGCTGGCTTAAATATAGTAGTGGCAGCTTTTTACTTGGTGACTTTAGAAACGGTAAGCTGGCCAATGGCATTAGCCTCTCGAAAGATAACGGGGAAGTGTTTTTTGGGAACTACGTTAACGGGCAACGAACCGGTTATGGCGAACTACGCAACAGTAGGGGCGATAGTTATTATGGCGAATTTTTGA
This sequence comes from uncultured Bacteroidota bacterium, assembly GCA_903861145.1. GTDB lineage: Bacteria > Bacteroidota > Bacteroidia > Chitinophagales > LD1 > Bog-950. Next base: position 81,087 of record CAIOTH010000042.1, on the reverse strand, counting down.
ACGGCCGCCTGATTAAAGGCTATTGCAAAGAGGTTGACCAATTTGGTTACTCCACATATTCACAAGTTGAGAATGGAAGCAAAAACACTGTATCAACTCAAATAGCTGAAGCGTTTTTCGATACGGTGCATAATATAAAAGAGAAGGCTGAAACACAGCCCTAGTTAAACCAGCTGGTAAGCATAAACCTTGGCTTGTAAAGCCTCAATAATTTGGATCATTTTACCGGTTTCGAAACAATTAATAAGGTAGCCTTCGCAAAATTTATCGCAGCGAACTACAAACGTAAGTAGCTTGCACAGGGTTTCTAAATCATACCGGTTAAAATCGGCGTCGGTGTCGTTCAATATTTCAATCCCTTCCTTCCACGAGGCCCAATCAAATACCGAAACAATACCTAACAGGTAAGCGGTGTTAAAGAACTTTGAAACAATTTCATCCTCAAGCCAAAAAGGTAAGGACATATTACCATCTGGCATTTGCCTGGAACCTACCAGCCTTCCAAATCTTTTGGTACGCTTTATCTCGGGCAACATATCAAAAAGCTGCTGCCAATCCTGTTGCTGACTTACGTCTGAGCCGGGGGGTGAAGTTTCGGTCCTGATCATAACATTAAATTTAGGCCAGTTAATATGTCGGGTATATTAACTTAACGCTAATACATCGCTATTGGTTACCGAACCAAAATTGTATTTAGGTGCCATATATCTGAATCTATCAAGGTGAACCTTGTTAAGCGTTAATTAGGCCGGTAAATGAAGAAATTTCATGGACGAAAACCCTAGTTAGTTGTAATAGTGAGACTATCGCTTCCACTAACGTTGTTTTGGTTGTAAAAGGTGAAGATGTATTTATACGAGTTACCTGAATCACCCAACTGATATGAATAGAATTGTGAATAGCCCGTTGACACAAATTTCATGCTAGTAATAACGGTATCCGGACCACCGTTATAGCTGCGCTTTATGTTTCCGCTATCCAACAAATCATTAACACCTAATTTGTGCGCGTAAACCCATATAGTGGCAATTGTATGGCGGTATAGAACGGTATCGCTTGAAATATAGCCGTCAATAACGTTAAAGCCAACACCCGGTGGATTGGTAATATCCTTTTTAGAGCATGATGATAGCTGCATTGTAAGTGCGACAAATAAACCAAAACACAAAGTATATAATACGGCCTTCTTCATAGTTCTAAGCAATTCAATCAGGGTGCAAACATAACTTATCAGGGCGGTTATCAAAATATTCTTATCGGTAATAGGATAAGGATATTGCCTAAAACATCCTAATTATTGCTAAATACATCAGCTTTAAGCCTGCTAAACGCTGTTATTCCTCCTTAACTTAACATAGAAAGAGGTTCCTTCGCTTTCAAACGATTCAAACCAAATAGAGCCACCGGCACCATCAATAATTTGTTTTGAAATGGCAAGCCCTAAACCCGTGCCCGAGGATTTTGTGGTAAAGTTGGGCACAAACACCTTATCGTAAACATCTTTAGGTATTCCATTGCCATTGTCTTTAACCGAAATAAGCACCCAGTCGCCATCCTCCTTTATTATGATCTCAACAAAACCGGCCCGAGTTTCGGGTATACTTTGAACAGCGTTTTTTACCAGGTTATTGAAAACACTTACCAACTGATTTTTATCCGCAAAAACCAATGGACTTATCGAGTCGGTTTGAAAAGTGATGGTAGCACTCATTTCCCGGTTAAATAACTCGGCTATCGACTTTAATAATTCATTTAGGTTAATGATCTCGTTATTTGCCTTAGGCATTTTTGCAAACGAAGCAAAAGCTGTAGCGATGGAAGATAGATTTTCAATTTGCTCATCTAAAGTACGAGTAACCCTTTTGGCCAGTTCTTCAATATTCGGGTCGCCGGCATCAATAGCCCTTTGCAGGTATTGAATACTTAGTTTCATTGGCGTAAGCGGATTCTTAATTTCATGAGCTATCTGTTTAGCCATCTCGCGCCATGCGCTTTCGCGTTCGCCGCGGGCCAGTTTTTGTGCACTTTGTTCAAGCTCGGTAATCATTTTATTGTACTCTCCTATCAACACCCCAATTTCATCTTTGCTTTTCCATTCAATAGGTTCGTTCTTCTTGTTCAGGTTCAATATCCTAAGCTTCTCGCTAATAATAGTAAGCGGACGGGTAATTGAGTTTGAAATAAAATAGGCCAGAATTGCGGCGCAAATAAGCAGGAAAACATAAACGTTCATAAGCGCTACCAGGAACGAAGAAACATCATCACTTATGTTTTTGGCACGCTCAAAATAAGGCATGCCGAGGTAAGCAATTGCTTCGCCTTGCACGTTCCGAACCGGTGCATATATAGTAAGGTAGTTAAGTCCTCCAATGGCTTCCTGCGCCGTAAGTTGCGCCACTTTGGTTTCGGCCAGCTCGAAGAAAGCATCAGGATTCATTTTTTTCGAAACCAGGCCCTTATCATAAATGGCGGGTTGGGAAGCTACCGAAAGATTGCCATCCTTATCGTAAAGGTTGATGTCGATATCATTTAACTCAGCAAGTCGGGCTACCTCAAAATTAAGTGCGTTGTTCAAAGGGTCGGTAACCAGGGTTTCGCCTGCAACTGCATTTTGCTGCACAAAATACTCAAGGCTGGCATGAATTATTTTGCCTTTGCGGGTAAGCCTGTCGTTATAAAAATTGTTGTATTGTCTGCTGAAAAAGCTAATAGTAATGAACCCGATAATAACGAATGAAATAACGATCATGGAAAGCATGGAGTAGTTAATGCGGGTTCGGAAAGAGAGCGCAAACCCTTTAAATATACTTCCGGTATCTGCCGTGTCTTTATCTATTAACCTGACCAATAGCAGGGCGAATACTCCGGCTAAAAAATAAAAAGAAAAGAGGTATGAAAACGTAGCTATGGGCTCAAACAAACCTTCCTGGTGTTCCGTCACTATAACCTTCATATCATTGGGAAAGTGATATATGATGTGTTCCCAATCGTCTTCATCAATAAACCTATACTGGCCCTCATCAAAAACATAGTCTTTGTTCCAGAAGTAGGTGTATGGGTAATCGCCATGTTGAAGAATAAGCTTTTCGTGCTTATAGATGGCGTAGTTATAACGGCTGTTTTCGGCCATTGTGGTAATGTTTTCGCCCAATAACAATTCGGGGTAAACATTTTGACCATAATAGATTTTAGGCAATAACCTGATTACTAAAGTACCTGCAAAAACTGAGTCCTCTTCATAATTGAAGAAGGTGAGGTACGAATAGTTTTGAGCGGTGTCGCTAATGTAATGCAGCGCCAAAGGTTTAACCGAATCGGCCTTTAGCAGGTGTTTAAAATAATTTAAAGATAAAGTGTCCCGGTTTTTGTCCCGGTTACCAAACTTATTGTAGGTATAAACTTTTAAATCGTATTTGTTGAAATATCCCGATAGATATAGCGAGCTAAGCCGAGCTGTTACTTCGCGTTTTGTTACTGTGGGGTTAACAAAAAAGTTTTTAATGACAGCGTCATTATTAATACGCTGAGATATATCACCGAACATATCTTCGGCAATAAAGTCGCGGTCGGTTACGAGGCGGCCGGCAAAAAACCTACGTTGATTGCGCTCTCTCCGCTCATACAAATTCTCTATCAGGTAAGTAGAAAGGATGCTATAAAGTGATACATATAAAATGATATTTCTAACGGAGAAAGTGCCATCGGCTTTTAGTATTGCGTTGATGGTAAACACGAAGAATACAGTCCATAATGCCGAAAAGAAAGTAACCTGGTAGAAATTAGAACCAATGGCAAACAAACAATAAATACCCGTTGCTACCAGGCAGAAAAGCAACATGTGCAATGCTTTAACATGAATTGCCCTTAGGCTAAGTATGGCCTCTTTGGTTACCAAAAAATGCGCTATAAGTATTACCGCAAGGCACATCATACCAAACAAACTATAGCTGGTGAGATTGAGGATATTATAAACCTCGAACGAAATAACCGAATCCATTACCAGCGTCCTGAATATCCAGGTAAACAGGCCGCTCAAGACAAAAACCAGTGTAAGATAAATCCAGGCGAGAGCACTATTATATTTTTGAGCCGCACCGACTCTTGGTTTAAAATGCGCCCAAAACATTAGCACCCAGTTAAAAAGCAGTGCATCAATTATAAGGTCACCTAACGAACCAGTAAAAACCGATGAGGCGTAAAACTTAGGATTGAAAAGCTCCAACTTGCTAAATTCAGATGGCACTTCAATCCAAAATATGAACGCGCGCCCCACCAAAACCGATACCACAAGCACCAAAAAGCCTGCAATAAACCCCTGCTTTATTACCAGCTTCGCAGCAAACCACTGCATGTAATAACAAACGATAAGTAGTAAAACCAATTGTGCCATCAGCAGAATGAGGTTGACCTCATCAGCCTTCTCCTCGCCAGCCAGGTATAAACTAAACAGTTGCTTACCCGCAAGGCTTTTAACAGCAATTGAGCCCTGAATTTTTTGCTCGGTTATCTCAACATTATGAGGCACCCCTAAGCCAAGAACAAATTCATTTTTCAAAAACTTATTCTCGAAAGGATATTGATTTTTAACGGGCAGAAGGCCAATTAAAGTTTCGTGAGTGGTGCTATCATGCCACTTCATTATTTGATACCAGCCGTTGCGTAGTTTTTCAAACGAGGTTCCGTTTTCTACTGATGCGGCATTGGCTGGCGGCGTTACCGTGTTACTGGTCCAATGAATAAGTGAATCTTTCTGATAATAGAAAAGAGATAATCCCTTTGATTCAAGATTTTCAACTAAAGGTGAATTCTCTTTGCCATGGGCTAAGTCCGTTAGTAGCTTCTTGTTTTGGACGGCTTCGCCAAAAACCGCCTCAATATCGTTAAGCTTATTCTTAATTTTTGCTGCAACCTGGCTTAGACTATCAGTACTGGGTTTAAGTAACGCAATAACGACTGCCCCCACTAAAAGTGCAGGAAGAATGAATCGCTTTATGTTACCGGTTAATCCAGCCAATGAAATAGCTTTGAAGGCAAGATAATTTTTTTAACAGCTTAATGCAAGCACAAAGCGTAGAATCTAAAATATATTAAAGTCCATTAGCCTTTGCTTCGTTCCAAATGGCATCCATTTCACCCAAGGTCATTTCCCTAAGGCTTTTGCTTTTCTTTTCAGCTTGCTCTTCAATGTATTTGAACCTGCGTATAAATTTTATGTTGGTTCTTTCTAATGCAGTTTCGGGGTCGACCTCCAAAAAACGAGCGTAATTAACCATCGCAAACATCAGGTCGCCAAACTCCTCTTCCTTTTTCATTTTGTCCCCTCCGGCAATCGCCTCTTTTAGTTCCGCCGTTTCCTCCTCTACCTTTCTCCAAACATCATCAATATTATCCCATTCAAATTTTACCTGTGCAGCTTTATCCTGAATTCGATACGCCTTAATAAGCGCCGGCAATGAATTTGGCACCCCGGCCAAAACCGATTTCTTTCCTTCCTTTAATTTAAGCTGCTCCCAATTACGTTTTACATCTTCTTCATCGTTCACTTTTACATCACCATATATATGGGGGTGCCTGTGAATCAGCTTTTCGCACAAGCCGTTTATTACCCCGGCAATGTCAAACGCACCCTTCTCCTCCCCTATTTTGGCATAAAAAACGATGTGCAATAACAAATCACCTAGTTCCTCTTTTATATCCTTCATATCAGCCTGCAAAATGGCATCACCGAGTTCATATGTTTCTTCAATGGTTAAAGGCCGAAGGGTTTCCATGGTTTGTTTTCTATCCCAGGGGCACTGTTCGCGCAGTTCGTCCATTATTTTCAGCATGCGGGCAAATGCCTGTAGTTTTTCGTCCATTCGGTGGTTTTAAGGCTGCAAATTTGAAAAATTAAATGAAGCGCCCCGCAATAAGAAATACACCTCGTTTACTTTTCTATATTCGTCTATAAAATTTAGGGCAATGAAGAAGATAATTGAGTGCGTTCCCAACTTTAGCGAGGGACGCGATATGAATATCATTAAGCAAATAACCGATGCCATAGAAAGTGTTGAAGGCGCGCGCCTGTTAAATGTTGACCCGGGCAAAGGTACCAACCGCACTGTAGTAACCTTTGTTGGCGACGAAAATGCAGTGGTTGAAGCCGCTTATAAGGCCATTACAAAGGCGGCGGAACTAATAGATATGTCGAAACATAAAGGAGAGCACCCGCGTTTTGGTGCTACTGATGTTTGCCCGTTTATACCCATTGCTAATGCCACTATGGAAGATTGCATTGCCTGTGCCAAAGAATTGGGCGAAAGAGTTGGGCACACCTTGCACATACCTGTTTACCTTTATGAATACGCCGCTAGCGCGCCGCACCGAAAAAACCTTGCCAGCATTCGCGCCGGAGAGTATGAAGGCATTGCGCAAAAGATAAAATTACCCGAATGGAAACCCGATTTCGGGCCGGCCTTGTTTAATGAAAGAAACGGCAACATTGCCGTAGGCGCCCGCGATTTTTTGGTGGCTTACAATGCTAATTTGAATACTACCTCAGTTCGTAGGGCCAACTCAGTAGCGTTTGATGTGCGCGAAGCAGGACGTAAAGTGAAAAATGACAAGGGAGAAGAAGTAAATGAACCGGGCGCCTGCAAGGCGGTAAAAGGCATTGGCTGGTATATACCAGAATATGGCGTTGCGCAGGTAAGTATGAATTTAACCAACATCAACACTACACCGGTGCATGTTGCCTTTGATGCGTGCGTTACCAGCGCCTATAACCGCGGCATGCGTGTAACCGGTAGTGAGCTTGTTGGCTTAATACCACTAAATGCTATGTTAGATGCCGGTAAATACTTTCTCGAAAAGCAGCAACGTTCAACCGGTGTAAGTGAGGACGAACTGATTAAAATTGCCATCAAGAGCATGGGTCTTGATGAGTTAACCCCTTTTGATCCCGGCAAGCGAATTATTGAATACACGTTACAAGATGCAAACTCGTCGCCGCTGGTAAACATGAGCCTTAAAAAGTTTGCGGATGAAACGGCCAGCGAATCGCCAGCACCCGGTGGTGGATCAATAGCCGCCTATTTGGGTGCGCTTGGCATTTCGTTAGGAACGATGGTGGCCAATCTCTCATCGCATAAGAAGGGATGGGATGATCGCTGGAAAGAGTTTTCGGATTGGGCAGAAAAGGGACAGGCCATTAAAGACCAACTGATTAAAATGGTGGATGAAGATACCCGCGCTTTCAATAAAATAATGGATGCCTTGGGCTTGCCTAAATCAACCGATACCGAAAAAACTATGCGCAAGCAGGCAATTCAGGAAGCTACCCATTACGCTATTGAAATACCTTTAAGGGTAATGCAACTGTCTCTATCTTCTTTCGATATAATTAAAGCCATGGCCGAAACGGGCAATCCAAATTCAGTATCTGATGCCGGAGTGGGGGCCCTTTGCGCACGCTCGGCCGTGTACGGCGCTTATCTGAATGTAAAAATTAATGCTGCGGGCTACGAAGATAAAGCCTATGTTGAGCAAACTTTAAAGCACGCCAACGAAATGCTTACAAAAACTTTTGAGTTGGAGAAACAAGTGCTTGAAATAGTGAATAATAAAATTGGATAGTTAAATCAAAGCGCTTTATGAAATTAGGTGTGCTAAACTTCTCATTCAAAAATTGTTCTCCCGCAAATAGGACTTTAAGTTATTTGTTGACAACCTTAACGGCATGTATGTTGACGGCATGTACCAGCAATGTAGATAAAAATGTGGCGGTGCCTTTCGATTTACCACCAAATGCACCCATTCCTCCTGAGATTTTTTGCTTTGAACAAAAAGATGCCGGCACTCTTCAAATGACAAAAACCGGCGATAGCGTTGTAGGGGAAGTTGAATTCGACAAGTCCGCAAACCTTCCGGGTGGAACTTTTGTAGGTGCAATTTATGGAACCAACTTTTTTTTGAATTATGCATTTAATAATGGTAACGGATGGCAAAGGCAGGACAGACAATGGAAACTTGAGGATGGTATTTTGTATGCCAATTTTACAAAGCATATTGCTGATAGTTTAAGCCCGGCGGGTGAAACAAAAAACGACAAGGCGGTTACTTTCGAGTTTAAAAAAATACCTTGCAAATAGTTTGGCAGACCTGGTTATAAACCGGCTATCATCGATAATTTTTCTATATTTAGTTCAACTATTTAAGTGCTATGACCGGACGACAATATAATCCGCAAGACTATCCCCTACCTTATGTTATTGAAGATATTCATCAATGGCCTATATACAAGTTAAGTGAAGACAAAGAAGGTTTTGTTGACGAAGTAAAAAAACGTACCCATTACCGTCTTAAACATAAGTTTAAAACCGAAAAGGCTTTACGCGAAGAGTTGGCTAAAGTGCTTTACCAGGAGCGCATACGCCTAACCGAAAAGCCCTGGAAAGCCGACCCGCCTGATGAGAAACAATTTTGGAATAGTCTCAAGAGTAAGCTTATTAAGCTTGAACAGCACGCCGGCGATGGTGCCGCAACCGAGAATGAACTTATTGACGAAATACTTGACCGCTATACCAACGAAATAGTAGGTAACTTTGATATAGGTGCATTTACATTTGCCAAAGCCATTTTACCCCAGTTTTTCGGGCGTGTGTTGGCGGCAGCACCGGGCAAGTGGTTTAAAACCATTGCGGGTAACGTAAAAACCATCCACGAAAAAATACCTATTACCGGCGATGTAGAGAAGATACGCCACCTAGCTACCAAAGGCACCATTATAGTAGTGCCTACCCACTTCAGTAATATGGATTCAATAATGGTGGGTTGGTTACTAAATGAATTGGGGTTACCGGCATTTACCTATGGGGCAGGTTTAAACCTGTTTAACATAGGTATCCTCTCGTATTTTATGAGTAGGCTTGGAGCTTATAAATTGGATAGAAGAAAAAAGAATGCGCTTTACCTTGAGACGCTTAAGAACTACTCATGTGTTGCTATTCAGCGTGGAGCGCATAGTATCTTTTTCCCCGGAGGAACAAGATCGCGCTCAGGAACCTTAGAAAAGAAACTGAAGCTTGGCCTGTTAGGCACCGCCGTTGAAGCGCAAAAACTTCACTACAAAAACTTCCCCGAGGAGACAGCCCCTAAAATATTTATAGTGCCTTGTGTTATTAATTATCATTTTGTGTTGGAGGCGCAGGGACTAATTAACGATTACTTAAAAGAAATTGGGAAGGAACGTTTTTTCAGAGAGAACGACGAATATTCCACCTCGTTTAAGCTGGTGCGCTTTATGCTTAAATTCCTTTCTGCATCATCATCGCTTTCGGTTTCGTTTGGCGAGGTGATGGATGTGGTTGGTAATAAAGTAGATGCCGAGGGCGAAAGCCATAACCATTTGGGGCAGAAAATAAATGTAAAAAACTACTTCCTTACCAATGGAGAGTTGAAAGACGACAACCAGCGCGATGAAGAATATACCAAAATATTAGGCGAGCGCATTGTAGACAATTACCATCGCTACAACGTTGTGTTAACCAGTCACCTGGTTTGCTTTACGGTGTTTGAACTGATAAAAAGAAAACTGAATTACGTTGATTTGTTTACACTTTTACGTACGCCGGTTGAGGATATTTCAATACCGCATGACGAGGTTGTACAAAGCATCAATAACCTGAAAGAAAGGTTGAAGGTTCTTTATGACAAAGGTGAGGTATTAATGTCGCCCGAATTGCGGTGGAACGTGGATAAAATTATTGACCACGGCATGAAAAACATCAACTTATATCATACTGCTTCGCCGCTTACAATCCTCAGTAACGGAAACATTGGGTCTGAAGATTTAAAGTTGTTGTATTACTACCATAACCGTTTGGATGGTTATGAATTAGAAAAGTTTATTTGAAGTTTAAAAGAAGACGATGAGTACAAGAAGACCGGTAGGCGTTATAGGGGCAGGAAGTTTCGGTTCGGCAATTGCCAACTTGCTTGCCGAAAACCAAGATGTACTGTTGTACGAGCGCAATAAGGAAAGTGCTGACCTTATCAGAAGAACCCGCAAAATCAGGAATTTCGAATTGAGTGACCGCATTATAGTGGCGGACTCGCTTGCGCATATAGCCAGTGATTGTTTCCTGCTTTTCCCTGTGGTTCCTTCAGCATTTTTCAAAAGCATGATTATTGATTTCGCCCCATATTTAAGGCCCGATCATATTATGATACATGCCACAAAAGGTTTGCATTGCGAGTTTGACATTGACAAGGCTGATGCGAAAAACATTCGTTTAAAGGAGATAAAAACCATGAGCGAACTGATACTGCAAGAAACCGGTATTGTGCGTGTGGGTTGTTTGGCCGGCCCTAACCTTGCGTTAGAAATTATGGAAAGGCAACCAGCAGCCACTGTTATAGCCAGCAGGTTTGATGAGGTAATAGCCGAAGGCCAGGCTGCTTTAAGAAGCGAGCGTTTCCAGGTATATGGCAATAAAGATATTTTGGGTATTGAGTTATCGGGGGTGCTGAAAAACTACGTAGCTATTGCAAGTGGTGCGTTAAACGGTTTAGGATATGGCGAAAATGCCCGGGCGTTGCTTATTACCCGAGGCATGGCAGAGATGATATACATCGGTAAAGCTTTAGGAGCAGATAAACGCGCCTTTTTAGGCATTGCCGGAATTGGCGATTTAATAGCAACCTGCACCTCGCCAAAATCACGAAACTATACAGTAGGATACCGTATTGCTAAAGGCGAAAAACTGGATGATATATTACGTGATATAGGCGAAGTTGCCGAAGGGGTGCGCACACTTAAAATAGGTAAACTGATTGTTGACCATTTAGGGGCTTCAGCTCCTCTACTTCAAACAATTTCAAAAGTGCTGTTCGAAGACCTTTCTATGGACCGCGCCATCAAATTGCTGATGCGCTATCCGGTTAACGACGATGCAGAGTATTTAGACATTTAAGAGCGTGTTAATATGCAATGTCTTAACAAATATAATGCTTCAGTAGTTAAGAAGCATTATGTGGTATTTGCTCTATAAATTCACTTTAGTTGTCTATGAATATAATTTACTACTACTGTTACAGCTTCACATGCATCAATGAAAAAAATCCAGTTCCGAATAGACATCTTGGAGCAAGTACTCTTTTGGCAACTGCGCTAATTATTTCCTTTTTAGATTTTATTCTTCTAACCTCATACTTTCTGAGATTACATTTAAAAAGAGAACATGCATACATTGGTGTTTTTGTAACGCTTTGCTCGTTTCTTATTTTAGGAGTTAGCTATTATTTCAGACGAAATAGCAAAGGCGAAAAAATAGTAAGCGGTATTAAGGAAGAAAAGGGGGAACCAACAAAACGGGATATGCTCATTGGTTTTCTAATTTTCATTCTTCCATTGATCGTATTTGTTTTTTCTCTCCAGCAATATAATTCACTATAGCAAAAAGCACGGCACATTATTTCCAGCACTAACATATTAATACCTTCGCACATTAATACGATATAATCTTCGGCTTATTCTGTAAAACCTCCTCAATCTTAAACATTGCCTCATCGGTAAGTTTAGGCATGGCATCATAGCATTTCAGATTCTCCTCAAGCTGAGAAACTTTAGATGCACCCAGTATTACAGTGCTAACGTTCTTATTTTTCAAACACCAGCATAATGCAAGATGGGTTAACGAAACATCCAGTTCTTTAGCAATGCCTATCAGTTTCTTAACTTTCTCTAGCTTTTCAGTATCACCCATTACACGGTCCTTCAACCATTGCATTTGCTCAAAACGGTTATTCTCGCTGGCAGTGCCATCCAGATACTTCCCGGTTAATAGGCCTGAGGCCAAAGGGCTCCAAATGGTAGTTCCCATGCCAAAGTGCTCAAATAAAGGCAGGTAATCACCTTCAACAGTATCCCGTTTCAACATGTTATATTGCGGTTGCTCCATAACCGGTGGTATCAGGTTATTTTTAGCGGCCCAATAATGTGCCTCGGTAATTTGTTGGCCGGTCCATTCGCTGGTGCCCCAATAAAATATTTTGCCTTGTAATATCAGGTTATGCATGGTCCAAACCACCTCTTCAATAGGTGTGCTAGCATCCGGCCTGTGGCAAAAATACAAATCGAGGTATTCCAGTTGAAAGCGTCTTAAGGCTGCATGGCAGGCTTCAATCAAATGCTTGCGCATTAAACCTTTTTGGTTAGGTCCGGGGTTGGGCACACGTCCCCAAAACGATTTTGACGAAACTATGTAAGTATCGCGGTCCCAGCCAAGCTTTTTCAAAATATTGCCCATAACAATTTCACTTTTGCCATGAGCATATACCTCGGCATTATCGAAAAAATTTAACCCGGCTTCATAGGCCTTTATCATTAACTGTTCGGCAACGTCATCTCCAATCTGCGCGCCAAAGGTTACCCAACTGCCTAATGAAAGGGCGCTTACCTGTAAGCCTGATTTTCCGAGTCTCCTGTATTCCATAATTTGATTTTAGTAGAGTTGAGATGCGAATTTATCATTTATTAAACAACGTGAACGGATGAACGCGCGGGGACCTGAACACTTAAAATCCTATATTTGCGCCCTTCAATGCAGCAACTAATAACACAGGCTATACTCGACAAAGCGTTCTCTTTTCAGCAATATCTTGATTTAACAAAATCAATTGTTGAAAGCAGTACCCCGCAGGGTATGTATGCTAATGAGCCAACCTTGAGATATACCCAGTCGAATTTAAACCGGATGAACAAGGTACTGGCCGAAACCGTTATTAGCCAACGTTTGTATAACCAGTTAAGCGAATTAAAGGAAGAATGGGTTTGGTTGGTATTAAGTGAACCCTGGTGCGGCGATGCATCGTGGGGCACCCCGGCGCTTTACCTTTTTGCCAGCAGTTCGGATAAAATTGACTTCAGGATTGTACTGCGCGATGAACATTTAGACATAATGAAAGCTTATCAAACCGAGGGAACTGATTCAATACCCAAACTGGTATGCCTGCGAAAAAGCGACCTGAGCGAAGTTGGAACATGGGGCCCACGGCCTGCCTTACTCCATGAAATGGTGGTTAGATGGAAACATGAACCGGGCATTGATTACCGCGAAAGCGTTCGACAGTTACATACATGGTACGAGCAAGATATGAGCCGCAGCATTGACCAGGAATTGAGTATTTTGGTAAAAGAATGGAAAGAGAAAAAGTAAAACAAACACATAAACATCATGGCTGAAATAGCAAAAACTTCGGAGATAAGATTCAAAATTGGTATGAGCGCAAACAATGTACCTGTTGATATAAAATGGATGGCTACTGATACCAAAAATCAAGAGTTAAGAGATTGTAAAAGTATTATGATCTCTATCTGGGACATGAACCAAAAAGAAACGCTCAAAATTGACCTTTGGACTAACGATATGACGACCGATGAAATGCACTCGCAGTATTTTCAAACCCTACTATCTATGACCGAGTCGTATGCCAAAGCCACAGGTAACCCTTATGCCGTGGATGAAATGAAAAAGTTTGCCCAAGAATTGGCCAAAAAAACGGCTGATTGGGAGGACGGCAAGTAAGTTGTTACTGCCTTACAAACTTCCTTACGGTGCTTTGGTTATCGTTATAAACCTTCAGCAAATAAATACCCGATTGAAGTGTTGAAGTATTTAGCATGTAATCAGCGCTAACCTGTTGCGATACTAGTTTACGCCCCAAAAGGTCATAAACTTCCAGTGTCCAAATCCCTTGTTGACTAAATCTAAGTTCGCACCCATTTTGCAAATCGCAAACTACCGATACGTTATTATCAGTCAGGTTAGATACTCCGGCATTTACAACCTGTATGGTAGCCGTATCACTGCTTTTGCAGCCAAGGGCATTTTCAACGCTTAATACCACAACATAAGTACCGCTATGTGCATATTGATGAAAAACGTGTACCGAGCTTACACTGACACTATCACCATCGCCGTAATTCCAAACATAAGCGGTAGTGTTGGTAGTATCGCCATAAAGAAAAGTGTTCATGCCATTAAGTTGATACGTAAAATTAGCCACCGGGCAAGAGTCAATCGTAATAGTGCTATAGTAAACCGAAGAACATACCCCGTTACTAGCAATGAGGGTTACCCTGTAAGTTCCGCCGCTGTTATAAGTTTCAACCGGGTTCGCAGCGATAGATGTATCGCCATTTCCGAAGTTCCAGTAATAAGTAGTTGCGTTAGTTGAAGCATTGGTAAACGTAACCTGCAATTGGTTCGCTACCGACGTAAACAACGCCACAGGGTCCGCGATTACCTGCGTTGTAAAGTTTTCAGGCGTGCCCATTGCATCAATATCATTCATTTCAATTACGTTAACCGAAACCGGCCCTAAATCGTGCCATACAACTGTAATGGCACTTCCGTTATAGGCAACTATGGTTCCGTTACCGGTTATTTGCCAACAATACCAACTACCCGGTGTATTGGGTACCGAGTAAACTACCTGTTGCCCCTTGCAAGCCAATGAATCGCCAATAATGGGTGCTGTTTTGGGCACCAGTAAAGGATACAAAAATCTGCGCGAGTAATTATAAATAGTATCGTTTAACCATGGCGAAAGCAACTCAGGTTCGTGGCTATAACCAAGCAACGGATGCCAATCTTCCAAAACACCAATATCAGCCATCCTATCATGTATTGGCAAGCCGCCAAAAACCTTCGGAAATACCGGTAGCATAAAAGGGTACCCGTATGTATATGGCACCAGGTCATCAAGTGTGCCTTGAAAAGAAACCGTCGGTATACTTCTTGGCACCGTAATCATATTGGTGTCCAATATGGCACCCCACATATTAATCATAGCTAAGGGGCGCGGTATGTGCATGCCCAAATCCGTATTACCCGAACAATCCATGCAACCCAAATCAGCCATGTCGCCCGATATGCCATGTATACATGCCGGCCAGTTAATCTGGTCCATATAGGTGTTTGCAAATCCGCAAAAACAGCCGGCACTGGTACCGGTTAATATCATGCGGGTTGTATCAATACCTAAATGAGTTGCATTTTGACTCAAAAACCTTAGTGCCGAACGCTCATCTTGTACGCCACGATAAAATGCGCGGATACTACTGTTAGTATCAGCCGGATTTAGACCTATCCGGTAATCAATAGAAACAACTACATAACCAAGCTTGGCAAAGTAGGTGCAAAACGCCGGAATATCAGGCTCAGAGCGCCAGCCTATTACAAAGCCGCCACCAAACTGGTATACAATTACCGGTCGGGTTTTAACCGTATCGTTAGCGGGTTGGTAAACATCTAAGTAAAGGTTTTGAGGGCTTGTGCCGAGATACGGAACCGCCGAGCCAAAATAAAAACTATCGACCTTTACCGAGTGAAAGATGGTATCAATATACCGGTGCGAAAAACATTGCGCTTTCAATAGGCCCGACTGGCACGAAAACATGAACATCAATGCAATAGGTAGCCATTTCTTCATCACTATAAAGCTAAAAAGAAAAGCGGAAGTTTCAACCTCCGCTTTTCTTTAAATAACAGTTTAACAAATATCTATCCGGCTTGGTATCACCGGCATATTTACTGCTTCACAAATTTGGTATTAAAGCTACCGTTATCAGTTACAAAGTTCAACAGGTAAATACCGGCCGACATTTCGCTTAATTTAATCTGGTGTTGATGAGTTCCTTTTATCTCAGTTGAGTTCAATACATCCATCACCTTTCTACCGGTTAAATCAATAACGGTCAGTTTAATGTTGGTGTTATCGTTCAATTCATAATTAACGAAAAGCACATCCGTTGCAGGGTTAGGCATAACACTGAATTTAACCAAAGAAGGTATTTCATTAATACCTACACAAACAACCTCAATCGCGGCCGAAGTATCCGAACATCCGTTTTGACTGGCAATTACAGTGTAATATTGAATCACATCGCCACAACTAACAGTATCGTTTTGTGTAGTATTTGAAGTTGCCATGTAGCTACCATTGGGGCTTGTTTGCATCAACCATTGGTAAGAAGCGCCAACCGGGCTGGCCGTTAAAACTGCCGTTCCGTTAGATGATACCGGCGTGCCAATATTGGCATTAGGCCTTGCTACAACACTCACATTGCTGGCAACAGCAGCCCCGCTGCAATTACCCTGTGTTACAGTTACATTATAAGGGCCTGCGGTACTAACGTTTATGGTTTCAGTTGTAGCGCCATTGGTCCATGAATAAGTTGAATAACCTGTACCTGCGTCTAATTGCACCCCACCGGTACCACTACATACGCTAATATTACCCGCCGGCGATATAACCGGAGCGGGAGCATTATTAAATGTTACACTTACCTGTGCGTTTGCTCCACCCGGGCAAGCCGTTTGAGTAACCGTAACACCATACGTTCCGTTTGCCGTGGGTTGTATAGTTTGAGTTGTTGCGCCGTTAGTCCATAAATAAGCATCAAAACCCGAACCCGCATCAAGTATCACTGTATCATTCGAACACTTAACAAGCGGCCCGGCTGGCGAAATCACCGGTACCGGTGTAGAATTAACCGTTACCTGTACGGTATCAATACCAATACAGGCGTTTTTAGTTACAGTCACTATATAAGGGCCTGAGTTCGTTACCTGGCTGGTTGCAATCTGGCTTCCGTTACTCCATGCATACGAAGCAAAACCACTTCCGGCATTTAAAATCACCGTATCAGATGCACAGGTTGTAATCGGGCCTGCTGGTGTAATATTTACTGTTAACGGGAAATTACCTACAACAACCGTTGCAGATGCTGAACCTGAACAAGTGCCTTGAGATACGGTTACAGTGTAAACGCCACCGGCACTAACAACCGCCGTCTCGTGGGTGCCACCGCCACCGCTCCAGGCATAGGTTGTATAACCCTGGCCCGCATCAAGCGTAGTGTGTCCACCCGGACAAATATTTAGTGTAGGATTGGCTGAAATTGTTGGAGATAAATTACTGCCAACCGAAACAACAATTGAGTTCGATACTCCCGTGCAACCGTTTTTAGTAACCGTTGCATCGTAAGTACCCGCGGTATTTACAGTTATAGTTGAGGTAGTGGCCCCGGTGCTCCAGTTGTAAGTAGCAAAAGATGAATCGACCTTTAATCCAACGCTACCACCCGTACAGAATGTAGTAGGGCCGGTAGCACTAATAGTAGCGTTTGAAGAATTTACAACAACCGCGCGAGATGCAGTTGCAGTACAATTGCCCGAACTGGTAATTGTTACAGTATAAACTGTAGTTGATATTGGCGAAACAGTAGCCGCTGCAGTAGTGGCACCACTGCTCCAGCTAAATGTCCCCGTTCCCGTAGCAGTAAGCGTGGTTGGAGATGCGGCGCAAACGGTATCTGTAAGTGGCGATATTGACACCGTAGGCGAAGTATTTACAGTAAGCGAAGTAGATGAACTGGCACTGCAGTTTGATCCGCTGGTTACAGTAACAGAATAATTTGTATTGCTGCTTGGCGATACTGTGATAGCTGCGCTTGAGGCTCCGTTACTCCAATGATAGGTTCCTCCTCCGGTTGCAGTAAGTGTAGTGGGTGTACCCGAGCAAATAGTTGCGGGAGGCGTAATAGTAACTGTTGGGCCAGATGATACCGTTACAGTTTGCGAAGCGGTTGCAGTAGTGCAGTTTTCGTAAACGGTAACTGTATAGGTGCCCGATTGTGTAACATTAATCGAATTAGTTTGCGCACCGGTTGACCATACGTAGCCGTAATATGTGCCGCCACCTGCGGTTAAAGTTCCATTACCACCTGTACAAAGCGAGGTTGGCCCAGAAATACTTGGAATAGAAATATTACCTGCGGTAGATGCTGTGTTTCCTGCCGCGAGTGTATCAATTGCCACACATGTACCCCCCGGCAGTTGCACACGCGCAAAAAACTTCAACCCTTGCGATGACAAATTTTGCCCGCTAACGGTATATGGAAAACCTCCAATACTAACAGTTGCATCAACAATAATATTCATCAGGTATTCACCGGGGGCATCATAGCTGGTACCTTTAACACGCATACAACCATCGGCATTACCTTGTATTTGGTTGTTTGGGTCGCCCAGTTGCCAGCACAAACCGCATGGCAAATTGGTAACCGATGTAAGCGTAATATAACTTAACGTATAGCTGCTCCCCCCCTGGGTAACCTGAGAAGGGGTGCGTATTTGAATAACCGTATCATAAAACTGCCCATCAATTACGCAGGGTAAGTTTCTTTCATCCGGATAAAAGCCTTCAGCCGTTAAAGGACTGCCTGCAGTACTACAAATGCTTGAGCCTGAACCACCACAATATTGTGCGTTAACCTTAACCGAACAAAGGATGGAAACTAAAATTACCGAGGCGAGGACAAATTTCTTCATGCTTCTTTTTTAATTTTTTGGTAGGTTAAAGATACGAACTAAAATACAAACCACAGATTGTATGCCTATAAAATATTTATGCCCAAATGTTTATTAAACATTGAACAGGAAATTCATGATATCGCCATCATGAACGATGTATTCTTTCCCTTCAGACCGCAGTTTGCCAACTGCGCGGCAAGCTGCTTCTGATTTGTACTGAACAAAATCATTGTAACCCATTACCTCGGCACGTATAAAACCTCTTTCAAAATCGCTGTGTATAACACCTGCTGCCTGCGGGGCTTTATCGCCTTTATGTATCGTCCATGCCCTTACTTCTTTAACACCTGCAGTAAAATAAGTTTGCAGATTCAACAAATGGTAAGCAGCGTTTATAAGGCGGTAAAGGCCTGTTTCTTCTAAACCAAGGTCTGCTAAAAATGCATCTCTGTCTTCCGCACTTTCTAAAACTGCAATTTCAGCCTCAATGGCCGCCGATATTATAACTACTTCGGCGTTTTCGCTCGAAACAGCTTTTTTTACCTCCTCAACAAAGTCGTTGCCTTTTACAACACTAGCTTCATCAACGTTGCAACAATAAATTACAGGCTTGGCGGTAAGCAATTGTAACTCTTCCACAAATCTAAAATCCTCAGGTGCCACAGGTGCTTTCCGGGCCGATTGGCCGCTTTCAAGATGCCTCTTGAAAATATCCAGCACCTCCACTCCTTTCAACACTTCCTTATCGCCGGTTTTCGACATCTTTTTCTGCTTCTCCAGCTTCTTCTCAACACTTTCCAGGTCTTTTAACTGCAATTCGGTGTCAATGATTTCCTTATCGCGCACTGGGTTTACTGAACCATCAACGTGTATAATGTTGGGGTCTTCAAAGCAGCGCAATACATGGATGATAGCATCAACCGTACGGATATTACCCAAAAACTGGTTACCCAATCCTTCGCCTTTGCTGGCACCTTTTACCAGGCCGGCAATATCAACAAACTCAATAACTGTAGGCACTACCTTCTGAGGCTTTACTATCTCCTCCAGCTTGTTTAAGCGCTTATCGGGCACCGTAACTACACCTATATTAGGGTCAATAGTGCAAAACGGAAAGTTAGCCGCCTGCGCTTTGGCCGATGATAAAGCATTAAATAAAGTTGACTTACCCACGTTCGGAAGACCGACAATTCCACATTGCAAACCCATGTATCTTATTTTTTAGCGCGGCAAATATAGCAATTGAAGGGAGATAAAGAGGCCATAACCAATGTCTAAGCCTTTGTAAGTATAACGTAACCGGTTTAAAACTGAATTCGGTGTACTTTTGTGTACTTTTTTAAAATCGAATTTTCATAACTTATTGATTATAAATAAATTAAGTTATCTCCATTCATATTTCACTTAAAAAAATGTGTAACCCGGTTTTCATCATATTTGTTGTAATCCCATAATTGCAACATAACGCCTTTCCCTCCACACCTATTCAAACTCAAAACACCAATTCTATACAAATTTAAAGCATCAATTACCAACTTGTCTGGGGTGCGGATAACTTCCCTACCTAAATCACCACCCAAACCAAACGGAATTAAACCCTACCTTTAACCACATCGGCAATCAGCCAAATACCGCACTCAGTTATGCTCATTGCAAAATAGTTTTGATACCCTTATCGATAGTTTTATACAAGATAAAATAGGCATTACCCAAAATTTCCTGAATATAAAGCTTGCCGCACACCTAAAAGAAAACCTGCTTCGCCTGTTTGCCGAAAAGCAACTACAAAATGCCGGTACCGGTAACGATGCCCTGGCAACACAAGATAAAGCCGTTCGTGGCGATATGATTTACTGGCTCGATCGCGAGCATAACGACACACATGAAAATAATTTCTTTGACTTAATGGATGAGTTCGTGACCTACCTAAATGCCACTTGCTACACCGGCATTACGGGCTATGAATTTCATTACGCCCTATACCCCATTGGCAGTTTTTACAAAAAGCATGTAGACCAATTTAAAAACAACAGCGTACGCCAGTTCTCGATGATTACTTACTTAAATGCTGACTGGAAAGAAGAGGACGGTGGTCAATTATGTGTGCACCAAAACGGCACAAAACAAAACATACCGCCAAGCGATGGGAAAAGCGTTTTCTTTAAAAGCAGCGAGTTAGAACACGAGGTTCTTCTGTCCAATAAAGCACGGATGAGTATTACAGGCTGGTTTACAATTAAGAACTAAATCAACTTCGCCACTTCCTTTTCATCCCAACCTAAAAAGAATTTGCCCTTGCCAAAATCCCAAACCGGCCGTTTAATAAGTGAAGTATTATTCATCATCAGTGCAATAGCTTCGGTCTTATTAGAGATGCTTGCCTTTTCATCTAAAGCGCGGTAAGTTGTGCCTTTGGTATTAATCAGTTTATCAGTAGCAAAATGCTGGAGCCAGGTTTGCAATGTTGCCTTATCAATACCCGATTCTTTATAATTATGAAACTCGTACTTCACCTTTTTAGCATCCAGCCATTTCATAGCCTTCTGCATAGTATCGCAGTTTTTAATGCCGTATATTTTAATCATGCTTCAATTTAGCTTGCCATATTATTTATCCTTAACTCTGATGCTCCCTATGGTGTTCATGCTCATCACCACCATGTTTACTTTTATTACCCATCTTCTTCACAACAATTTTGGCTATATCAGCCATAAACCGTTGGCCGGCGCTGCCTTTGCCACCGTGCTTACTGCCATGTAAAAAAGTATCGAAATACATTTTGGTGTAAAGAATCGAAATCATAGCACAGCGCGTATGCGTAAAGTTAATTCCCGCTCTGCGAAGGGTAACGTATTGCGCACCGTTGGCTACCATAGTTTTGTAAGCAACTTTAGCATTTTTAGGGGTAACCTGCTCATCACTATCGCAAAAGCATATCTGCACAGGTGCCTCAGGCTTCCAATCACATAGGCTATTAGTTTTCAAGGCCACATTTAACGGAAACGTAGGGTCATGCACATACAGGTTTACAAAACTATCCTTTAGCATTTGGCTGGGTATATGCGGCAACACGTTGTCAATTTGGTCCATGCTGTGCTTGTTATCAAAATACGCCGATATAATTGAATCGTAAGGGTGTTTATATATCACATTGATGTCGGGCATAAAATTGTAAACCTCATTGTATCCCCGTAACAAATACGGCAAGTAGTGCGGGCGCGTATAGGTTTTAAACATCACCTCACCTTGCACCCCGCACATATCATATGCCCCGCTCATAGGCGATGAAGCCGTTACATGAATCTTATCTGCATACTTATCTTGTATCAGTTTTTGTGTAGCCAGTGTGCCATATCCCCCTTCTGAATAACCGGTTAAAAAAAGCATCCCATTAGTGCTCAGTTTCATCGAGTCATTCAATTCGCGCGTTGCAAAAAGCATATCTACGGCAGCCTGCCCCATACTCTCCGCATGCTGATATAAATGGAATTTATCGCCATTACCCAGGCCAATATAATCAGGCATCGTAACCGCATAGCCATCCATAGCCAAGCCCAAACAAATGTTCTCCTCCCCTCCCAGGCGCTGGTTGCGTCCCTTATTTGTACGCGTGCCATGGTGATAAATCAATTCGGGCATCGGCTTTTTTGTATTCCGCGGCACAAAGTATAAACCGCTTGCTTTAATAGTGCTGCCATCATGCCATTTAGTGTAATAAGTAATATCATACACATCAACGGTATAATGCGCAGGTACCATGGCCTTGGGCAAATGCCTTTTTTTAAGGCTGGCCTTAAACTCTTCCCTGGTAACTGTTTTAAATAGCTGGCACGATACAATATGTGTGTAGGCAAAAGATTGAGCACAGCTTAACAAAGCAATGCACAGCAAAGAGAATGGTTTCATTAAGATTTATTGGTTAGAAGCGCAATATAAACACAGTCCGCTTTATTATGAACTGTTTAACTTTTAATAGCGACCGCTCTAATTCTTCGAAACAGCGGCTTTTTGTATGCTGGTACTTTCCATCTTCATCTTCATACTTCTGTCTTCCATGCTCATATTCATCGATAAGTTCTCATTTATTTCGAAGCTGGTGTAGTAATTATTGTTGATATCGTAAGTCATACTACCACTGCCATTGCCCGTGGCCGTAACGGGAATAGAAACGGATTCTGATTGTATTGTATAAACCAAAGCAATGTCAAAATAAGCGATACTACCGGTGGCGCTTTTAAGGGTATAGGTTGTCTTCATCACAAAGTTTAGGATCATCCCGGCAACGGGTAAATTAATAGGCGTTTCAAAAGAAAAAGATTCGCCGACCTTAAAATTATGCTCGGGGATATTGGCCGCCTTAATAACGGTTTGAAGTAATGGAAAAAGTTTTTCTTTAAGTTCACTATCCATACCATCTGCTGAAATCGAGTCGAGTGTTCGCTTACCACTTTTAGTTCCAGTGCTGTAAAGTATAGTCCCCGGTGCTATGGGTGCTTTTCCTTCAGCCATGGTCATCTTGGTAAGAAGTGTTTTTATGGGAAATAGGCTATCATTATAATAGCTCCCAACACTGGTTTCCTTCTCAGTGTGCTGAACAATCCCTTTCTTGATGGGGCCTTCGTCGTTGGCGGTAATTGCACTACCCTTCAATTCCATTTCTATGTTCGTAATCTGGTCTGCCTTTTCAATATAGCTATGCCCGGGTAAATACCCCACCTTTAAATGTACTTTGTGCTGGGTGAAGGCAGTAGAACAAAAATTAATTACCAATAGAAACAGCAAAGGCACTTTTCGCATAACAGCATCAATTAACATTTAATGACCGGCAAGATATGAGTATTATTGATATATTATGGTTACCGGCCAAAATACATTGCAAAGGCTGCCAAAAACCTTGTAGTTTTCCGCCCGAAATTTTGCTCAACAATTAAATTGAAAAACACCGGGTTTTATGGCACGACTTTATTTAGTACGACACTCGCAGGCATCTTTTGGAATGGAAAACTACGATCAGCTTTCAGAGCTGGGTTATAAGCAATCGGCCTACATTCCAAAACACTTTGAAGATACCGTGCTCAATAAAATTGATGCTTTTTACCGTGGCGATATGCTGCGCCACAAGCAAACCTCCGAACATAGCTTTAGCAACGCAACGCCTACCATCATACCCGGCTTAAATGAGTTTAACCACGAAAGCGTTTTGCATGTACATCGCCCCGAAATAGCTGACAAGGAAAAAGCCATGGCGCTTATAATGAACCAAAGCGACCCTAAAAAATTTATGGAAGATGAATTTGACCTGGCTATGAATAAATGGATGGATGAAGAAGGCCCCTCAGCTTATGCCGAATCATTCAAACACTTTAAAGAAAGATGCCTCGATTCTCTGAACCAGGTAATCACTACTTCGAGAAAAGAAAAACATAAAGAGGTTGTAGCTATTACCAGTGGCGGCGTTATTTCCTTACTGGTTGCACATATTCTTGATTTACCTCAAAGTAAATACACCGGGCTAAATACCATTATAGCCAATACCTCAGTAAGCTGCCTGCTTTTTAACGACCATAAAATTACGCTGCGGTATTTCAACAACTACAGCCATTTGCCTAAAGAGATGGTTACCTTTTTTTAGTATTGCCCTGTGTAAGATTTGACAACTTTTAAAATGTTGTCAAATCTGCGCCTCTACCTGGGTTTAACCGATAGTTTACCAATATTAAGCAGCAAGCGTTTAAACGCCGGGCCGTGGTAACCGGGATGCCCGTCTCTAAAACCATCAAAAAACATTTTGGTATACACCACTGCAAAAATAGCGCAGTTTTCATGCCCGAATTTTTTACCGGCGCGCCAAAGTTCAACACTATTACTGCCATTCTTTTTCATGGTATTATAGGCCGTTACCGAATTAGTATAGGGCACTTCTTCATCGGCATTGCAATAGCACAACAACATGGGCATTTCGGGCTTCCAATCAAACACGTTGTTAGATTTAAGATAAGCCCTGAAGCCCGAAGTTGAGTCATGATCATACTGCTCAAGGTACTCTTTTCTCGCAGTTTTAAAAATGGTATCGGGCAAAAGCTTATCAATGTCCTCAATAGTATTATTACCATCCATTAGCGGCGGAATTAATGTATCGTATGGTGCATTAAGTGCAAGGGCCATATCCTTCGGCTTGCCAATACTTTCGTAATACGACTGCAGCAAAAGGAAAAAGAACACAGGGTAATCATATCGCGCTTTACGGCCGCTCCAAACCGTTTGCGCAATATCATACGGTCCCGACATGGGCGATGAAGCCGTTACCGGAAACCGGTCGGCGTATTGCCGTTGCAACAACCTGCTGGTAGCCATAGAAGCATGCCCGCCCTGCGAGTAACCGGTTACAAAAAGTTGTTTGCTGGGTTTAATATTTAATTGAGGTAAAACCTCGTGCGCTGCAATCAGCATATCAACCGTCGCCACCGACTCAGCCCTGGCATTCAAAAATAACTGTGTCCGCTCGCCTTTACCTAACCCCATATAGTCAGGGGTTATCACTATGTAACCATCTGCCGCAAAAGCAAGACAAATAGTTTGCTCGTCTTCAAAATTGCATGAACGGTCACGACAAATTTCGGTGCCGTGGTTGTAAATCATTAAAGGCAATTCCTTATTGCTGCTGATAGGTGCATACAATAAACCAGAGGCTTTTACAGTGCTACCATCGTTATAAGTTGATGTGTAAACCACCTCATAAACATTCAACCCGTTATTAACCGGCAAAACTATTTTAGGGATATGATGCTTTTTGAAGAAAGCAGTCAATTCATCTTTCGGAAAGCTTTTTACAAGGCTATACTCCAAAAGTTTACCCGCAGTTTTTTCGTTGGTAACAACAGCGAAACTTGGGCTACTTATAACAATAAGTAATAGGACAGCTATAATAGTCGGGATTGGTCTACAAACACGCACAGGCTTAAAGTAAGGCCGTAAAGTTATGTAAAGCGAGCGTTACCTGTGGTAATTTTTGATTTTTTAATACGCTTACAAAATCTCTTCAGCCTTAGCAATCACCGTTACATGGTTATTGCTTTTCAAACGGATAATCAAGGCTTCGGTCTTAGGCATTTCGTATTCAAAGAAATACTGCAATGCGTAAAGTTTCGATTGCAGAAATTCGGCACTGTAAGCTTTGGTTCCTGCCTCTTTTAGTTCTTCTACTTTAATACCCTGTTTAATCCACTGCCAGCCAATAGCCAGTATACTGAACAATTCAAGATATAGCGTTGCGTCCGATAAATACACCTCAGGCCCCTCACTTTGAGCGACAGAAACCAAATGCATAGTAACCTCTTGCAACTTCATAATCTTCTCAGCCAAGGCTCCGGCATAGGCTTTCAAGCCCTCATATTTCTGCGCAGCCTCAATATCTTCCATAATGCGAGTCATCAGCAATATGGTTGCCTTGCCGTTTTGCATCATTACTTTTCTACCCAGCAAGTCCATGCCGTGTATTGCCGTCGTTCCTTCGTGCAAAGTATGTATGCGCGTTTCGCGGAAAAACAGCTCAGCCATGTATTCCTTGGTATAACCATAGCCGCCAAAACATTGCAATGCGGTACTTGTACTCAGAATGCTCATTTCCGCAGGGTAACTCTTTACGATGGGTGTGAGCAATTCAAGAATAAGGAAATTAGTTTCCTTCTCCTCTCCTGTAAGCGTAGCTACATTATCAAGACAGGTAGTCGCTTCAAACACCAGCGAAAGCGAACCTTCAACAATAGCTTTTTGAAACAGAAGCATGCGCTTTACATCGGCATGCTCAATAATTGGTATTTGCGGTTTTAGCGGGTCTTTCTCTGTTATCTTTCGTCCTTGCGTTCTCACATTCGCATACTCCAACGAGTTGTAATATGCCGCCGAAGCTATGGAAACCGCATTGCAGCCAACCCCAACACGCGCTTCATTCATCATCTGGAACATATAGCTCAAACCTTTGTGCGGTTCCCCGACCAACCAGGCGTGGCAATCATTAGCCTCGCCCATCATCAGGTGGGCAATAGGTGCGCCATGGTAACCCATTTTGTGAAAAATACCTGCCGTGTTTACATCATTAAAGGTCAAATTGCCATTTTTATCGGGCCGTTGTTGTGGCACAATAAATAATGAAATACCCTTGGTGCCCGCCGGTGCTCCCTCAATACGGGCCAGCATTAAATGCACAAAATTATCGCAGGCATCATGGTCGCCGCAGCTTATAAATATCTTTTGCCCCTTTACAAGATAGTACCCTTTATCCGTTGGTTTTGCTGTACTTACAATATCGGTTAGAGAGCTACCTGCACCGGGCTCAGTTAATGCCATTGTACCCTGCCACTCGCCTGAGAACATTTTAGGTATATAGATTTGCTGCAACTCTTTAGTAGCGAACGATTCAATTAAATGCGCCGCACCGGTAGTTAAAAACGGATAGGCAATGGTTGAATAATTGGCCGCCCCCATCATAAAACCGGTGGCTTGAAAAACGGTAAAGGGGACTTGTTGTCCTCCATACTCATAAGGCGCAGCCATCGAAATCCACCCGTCCTCACCAAAGGTTTTCATTAAACCCCCCATTTTGGGGTGCACTTTTACTTTACCGTTTTCCAGGTAAGGTGGTTTGTTGTCCATCTCGGTTAAAATGGGGCGCAGGTGATTTACCGACATACTATCGGCCGCCTCAATAATCATATCCAGACTCTCTACTGAATGTTCTTTAAATCTTTCTCGTTTACATAACTCGGCAATAGGGAAAACCTCATGCAACAAAAAGCGGATGTTGTCTTTCGAATAAAATTTTTCAGGCATTTATTTATACTATTTTATTATTACTGATAAACTTTGAAAAAATGCCGGGTGCCAGGCGCTTAATTAATACAGCAAACTTCTCTTTAGGCCCCGCTACAATAATTTCTTCCTTACCTTTTTGAATGGCACTCAAAACCTGCTCACTAACATACAGCGGGTCGAGGCCATTTTCAATCATCTTATTATCCTTGTTAATGGGCTGCCCTTCTTTGTTCAATGAGTTTTTGGCAACGTTGGTATGCACAAAACCAGGACAAACCAGCAACACTTTAATTCCATCACCCGTAGTTTCTGCCCTCAGGGTATCAAAAAATCCCATTAAAGCATGTTTGCTGGCGTTGTAAGCCGCCTGCTTGGGTGTAACTATTTTCCCCAGTATACTACTAATAACAACAATTTGTCCGCTCTTGCGCTTTAACATGTCAGGCAGCACGGCTTTGGTTAAACTAACTGCACCCAAAAAATTTACGTTGATGATGATTTTGATAACCTCCATGCTCAGGTCCTTAATTTTAGACCAGTGGCTTACGCCGGCATTATTCACCAAAATATCAACCTTACCAAATTGGGCAATGGCCTTTCGAGCGGCCTCTTCCGATAAACTATGTTCCGAAACGTCAAGAGGTAAAATCAACACATCTGCATCGGGCAAATTACAGGCTGCTTTTACACGGGCCAATTCCTCAGCACGACGGGCCGATAAAATAAGCTTAACCGGATGTTTGGCAAAAGTGTACGCCAAAGCCTCACCAATACCAGAAGAAGCCCCGGTTATCCATACCACTTTATTATCGAAATATGACATAGCTGTAGATTGTAAGCGTGAAGGTAATTATTGAAAGCACTTGGGCAAAATAGAAATTATGGGTGTTGAAACTATTTTGTTTCCAACACTTCTATCAACTTCTCGGCATACACAAATGCATCCTTGGGCCAACGTGCTGTAACCAGGTTTCTATCAACACAAACAAAGGGTTTATAGGCTCCATCGCCCACCACAAAATTTTGAGGGTTGCTCAAAACACTCTTCACTTCATCTTCAACATAAGCAGGATAAGTGCGATAGTATTTGCCAAGTTTCCAGAAGGTGATGTAATAAGCCAGCTTTTCAAGTGATTTGATTAGGCCGGTTAGCTTGTAATTGTAAACAACACTTTTGCCGGTTTCAGGGTCAGTAGTTCTTGCCAATACAACCGCGCCATGGCAAATACTTCCTATCGGCTTATTCGGTTTAAAAAACTGAAGCACTTTTTGCTGCAACACCTTGCTTTCCAAATACTGGCGCATGCCTTTTGCATGGCCACCAGGCAGATGCAGCAAATCATAATCGGCGGGGTTTATGTTTTCATATTTTATAGGATGCAGAAACTCATTGCTCTGCTCCATCTACCGGTAAAAGCAAATGGCCTCATTAGTTGCACCTAGCTGGCCAAATATTACCCCGGTTATTAATTTTGGGTCGCAATAGGCTCGGGTGCCTTGTTCTGTGGCAAACATCACCTCGTAACCTTTGTCCTTAAAAAGTTTCCAGGGCACGGCCACTTCAGTTAAATCGAAATCGTTATTGGGTAGTGGAATTAAAATTCGTTTCATGATTAACTGATCTATTTGCTTGTTTCAATACCCAACTGTCTTCTATATTCGAAAGCAAGATTGAATAATTCGTCCAAAGGCACATCCTTTTTAAAACTCCTTTCAATATCCTTTCCTTCTTTAGTAAATAAAGGTGGAAGGAACATTATGCCTCTGTCACCCGAAAGATTTTCCACATCAGATTGCCACCCCTGCCACCGAAAACCTTCGTAAAATTTAGCTAGATCACCAGAAAATAAGAAAGTCAAAAACTCCGAATAAGAACAGCTCATAGACTCCCACTCTAAGTTATCCTGCGCTAAATAATACACGTTGCCAATGTCGCTGCCTAGTGCACCGCCGTTTATTGCAAAGAAACCTCCTATTACATCATCCGCAACAAGGTAATATGGTACAACCTCTCCATCTTCTCCAAAAGTTTTACTCTTATTCCATTCCGGCATGCTTCGATTTAAACGAGCGCTTCCAGACCCCAGTACACGAACCCAACCATTATCTATTAGCAACCCACCGGTTTCGTATAAAATAGCCCCCATAGGCGAACGTGTGCTAATTTGTACAGTATGTAGCGCCTCCTCCGCTTTTGTAATATCGCGCGGTAAAATATCGATTTTATTACTTGCTTTTCTTATCCACTCCAATACCAATGGCCATCCAGTATCCACCAGGTCAATTAATTCTTCCAATGATTTGTTATTTGTCCCGTTTGGCATGACATACTAATTAATCGTCCTCATCATCTACCACATCATCGGTAGCCAAAACAGGTTCGCCATTTTTAGCTTTGCCAATATTCCATATTCGCTCAGCCCGGGTTCCAACCAACCAAAAAGACATAGCCAAAAGGAAAAAGAAAATAGCCTTATGGGTTTGGTTCCAGAAATATTCGAAGTAACGGGTGTAGAGGTTTATAAATAGAAAGGTTATACCAAAGCCGCGCGAAATAGAATCATCAGCTTTTATGCCCCAAACTATTGCTATTGCGGCAGCAACTCCAAAATAAATCCCCCACATAAACAAGGCAGGTTGCTTTACATTGTACCACTTATCTAAATCGCCGTAATTGCCGAAAATGGAGAGTATCCAAAGCGCAATAAAAAAATAGAGCAAGCCCATTTTATATGTTGACTTATAAAAGTGAGCCAGATTAGGCCGCAGCTTAAATAAGAAGGCCGTACCTATAATTGCTAAACCAAAAATCACAAACCGCAGCGGGTAGTTCATACCCAGGTAATAGGCGCCCCAACCCGATATATAACCGGTTTCGGTACCAAACCATGAACCCAACGACAGCAAGGCAAAAACCCATACCATCCGCGATGGAAACCAAAGGCCCAGGCCACCATAAATAATAGTGGCAATAAGAAAGAGAATGGAATAATGCTTGCTCCCATTATCGCAAGCCCTGCCAAAGTAAGCAACTGCGCCTGCAGTAAAAAGTACGCCAACAAAAATCAAGGCCTCATTACTAAATTCTTTTTCAGGTCTTTTCTTGCGGCCCCGCATACCCAAATAATAAAATCCCACAGAGAAAATGCTTAAGGCTATGCACAGCGCAATGTTTGATGAAGCAAATATCCTTTCAATAAAATGGATAATATAATCATCGGCAATCGCCGAGCTTACTGCTATAAGAGCGCATACAATAGCAATCCAAAACGAATACTTGGCCAGCTTCTTCCAATCAAAGGTTTGAATAGTAAAGCTATTGCTCAATTTTTCAGCCTCCTGCCGATCAATCGTTCCCTCGGTTTGCCACCGCGTTATAACCTTTTGCAAAAAACGTCCTTGCCTTGCGCTAAGCTTCATATTGGGTTAAGCCTGTTTAAGGTAAAACTAAATAATATTGGGAAGTATAATAGCTTCCTCATCCTAAATCCTTCTCCCAAGGAGAAGGACTTGAACCCTCTCCTTGGGAGAGGGCAGGGTGAGGAGCAAAAAAATGGCCCGGTTACGAACCGGGCCGAGCTTTGCAGGAAGCATTGCAGGAAAAGTTTACAGTTATATTATTGAACTGGTTTTGTTTTTTCTATCATAATACCGTTAGCCGATACGGTTAAGGCGCCATTGCTTTGAGCTGGCAATTGGTTAAACATATCTTTGTAAGTGTTCCCTACTATAGTATAAACACCGGTCGAAAGGTCGAAGAAAATGTTGTTTAACATGTTAATGTTATTACCCGCGCCGCTGTTACGATAGTAAGCCTGTTTAGCAGTTTCAGTGCCATTCGATAATTTAACTCGGTTAAAGTTAAGCACCTGGTTATCGGTGGCGCCGGTTAACATAATGCCGTTTGCCTCATCTTTACCACCAACTGCTATTGAGTTACCCGTTACCTGGCCTAAACGGTTAGCTTGTGCAACGCAATTATTCATTTCAATACCGGTTGAGCCGGTTGCCATGGTAATTACGTTGTTGTTGATAGTAATATCGTTCGAAACATTTTTTAAGCTAATGCCTTTATAATTGCTGAAGTTTGATAGACTGCTGATTACGTTATTGCTGATATTAGGAGCAGTTTCGTTAGACAGGGCTAACGCCGTTTCGAATTGGTTGAAGAATAAGGTGCCGGTAATAGATGTTTTGGTATCGGCCATGTCAGCATTCATACCGCCTTTAAAGATACCGGTGCTGCCATTATTGATTTCGCAGTTTTCGAAAGAGATATTGGTTTTGCTTGCGCTTGCAGTAAAGTAAACAGTAGCACTGTTAGCACCCGTGCGGGCAACATCAACACCCGTAAAAATAACGTTACTAAAGTGAATGTTAGATACTTTGCCGTCAACACGCAATGCGTTACCGTAAGTTGCTGCAACGTGGTTGATAGCGATATTATTGAAAGAAACATTGCTTGTTCCGTTCATAATAAAAGTTGCATCGGCATTTGCATAACCTATAACCACATCGCTGTTTTGGCCAGATTTGCTTTCAAAAGAAACCGTATTATAAACCGATGCACCAGGGATAGAAGACATAACCACTCTCTCATTATAAACCCCGCTTTCCATGCGGAAGGTAACCGGGCCGCTAACACCACCGCACTGAACCGCAGTTACCGCCTCTGTAACCGAAGCAAAATCTGCACCTTCATTCTTGCCAATGGTATAAGTGCCCGATAAAGCAGTGCAATCGCCTGCAAAAGAGTTTAAAGAGATAGTTACCAGGGCGGCTACAATGATTTGGTTTAACTTGTTCATGTTGGTTACTTTTAATTAGGTTAACTGTTGCTTACACTAATAATGTAGCGCTGGTGTCAAGCCTTGTCAAGCAAGTTTTGGAAAGCGAAGCAAAATAGATTTTTCACCTCTTACAATAAGTTGATTTTCAATTATTTAAGCCACATAAGAATCGAACAATGAGGGCTTTGTTTGAGACAAAAATTTGAAAATACAACCTTCTTTAAAGCAAAAAAGGCCTGCCATTAGGCAGACCCTTTTGTATCTATTTATGCGTGAAATTACAACCCTAAATCATAAACCATCCTCGCCTGAACGCCGGTAGCGCTCTTCAACCATTGAACAGTTTTGTAAGTTTCATATTGGTCGCCCAGTTCTTCTTTAATCATTTGCATTTTCATATCGCCAAAGCTTTCGGCAATTTTATCCGCTAAAGATTTCTCTTCAGGATATTCTTTCAACCTGTAGCTTTTAAGATTTGCTTTTTGTGCAGCATAAGCAATTGCCTCATCCAAACCTCCAATTTCATCCACAAGTCCAAGTGCGATACCCTGGTTACCTGTCCAAACACGGCCTTGTGCCAGTGATTCAATATATGCGGTGTCTTTGCCTCTGCCCTCAGCAACGTGTTGCTTAAATTCGCGGTAAGTCTTCTCAACATTCCGCTGCGCAAACGCCGATTCTTCGGCATCAAGCGGCTTGGTAAGGCCACCCAGCACACCATGCCTGGTAATCTTTACTTCATCAAAAGTAATACCCAGTTTATCGGTAAACATTTTTTTAGCATTTGGCACCAAACCAAATACACCAATAGAGCCTGTAATCGTGTTGGGCTGAGCAAAAATCCTATCGCCCATGCACGAGATAAAGTAACCGCCGCTGGCAGCAAGGTCACCAAACGATACAATCAATGGTTTTTCCTTTTTAGCCAAAATCAATTCTCTCCACATTACATCACTCGCTAAAGCACTGCCACCCGGTGAGTTTACCCGCAAAACAATCGCTTTTACTTTATTGTCCTTTCTAAGCTTGCGGATAATTTTTGCAAAGGCCTCACCTCCTACCTGGTTGTCTTTGCCATCGCCATCAACAATTTCGCCATCGGCATACACTATGGCAATTTTGTTCGATTCAGATACATCATTTGGCAATGTAGATGCGTATTTCGACAAGTCAATAAAGTTGAGGTCTTTCTTCTTATCGTTACCTACCTTATCTTTCATTTTATCTAAAACCTGGTCGTAGTATAAAGCACCGTCAATCAATTTCAGGTCAACATCCTTCTGGCTGCTTTCCGCCTGGAGGTTATTGATAATAGTATTCAATTCAGCAGTATCAATTTTACGTGCGTTGGCAATGTTGTTTACAAAATGCCTGTAAACGTCACTGTAAATTACAGTCAACTGCTGACGGTTAGGTTCGCTCATGTTGGTACGTATGTAAGGCTCAATCGCACTCTTAAACGCACCGCAGTGAAAATCCTGCACCTCTATACCCAGTTTATCAAACATACCTTTGTAATACATAATCTCGCGTCCAAAACCTTTCAGTTCCATACCGCCGCTGGGATTGATAAAAATCTGGTCGGCAGCAGTAGCCAAATAGTATTGCTTTTGAGATACCACTTCGCCATAAGCATATACAAACTTGCCCGATTTTTTAAAATCAATCAGTGCATCGCGAATAGCTTCTATTGTAGCAAGGCCGTTATCGTTAAGGCCCAGTTCCAGGTAAATACCTTTAATGTTATCATCGGTTTTAGCATGTTTAATGCTGGCCCGTATTTCAGTCAGGCCGGTTCCTTTTTTGGGCCTGGTGCTTCCTAACCCTAATGAGGCAAACGGATTATCTTCATCCTTCTCATGTATGGTATAGTTCAGGTCAAGACGCAAAATTGAGTTAGATTCAATCGACACTTTCTTTTCCTTGGTTGCAGAAGAAATCATGCCAACCAAAATGCCGAAGCCTATGCAGCAAAATAGAAAAAGGCCCAAAACAGTGGCCAGGGTAAATTTCAAAAACTGTCTCATTTAGTTATGTTTTAAGGTAATAAGACGATTGCCGTTGAGGCAAATTTTAAATCTCTGCAATTATAATACTTTTGAGAGGCATGACAGAGGTTTATTTATTACTTGGTTCGAATGAAGGAATGCCCGCGGAAAACCTAGCTACAGCCCGGTTATTGGTAGAAGAACGGGCGGGTGCCATTGTAAAACTATCTTCGATTTACGAAACCGAAGCATGGGGAGTAAAAGAGCAGCAAAACTTTTTAAACCAGGCTATACAAATACAAACCAACCTAAGCCCGAGTAAGCTTTTAACAGCACTTAAAAACATTGAAAAAGAAATGGGCCGAAAGGAAACCACCAAATGGGGCCCGCGCGTTATTGACGTCGACATTCTGTTTTACGCAAACCAAAGTATCGACCTGCCTGATTTAAAAATACCTCACCCATACATTCAAGAGCGCCGTTTTACTTTAGTGCCAATGGCAGAAATAGCTCAGGATTTTATTCACCCTACAATCAAAAAAACTATGATTGAACTTTTGCGCAGTTGTGCAGATAATTCAGAAGTTAAATTGAAAGAATAGCTTTTCAACATTACTGTGCGGCCACTTTCAACCGCCAGGTAGTCCTGATTTCAGATGCACTTTTTACCAAGCTTACATTCTCGGCATCCGCTGTGCCGAGAATATCATTATACCCGCTTAGCTTACTATAATCATTGTCGGCAGTTTTATCAATAACCAGCCCAGCTTCATTAAATAGCTTTTCCGCTTCCACAAAGCTTTCAAACTTGTTCTCTTCAATATTATGCGCCGTGTAAAAGCCCTGCAGGTTATCGTTTACCATAGCATAGCGCAAGTCAATATCCTTACGCACATAAACATCGGCCACAATCCAATAGCCACACCTTTGTTTCAAAATGTTATGAATAATACCGAATAGCTTCAGTTTCTCTTCGGGGTTTAAATACATCAATAGTCCTTCTGTTAATATTGCAACCTCACCCGGTGGAAAGAGTTTTACAGTTTCGTTAAATTGCTGTTCGTCAAGGGCATTTAAGGGCAAAGTTTTAAGATTACCCAAAGGTTTAAAGTTTGGGGAATTAAGCGCCTCAATAAATTGCTTTTTAAGTTCAATCACCTCCGGCAAATCCGTATCGATATAATTCACTTCCTTTTTTTGAATCAAATCAAGCCCGCGAAAAGAAAACCCCGATGAAAGCTCGAGCACATTATTTATTGAAAGTCCCTCAAGCAAATCGTTAATGCTTTGATAGCGGGCTTCAAAATGCAATAACCTCGCCTTAAATGGAAAATCCATGTTGTCGAGATTGTTGATATAGATTTTGGGCTGCAACATTAGCTGCGCGGCCTCCCGGGCAAAAGGTATATCGCCAAAGCCCTTTAAAAGTAATAATTGTCGAGCGGAAGGGCTTATTGAGCTATAATCGCGCTTACTCGAATCTTGGGTTGGGGTGTTAATCATTGCGGGAAATTACTAAAATACCCGGTACGCAAAAGTTGGGAGGCAGACATAAATCAATTTTACAAATCCCTAACAACTCTAAAACCATGTCTACTACTTTGGTGCCAGGCTTCCCGGCCGGTACGCATGGCAATGCGACAATCGTTTGCAAAATGTAAGAATGACCCACCGCGGCATACATAAAACCTTCCTATTATCGGGCCCGTAGGGTCTTTCTCCGGACTCAACAAATAAAAACTAACATCAAATCTATCGGCGCACCATTGCCAAACATTGCCACTCATATCATACAAGCCCAACTCATTAGGCTTTTTTTGACCCACCGGATGGGTCTTATCGTGACTATTGCGTATATACCAGGCTACCGAATCGAGGCTATTGCTACCAGCGTATTTGTATCCTTTGCTTTTATTACCACCGCGAGCGGCAAACTCCCACTCGGCCTCGGTAGGTAATCGGTAAGTTTGTCCTGTTTTATGTGTTAGCCAACGGCAATATTCGTTGGCATCATTCAAGCTTATGTGTATTACCGGGTTATTTTTTTCATTGTCATACAGCGGATATCCTCTCGCATTATCACGCCAGTTAATGATGCTGTCTCTTGACCACGCGGTATCTTTTAAAATTGAACTACCGGCCCCTTTTTCAGCATCAGTTTTGTAGCCCGTTTCTTTTGCAAACACTTCAAACTCTTTTACGGTAACATCATATTTATCAATGTAAAAGCTGCTTACAGTTACCTGATGAGCCGGGCGCTCTACACGAGTGCAGATACTATCTCTGTCCTCCTTTTCGCCCATGGTAAATGTGCCGCCCTCTACCATTATCATGTTGTTTTTCAAATACGAAAAACTCTCCTGCGCTTTAGCATAATTACAGAGCAATATCAAAAACAACATACTCTTCATGGCACTACTTCGTATGCTTCCTGATTTCATAAGGCTGGATTAAAGGTATTTTGCAAAAGTCTTTTCAAAAATATAAAAAATATATTAGCAAAAACGGCACATGAAAGGGTCATTGGGGCATTCTCTGTTCTGCGCTAAGTCATAAAAAAAAATCAAAAAACGCAAGCCTGAAATGGTAAACTGCAAACCATAAACCGTAAACTATTATATTTAGCGCAATGAAGAAATTCTTCACTGCTATTTTTATAATACCGGTTACACTGTTATTTAGCCAACAGGCAACGGGTGTATTAAGGGGCAGTGTTATGGGCGGTAACGACACCTTACAGCTTGCCCAGGTAGTTTTACTTAAAACTACTTATAATGACACCACTAATAAAGACGGGCTTTTTGAAATGAAGCAGATACCGGCTGGCAAATACCAGTTGCGGATATCATTTATAGGGTATGAAAACTTTCAGCAGGAGGTTGAAATTAAAACAGGCGAGGTTACAAAAGTAAAGGCAGAGCTAATACCACTTACGTCGCAAATAAACGCAGTTGTAGTAACGGGTAACATGAAGGAGGCCACTAAGCTTAGCAGCGTTACACCGGTTGATATATATACCACCAAATATTTTCAGCGTTCGCCCACTAACAATTTATGGGATGCGCTAAGTGGCATTAACGGCATCTTTTCTGATGTTGATAATGGCGTTGCAAATACCAGCGATATACAGATTAACGGCATTGAAGGCAATTACACCGAAATTTTAATTGATGGAGTACCGGCCATGAATGGCCTTGCCGGTATTTATGCGCTTAATGCTTTCCCCATGGGTATTATTGACAAAATTGAAATAGTAAAAGGGGCCTCTTCCACCCTTTATGGGTCTAACGCTATGGCGGGGGTGATTAACATTATTACCAAAAGCCCGGATAATGCACCCGTGTTTTATGCCAACGTTAACCTTACCTCGTATCTCGAAACCACCGAAGATTTTTCAGCTTCTTTCAGATTGAAAAATGTAAGCAGCCTTTTTTCGATAAGCGGCGAAAACATGAACAGCCGTTGGGATTTGAATACCGACGGCTTTATGGATATACCACTCACCAACCGGTTCAACTTTTTTAATAAATGGAACATAAACCGAAAAGATAACCGGGTAGCTATGATTTATGCCCGTTACTTATTTGAAGACCGCTTTGGCGGGCAAATGAGCACCCCGGGTTTATTGAAAGGAAGCAACCAGTATTACACGCAATGGATAAGGACCAACCAATGGCAGGCAGGCTTTAAATACGAACTACCGTTAAAAGAAAAGGTTCTGCTAATAGGCGATTACAGCGAGCACTATCAAAACGCGTATTTCGGCACCAACTTGTATACCGGCAAACAACGCAGCGTATATACACAGCTTAGCTGGAGCAAAAACATAGATACCCGCAACTATTTATTGATAGGTAGCGATTACCGCATGAGATATTATGCGGATAATACGTCATTGTCGGAAGACTACCTTACAGGTGGCGGAAAAACATCACATACCGCCGGTGTTTTTATGGAGGACGAAATTTCAATAACCGGTTTGCATAAACTTATTCTGGGCGCACGGTTTGATTATAATAGCCAGGCAGGGCCGGTTGTAACGCCACGCATAAATTACAAATGGAACTCGCAGGATGAAAAAAATGTAATAAGATTTGGGTTTGGTACAGGGTATAGAGTCCCGGATTTATTGAATGACGGTTTTGGAGCATTAACCGGCCAACGGGTAATTTCGGTGCCGGTTAAATTAACGCCGGAGCAGGATATGACTTTTAACGCCAATTACACACGTGTACAACAGCTGCCATTTGGTATTATGAGCGTTGATATTAGCGCCTTTTACACTTATTTCATAAACTACATAGACCCTGATTACTCGACAAATGGCTATGTGGTTTATACCAATACCAAAGGAGGATTAAATGCACCGGGCTTTAGCGGCAACGCCGACTTTACATTTGCTTACCCGCTAAAAGTGGGCATCGGTTTTACCTATGTAAAAGTGTGGCAGGTAAACGTAAATGCCGATGGAAGCAAAGACAAGCAACCTGCGGTGCACTCACCCAACTTTACCAGCAACTTTTATTTAAGCTACAATTTCCCGGTGCCACAGCTATCGCTTGATTGGACAGGTAATTTTGTAAGCCCCATGTTATTGGTAACCGAAACAAATGATTACCGGCCATCCATGTCGCAGTGGTTTACTATTCAAAACATACAGGTTACAAAAAAATTTAAGAAGGGCGTTGAGTTGTATTTCGGCATTAAAAACTTCTTCAACTTTACCCAAAAGAACCCTATAATGCGTCCGTTCGACCCGTTTAACCAAATGGTAAACGTCAACAATCCTAACGGCTACCTTTTTGATACAGAATACGGCTTTATGTCGAACGAAGGGATTAAGGGGTTTGTGGGATTTAGGTATACAATTCATTAAAACAACAGCATGAGTGATAAGCAAACGGCCGTGCAAATGGATGATAGCTGGAAAGCAGCACTGGCAGATGAATTCAGCAAGCCATATTTTGCCGATATAAAACAATCCATTCTGAATGAAAAAGCAAAAGGTAAGAGCGTTTACCCCCCCAGGGCAGTTAATTTTTAACGCTTTTAATCTTACCCCATTCGATAAGGTTAAGGTTGTAATTATTGGGCAAGATCCTTACCACGGATCGGGGCAGGCCCACGGTTTATGTTTTTCGGTACCGGTTGGAGTAAAGCCCCCGCCATCGTTGGTCAATATTTTTAAAGAAATAAGAGACGATTTAGGTATTGAACCGTCCAGCCATGGTAACCTTGAAAAATGGGCAAAGCAAGGCGTGTTATTACTCAATGCATCGCTAACGGTTAACGATGGCGAGCCAAATTCGCACGCCAAATTTGGCTGGCACACCTTTACCGATGCCGTAATAAAAAAGATTTCAGACGAAAAAACCGGGGTAGTGTTTTTACTATGGGGCCGGTTTGCGCAGGATAAGGCCGCTCTAATTGATAGCACCAAACATTTTATACTCAAATCTGCGCACCCCTCTCCTTTCTCGGTTACACAATTTTATGGCTGCAAACATTTTTCAAAAACTAATGAGTTATTGAAAAAACAAGGCAAAGAGCCTATTGATTGGAAATTGGACTCGCCAATCATAATTGGTTAGGAAGCACCTTCATGTTCTGAAGGATTTTATAAACGATATCCATTCGTGCACTCTCGAAATAAGGATTACCCGGATCAGAACTTTGAATGCAGTTTACAAAAAAGTAGGTATCATCTTTGGTTTCAACATACCCAACAAACCAGCCAATATCCTGGTTATCCTGCTCGGCCCAACCCACTTTGCCTTTTATTGAATAACCCAATGTATCCTGCATAGCCATCATACCTTTAACCCGATCCATATTCACTTCTGAAAAAGGCAACTTGTGCTCATATAATTTCTGCAAAAAAGCAAGTTGTTCATCGGCTGTAATTTTCAACCCGCCGGTTTGCCAAAACCCGGGTATACCACCGGTAGTATCTGCATTTCCATAAGGCACCTTATCCATCCATGTTTTAATATCCTGCTTACCTATTTTTTCAGTAAGCAGGTCGTAATAATGTACCGTAGAGTTTTGGAAAGGGTCTTTGGTTATATGCTCATGGTTCCATGTTGTTTTAATCTGGTCTAAACCCTCATTGCCTTCAGTTTTAATATTCCCCGTTTCGAAACCAACTAACGATAAAAACAATTTAAACGTGGCGCCGGGAGGGTACGCCTGTTGTGCCTGTGGCTGGTTATAATAAGTGTATTTATCTTTCTTCAAATCGTATAACACGAAATTACCCGAAAGGCGATATTGGCTGTAATACTTGGCAAAATCGCTCCTGTTTTCGATGCAGGTTTTATTTTTACAACCAGCTAACATTAGGGCAACCGCAAAAATTATATACAAAGGCAAATGCTTCATGCTTACTCTGTTCATTTCAAATATAACAAGCTATTAATCTTCCTTTCCCACTTATAAACATTATTAAAATCTGAAGTAATAAAATATCGGTTTGTCCCGATAACGTATTAATGTGTATTTATTGCCCCGATTCAGGTTTTGTTTTGCTTTTTTCCATTTCCCCTATTTTAATCTGTAGGCAAGTTGGGCAAAGGCAATCATCCGTTTCGCTTATAGGCACAATGTTGGGTAAAATGGCACACCAACATCCGCCATTAAGCTCGGTTGCTCCGCATTTAAAGCTGGCACCACATTTGGAGCAATTTTTTAAGGTATTCACATTGCAATTTAAGCAATAACCTTAAACAGGTTAAAGCATGATAAATGTCAGTGCCCTGGCACAATCATTTTAGCCGGAATTGCGTTAATTATACAAGTAAATAAGGTGTATATGAAACTCACAATAAAATCGATGTTATTAATGCTGATTACTATTTCAGCGCTTAACAGTTTTGGCCAGGTTGGCTCAACCCAATTTAATAAACGGCCGGTAAAAATGTGCGTAGGCTCTTCGGGAACAACGGTTGCTATGGGTTTAAAAAACTTATGCCAAAAACCGGTTATTATTTATGCCGGCCCTAAGGATGAGCTTACAAATCCGGGGCCTCGTGAAAAAGTTTACGAGGGGCTAAGCACAAATACCATTTATGTTAGCATTAACGAGGTAGTTTGTATAATGCATGAAAGTGGAAAACCCGTTGCCTGTGTGGATGTAATGGCGGGAGAAGCAGAGATGGAAATTGATGGGTCGGGAACAGCTATTAGCACTAAGTAGCAGCTATTGTTTGGCCTTTCTGGGCAACCAGTTAACTTCTTCCGCTCCTAAGTCTTTTGCCATCATTCGGCTTAGCGTGAACAAGTAGTCAGATAGGCGGTTAAGGTACTTAATGATTAAGGGATGCAACTCGGTGGTTTGATGTAATGCTACCACTAAACGCTCAGCGCGTCGGCAAACAGTACGCGCAATATGGCAGTACGAAACATGCACATGCCCACCGGGCAATATAAAATTGCGCAGTGGTTCTAACTTAGTATCCATAGCATCAATGGCGTGCTCTAATTGCTCAATATCTTCCTCATGCAAATCAGGCGCTTTTAAAGCTTGTTTTTCCGAATCAGCAGCCAATACCGAGCCTAGCGTAAACAAACGGTCCTGAATGGATTTTAAAAGGTCTTTTGTTGAGGCATCCACAGTTACATCACGCACTAAACCAATCCAGCTATTTAACTCGTCTACCGTGCCATAACTTTCAATGCGTAACTCGCTTTTCAAAACCCTTCTTCCCCCAAATAACGAGGTTTCGCCAATATCGCCGGTTTTGGTATATATTTTCATATCGCTAGCAAATTATCCCTATTACCATGTTATACAACATTGCCTGTTGCAGGCGTGTTGGTTAAATCTGTTTCAATCAAACCATCGCGTAGCCGCATAACCCGGCGGGCATAGCGTGCAATATCTTCTTCGTGCGTAACCAATATCACCGTATTTCCTTTGGCGTTTATAGCGTCAAAAATCGCCATAATATCATTCGAGGTTTTTGTATCGAGATTACCGGTTGGCTCATCAGCAAGAATGATAGATGGGTTATTAACCAGCGCCCTCGCAATAGCAACCCTTTGTCTTTGTCCCCCCGAAAGTTCGTTTGGCTTATGGTTCATTCTGTCTTTTAACCCTACCATTGCCATTACTTCCTCTGCACGTTCTCTTCTGTCTTTATTGCTCCAACCGGCATAAACTAAAGGCAGCGCCACATTCTCTAGCGACGAGAGTCTTGGTAACAAATTAAATGTTTGAAATACGAAACCGATTTCTTTGTTCCTTACATGGGCCAGTTCATCATCGCTCATACTTGATACTTCGCTATTATTCAACCGGTAAGAACCGGAGGTTGGCGAATCAAGGCAACCCAAAATATTCATTAAAGTAGATTTGCCTGAGCCTGATGGTCCCATTAAAGCAACATACTCGTTCTTCTCAATGGACAGAGATACATCCTTTAATGCAGCAATCAATTGATCGCCCATGATGTATTCCTTTTTAATGTGCTTTATTTCAATAATTGGCATGTTGTTCAGATAATAGCAGTAGGCAGTTTAAACAAATTACTTTTTAATAACCTTCGGCACTTTAAAATAATCCGAATCGCGCTGAGGGGCGTTTAGCAGGGCCTCCTCTTTGCTCACGGTGTCTTTAACCACATCCTTACGCAATACATTCTTTTCATCAGTCATATAAACCAAGGGTTCAACACCCTCAACATCAACTTCCTTTAGCTTCTCAACCAGGTCAAATATCTTCTGTAAATCTTTTTTTAAACCCTCTTTGCCCTGTTCGTCAAATTCAAGTTTAGAGAGTTCAGAAAGCCTGTCCACTAATTCATTATCTATCTTCATGCATTTAATTATTTTCGCTCCAAACCTACGCCATTCTGCTTTAATATAAAAGTGCGGCGGAAAGGCATCCTCACCCTGCCTTCTCCCAAGGAGAGGGTTTAATGTCCTTCTCCTTGGGAGAAGGATTCAGGATGAGGATTAGATTGGCTTAAATATTTTAAACGAGTTGTAATTTTATGTCGAAGGAGATTGTAGTTAGCGGAGTAAGGCCCACCGGGAGGCAACACATAGGCAATTATTTTGGGGCCGTGGTGAATTTTGTAAAGATGCAGGAGCTTTACAACGGATATTTTTTTGTTGCAGATTACCACTCGCTTACCACTCACCCGGAAGCAGCAGACTTAAAAGCTAAAGTAAAACAGATAGCCGTTGAGTATTTGGCTTGTGGTGTAGACCCTAATAAATGCGCCCTGTTTGTACAAAGTGATGTGCCTCAAATACCAGAGCTGTATCTCATATTCAACATGTTTGCTTACATGGGTGAGTTGGAGCGCGAAGCCACATTTAAAGAAAAAGTACGCTCTCAGCCCAACAATGTAAACGCTGGCTTGCTTACTTACCCGGTTTTAATGGGGGTAGATATCATCATCCACAAAGCAGCAAAAGTGCCTGTTGGTAAAGACCAGCAACAGCATCTTGAAATGGCGCGTGTTTTAGTGCGCCGCTTTAATAACCTCTATAATGTTGAATATTTCCCCGAGCCGCAGGCGTTTAGCTTTGAAACCGACCTGGTGTCAATACCCAGTTTAGATGGAGAGGGAAAGATGAGCAAATCGAAGGGGGAGCAAACTTGCATTTATTTATCGGATGAGCCTGAAGCATTGCGTAAAAAAATAATGCGCGCCACCACCGATACAGGCCCTACCGCACCTAATTCCATCAAACCAACTGCCGTTAAAAATTTGTTCGACCTGATGAAATTAGTTTCAAAGCCGGAAACAATTCAGTTTTTTGATGAAAGGTATAACGACTGCACCATACGCTATGGCGATTTAAAAAAGCAGTTGGCTGAAGACATGGTGGTTTTTCTTACCCCTATACGCGAAAAAATAAAGGAATTAAGCACCAATGATAAAATGTTGAGCGAAATTATTGGCGATGGCGGGCAAAAAGCACGGGCCAGCGCCGCAAAAACTATTAGCGACGTACGCGAAATTATTGGCATAAAAAGTTTTTGAGCCAAAAACTATTTTTATTTTTAGGCACACACTCGTAAAACAAATACCTTTCTTAATTTACATTTGGCACACCGAAGTAGCGGAGGATAACGATTTCAAGAAAAAGATATGGCGAAAAAAGCAGTAGATAAAAAACAAATTAAGCACATTGCGATTGCGGGAAACATCGGTGCCGGAAAAACAACGCTTACTAAAATACTTTCGAAAAACTTTGGTTGGTTACCCCAGTTTGAGGACGTGGAAAACAACCCTTACCTGAATGATTTTTACGAGGATATGCCCCGGTGGTCGTTTAACCTGCAGGTTTACTTTTTAAACTCGCGCTTTCGCAATATTATTGAAATACAGCGCGGCGAAGAGATAGTGATACAGGACAGAACGATACATGAAGATGCCATGATATTTGCACCCAACCTGCACAGCATGGGCCTTATGACCACCCGCGATTTTGAAAACTACACCAAGTTATACGAAACCATTTCATCGCTTATTAAGCCACCCGATTTGTTGATTTACTTAAAGGCCACCGTGCCAACTTTAGTAAACCAAATACAAAAAAGAGGCCGTGAGTATGAAGATAACCTGCGCCTTGACTACCTGCGCCGCTTAAATGATTACTACGAAAAGTGGATTGCCAACTACAAAGATGGCCGCCTTTTGGTTATTGATGTTGACCAGGT
This sequence comes from uncultured Bacteroidota bacterium, assembly GCA_903861145.1. Lineage (GTDB taxonomy): Bacteria > Bacteroidota > Bacteroidia > Chitinophagales > LD1 > Bog-950. Next base: position 36,464 of record CAIOTH010000042.1, on the reverse strand, counting down.
AAACTTTGCCGAAGATGAAGAAGCACAAGGCGAAGTAATCAACAAGGTGAATGCGGAGCTTTATGGTTTATTTTAAGAACAGTATTTAATATAGAGTATTAAGTATTTAGACTAATACATCCCTTTTCCGTAAGCTGTGCTATTAAGCTCCTCATAGTTGATAATCACAAACTCCTCAAGTCTTAATACTTAATACTAACTACTTAATACTTTATGTTAGCCCCATTACCCGAACGTTTACGACCTAAAACCATTGCCGAATTTGTTGGCCAGCAACATTTAATTGGCCAGGGTAAAGTGCTGCGTAAGCTTATTGAGTCGGGCAATATTCCATCTATCATTTTCTGGGGCCCGCCGGGCGTGGGCAAAACCTCATTAGCGCGTTTTATTGCTGAGCAGGTAACTCTCCCATTCTACCAGTTAAGCGCCATTGACTCAGGGGTTAAAGAAGTTCGTGCTGTTATTGAAAAAGCCACGCAAAACGGTAAAGCCATTTTGTTTATTGACGAAATACACCGGTTTAATAAGGCACAACAGGATGCGCTGTTAGGAGCGGTTGAACGCGGCACAATTATATTGTTCGGTGCTACAACTGAAAATCCATCCTTCGAAGTAATTTCGGCTTTATTATCCCGGTGCCAGGTTTATGTATTAAAACCACTGGAGCGTGAAGATTTAGAGACGCTGATAAAACACGCGCTGGAGCGGGATGAGGAAATTTCGACCAAACGCGTTACCGTAAAAGAAACTGAGGCCTTACTAAAATACAGTGGCGGCGACGCGCGCAAACTGTTGAATGTACTTGAACTGGTAGTAAACTCCATCAACTCCTCCCCTGTCGAAATTACGAATGAGATTGTTGAACAGGTCATTCAGCAAAAAATGGCCATTTATGATAAAAGTGGTGAGCAACATTACGACATCATCTCGGCTTTTATCAAATCAATACGTGGTAGCGACCCTAACGCAGCTTTATATTACCTGGCCCGAATGATAATTGGTGGTGAAGACCCGAAATTTATTGCAAGAAGATTGTTGATACTATCCAGTGAAGATATTGGCAACGCAAATCCCAACGCGTTGTTGTTAGCCACTTCCTGCTTTCAGGCAGTAACTATGATTGGTTACCCGGAATGCGACCTTATACTTTCGCAAACTGTAATTTACCTGGCCACATCAGCAAAAAGCAACTCGGCAACTACAGCAATTATGGCGGCAAAAGAAGCCGTTAACCGCGAAGGGGATTTATCGGTACCCCTTCACATCCGAAACGCACCTACCAAATTGATGAAGGATTTAAATTATGGCAAGGACTATAAATATGCGCACTCGTTTGAAGGCAATTTTGTCGACCTTGAGTTTTTGCCCGATAAAATAAAAGGTGCTAAGTTTTATGAGCCGGGTAATAATGCGCGAGAGATTGAGATAAGGAATAGTTTGAAGAAGTTGTGGAAGGAGAAATACGGGTATTGAGGGAGTGTGTTAATGTGTTAATGTGCGAATGTGTTAATGTATTCCACATAAGCTATTTCTCCCTTATAAATGACAATAAACAATCGTTATTTCACATCCGAGTTTATTTTTAAACTCTTGAATAAACTCAGCGGTAAATTCAGACCAGTTCCAAAAGGTAAATCCTAAATCACTAAACCCCCATTCTGGAGCAAAAATATATGTAGAAATTTCAGATTCCTGCTTGCATTTTGGACATAACATATTATCGCTTCTATATTCTGCCCAATCGCTAACGTTCCACTCATCTTCGACAATATTTTCTTTACAAGCCGGGCATATTATTTCATCCGGCGGCCCAGCAAATATTGCACGGCCGATTGTTATTTCAAGGCCATTCGTAATAAGGCGATATGGCAAATCCCCTGGAAAAACGGAAACAATTTTTGCTCCTTCTGAAATAGCATATCCATTTTCAGAACCCAAAACACAATCTGAGACATTGGGCTTAACAATGTCACGCGAAAGTAACCAATTCAAAATCTCATTACTCTTAGTTTTGTTATTGGGATAACCGGATAATTTGGGTACAATGCATATACTATTGTCACTCATAACTAGTTTTACGTTTTGTGCTCTATTCAAAACAAACTATTCTTTTTGATTATCCATAATTAAAGCTTCAATTCAAAGCGTTTTTTATATTTACTTTCAGCAAACTTCAATTTCCATAATGCCAACCCTATATGTTATTGCCGGTTGTAATGGTGCGGGCAAAACAACTTTAAGCAAGAACCTTTTACCTGATTATTTAGGTGTAAAGGAGTTTGTAAATGCGGATGAAATAGCCCGTGGATTATCGCCTTTTAATGCGGAAGGGGTTGCTTTTGCGGCGGGTAGGATTATGCTGGAACGTATTCGTGAACTGGCTAACGAACGGGCAGATTTTGCTATTGAAACTACGCTTTCAACACTAAGCTACGCTTCACTTTTTAGAGATTTGAAGACAAAGGGTTATGAAATATTTTTGCTTTTTGTTTACCTCCAAAATGTGAATGAAGCTTTAAAAAGGGTTAGACAAAGAGTGAAAAGTGGGGGACACAATATCCCCGAAGATGTGATAGAAAGAAGATATAACAGGGGGCTTAAAAACCTGACCAAAACATACCTTTCGATTGCTGATAGCTGGGTTATTATTGATAATTCCTCGGAAAGTGCTATTTTTGTAGCTGAACAAAAGTTTAATCAGATTTTTATTCGAAATGAAGATATTTGGGAGCAAATAAAGAGCCATGAGTAAAGAAGAGCGAATGGATTTGTTAGTCGAAAAAGTAAAAAAGGGTATTACTCTTTCCTCTAAAAAATTTTTGAAAGAAGCTAAAAAGCAAAACCAAAAATTGGTTGTAATGCGCAACAATAAGGTTGTACTTGTAAATGCCCGTGACCTTTAAGGTTTATTCACGGACTTAAGCAAGTAGCAAACCGTAAACTCAAAACAGTAAACTGTAAACCACCAACCCGTTAATAATTCCCATCTCTCCCACTCATGTCATAACAGATGTTAACCTAACAGCCCCACTTATTTTTGTAAGTATATCTTTGCCTATCCATGAACTTCAGACTTGTAAATTTTATTATAGCCGGTATCACCATTGCCCTTGTGGGCTTAATGTATATTCAGCTGCGCTGGATTAAAGAAAACTATGCCGTACGCGAAGAGCGTTTCGACCAGGGTGTTTACCTTGCTTTAGGCAACGTAGCACAGGGTATTGAGCGCAACGAGGCTGTGGCCTACTTCTCCAACTCAGGTTTAGGCGATGCAGGTAAAACCATCAATAAAGTGGTTGATACCGTAGAAAGTATAAAAAACGAGCACCCTAAATTTACACTGGTTGACAGCGTTGGCCAACATGCCTTAAAATTTGGCTTTAGCGATACCAGTAGCCTGGGATTTGTATCGAAGTTTATGGGCAGCATTACCTATTTGCAGGAACGCGCCCAACACATGCACGAAATTAAGACTGAACGTGATGTAATTAAAAATGATGTTGACCGCGAGCATCACATTATCGAAATGCAGTTTAGAAAATACAACAGGTTATTCCAGGATCTTGCCATTCAATTTATGCTGGATGACAAGTGTTTGCGCGACCGTATTAGTGGCGACCAAATTCAAAGATTACTGGGTAATGAACTCAAGAAAATAGGTATCAATACCCCGTTTCAATATGCTGTGTTCGATAACTGGAGCGATGGGATGCTATATGGCAACTTGCAGGTAAAAAAAGACCAGGCCCAAAACACCAACTTCTACTCTATTAAGCTTTTCCCCAATGACCTGTATGAGAATTCGGGCATTTTGATCGTTAACTTTCCGCAAAAAAACAACTACATCTTTCAGGCAATGTGGCTTATGCTTTCGGCCACGGTAGCGTTCATCTTGATTATCCTACTCAGCTTTGGGGGGTCGTTTTACATCATCTTCCGTCAAAAGCGTTTAGATGAGCTTAAAACCGACTTTATAAATAACATGACCCACGAGTTCAAAACCCCGGTTGCAACCATTTCTTTGGCCAGCCAGATGTTGAAGAACGAAAAGGTAATAACCAACCCTGAAAAAATACTCAACTACTCCAACATTATAGATGAGGAGAACAAACGTCTGAGCGGGCACATTGAAAACGTGCTACAGGTTGCCCGGCTGGACAGGGGCGAGTTTAAGTTAAAACTTGATACGCTTAACGTTAACGAATTGCTTGACGACATAGCCGATTCGTTAGAACTGAGAATTCAAAATGAACAGGGAGAATTGATTCGACACCTGAATGCCGAAAGCCCGGTTGTTGTAGGTGATGTCTTCCATCTAACCAATGCTTTTTATAACATTTTTGATAATGCCATAAAATACAAAAAAGAGGACCACCTTAAAATTACCGTTACTACCAAAAGCAGCAATAAAGGCATTTGGATAACTATTGAGGACACGGGCATTGGAATATCGAAAGAAGACCAGAAAAAGATATTCGAGAAGTTCTACAGGGTCCCTACAGGCAATATTCATAATGTAAAGGGTTTCGGGCTGGGTTTAAGTTATGTAAAAGTGATAATAACCATGCATGGGGGCGAAATAAAGGTTGATAGTGAACCAGGTAGGGGCAGCCGGTTTGACATATTTATACCGAATGCAACTGTTAATAAATGATAACTCTTTTGTCTGCCTTTAAACCTAAAGTAGCTTTGATTGGTTAAATTAACAAATCAAAAAACTCCCTAACTATGTCATCAAAGAAAAAAATCCTCCTTGTTGAGGATGATGTAAACCTTGGAAATTTGTTGTCTGACTCGTTGGAAATTAAGAACTATGATGTTGTTTTGAAGCGCAATGGCGAGGATGCCTTTAACGAATTCAAGGCGAATAAGTATGACATGTGCATTTTTGATGTGATGATGCCAAAAAAAGATGGTTTCACACTGGCCAAGGATGTTAGAAGGATTAACGCCACAGTGCCTATTGTTTTCCTTACCGCTAAAGCCTTAAAAGAAGATACCATTGAAGGGCTAAAGCTGGGTGCCGATGATTACATTACCAAGCCCTTTAGCATGGAAGAATTGACCTTAAGAATGGAAAACATTTTTAAGCGCCTGCCTAAAGCCGAAGTAAGTAATCAAAACCAATTTAAATTAGGCAAGTTCGATTTTGACAATACTCACCGCATTCTCAAAACAGGTACCAACGAGGTTAAGTTAACTACTAAGGAATCTGAGTTACTTAAGATGCTTGCAGTTTATTCGGATCGTATATTGGAGCGCGAGGTTGCACTTAATGCTGTATGGGGTAGCGATTCTTACTTTGCCGGGCGCAGTATGGATGTATATATTGCCAAGTTGCGCAAGTACTTAAAAGAAGACCCTAATGTTGAAATACTCAACATACACGGAACAGGGTTTAAACTTATCATCAAAAAGTAACGCCTTCTTCTATAAAACTAAAAGACCCTTTGCTCACAGCAAAGGATCTTTTAGTTTATGCATTTCGCAATAGTTCTATTGCTTTATTAACTGCTGCGTGACACTTTGAGAACCGGATGTAAACCGTAAAGTATAAACACCAGCAGCTATTTTAGTAAGGTCAATTTGTTGCTTGTAATTGCCTGCAGCTACATTATAACTCGCAACTATATCGCCAAGCACATTGATAATATTAAGTTGTGCCATGGGCACGCTTTGGTTAAACTCAACCACTGCAAAGTTTTCGGCAGGGTTTGGATAAACTGAAATACTTGCTCCACCCGATGGTTGATTAACACCAAGGCCATAAACCATAATTATTTTTGAAATTGTATCCTGATTGCTGCAAATGCCCGAAGTAATAAGCTGCACAGTATCGGTACCATCCGTTAGGAAAGTATAAACCGGGTTTTGATTGGTGCTTGCAATGCCACCGCCAAACGACCAATGCCAACTTGTAGTGTTAGTTGAGCTATCAATAAAGGTAACGGTGTGCCCGTTAGTAGTGTAACCAAAGTTTGCAACTGAAAGTGGGTTAGTGTAAACCATAATACTATCGGTGGCAGGGCAACCAGTATTACTGGTAAGCGTTACTCTGTAAAGAGTATTACCGGAGGGAGTAACAACTACGCTTGCGCCCACTACTGAATCGGGAGTCCAGGTAAAAACGGGCCCGTTTACAAATCCTGTTGTTGTGGCTGTAAGATTAACTGTATCGCCTATACAAACCGTATCCGGTGTTGCGGTAAGGGTTAAAGCCGGCGGGTTGCGAACATTAACCGTGGCACGGGCGGTGGCCGAACAGCCATTAATATCGGTACCCACTACCGTGTAATGGGTTGTATTTGCCGGCGATGACAAAACCGTGCTATCGCTGGTTGTATTTAGCCCTGTTGATGGACTCCATGAGTAAATAGCCGCCCCGGTTGCAGATAAGGCAACCGGTGATCCGCCGACACAGAAATTAATTGTTGTAGGATTAATAGTTACCACTGGCACCGGATTTGCGCTTACGGCTACCGCATACGAAACAGTTGAATCGGACAGGCCAGAGAATGAACAGGTTAACACGCACCGGTAATAAGTGGTAGTAGTAATAACACCTGTGTTTGTAGCGGGAACAGAATCGAAATAAGTCCATGGGCCGTTTGCAGATGGACCTGATAACCACTGATAACGGAGGCCATTAAAGCCGGCGGTAGCGCCGCTAAGGCTTAAATTTGTTGAACCCGAGTCACCACAAAGCAGGGCTGAATTGGCATTGACGGTTCCGGCATTGGGCGTACCTGAACAAGGCGTAGGATAAGACATCCACGAAACATCGTCAATATAAATGCTATTACCAGTTTCCGCAGTGCCGTTAACAATGATGTAATTGGTATTAGTATTGAATGAAGCCGGGATATTAAAGCTATATTGATACCAACCGCTACTATCCTTAGTATCGGGCAAATTAATGCTTATGCTTCGGGCAATGCTTCCAATGGGGGTTGAGCCACTGTCAAGCGCCACGGTGTTAACAGCAATAGTAATGCTATCGCCAATAGTTGCAACACCGGTGTCGCGATATACCCATAAACTAAAGGTTGCAGTGCTTCCGTTTAAATACGAGTAATCTACAAGAGGACTAATTAAGGCCTGGGTCCTTCCGGCAAGCGCTGTATGGCTGTTAAATCGGGCCATACCGGTTCCCGAATGAGGAGTGCATGTAGGATTAGTACCAGTCGTGCGGTGAGACCATAAATTATTTCCGTTGGTATATCCCAGGCTCCAACCACCGGTTGGGAAAGTGTTGCTTTCAAAACCCTGCGTGTAAGCTATCTGCGCAAATAGTGTATTAGCAAATGGTAACGCTAAGAGTAAAACAATCAAGGCCTTACGCAAAAGTAGAAGTTGTTTCATACCATTTATTTTGTTGTAAATACAATGTTAGTTTAAAATTGAAATGCATTTTTCGCTTTAACACAAGTAGCCTTAAATAACAACACAAAATCGCCCCATTGAGCCACAATTGGTAAAAAAAAGAGGCTGCCGGATAAGGCAGCCTCAAATCTCAGGTGAAACTAATGGGTGGATTATTCTTTAATAATTTTTCGGCTGGCAATTGTGGAACCATCATAAATCTTTAACAGGTAGATACCCTGAGCAATATCCGATATATGGATTGGAAATACATTGCTTCCCGCCAAAGACTTACCCTCGTAAATTATTCCTACCTGTTTGCCTAAAAGGTCGTAAAGCGCAATTGATATATCGCCGGCCTGGCTACAGTTTAAAGAAACGAGTGCTACATTATGAGCAGGATTTGGAAATATCGATATACTCTCACTCTCAATAACGTTTGGAATGCTCAATACACATGAATCGTAACTAACTATAGCGTAGTTTGAAACTGCCGGGCAGCCGCCGGATGTAACGACAACAGTGTAGGTACCCGAGTCGGTTGCGTTATAGGTGTTTGAAGTAGCTCCGCTAATATTTACACCGTCAAACTGCCATTGGTAAGTATAACCTACACCAACAGCTGCCGAAAGGCCAACCGCTGTACCCGGGCACACATAGCCACTGCTATCAATAAATGCAAAGGCAGAGGGCAGAGGCAATTCGTTAGCGTAAAGGGCATTTGAGCTTGTAGTGCAAATACCCTCAGAAATAACCACGTAATATGAACCCGAATCACCGACGGTTATTGATGAGGTAACGTTTGGTAACGTATCAAGCACGCCACCTATGCTGTTAAACCAGGTATAGTTGTAGTCGCTGCTATCAGCAGCCCTTAAAGTAACACTATCTCCGCCACAGAAAGTCAAATTACCCGCATTAGTCAGTGTAGAAAGCGGATACTGATACACCGTTACCGGTATGCCGGTTGATGTTGCATTACAGTTACCGGCAAATACAAGAGCTGTGTAGGTTCCACTGGCATAAACAGCCAGCGTTGAATCATTTGCGCTGGGAATATAGTTTCCGTTATTAGCCCATTGATATACATAGCCAGGGCCCGTTGAAACATTTAAAACCACGCTATCGCCGGCGCAAAATGTTGTAATTCCGGCAGCATTAATTGTGTCAATGGGGTTAGCGTTTATTGCGATTGATATTGTATTTGAGGTAAGCATACAGCCATTTAGCGTAACATCCACGTAATAGGCGCCTGAATCCTGGGCTACATAACTACCCGATGTTGCACCGGTTATTCCGTACCCATCCTGGTACCATTGATAAGCATAACCGGCACCGGTGGTAGCCACTAATAATGTGTTGGTGCCCACGCATAACGAGGTTCCTCCGTGCGATGAAATAGCTGAAGTTGGATTAGGCCTTACAGTAACCCCAATTGAGTTGGAACTTGCACTACAAATACCTGCTGTTACACTTACCGAATAACTACTGGATGAAACGGGAATTGCATCGTAGTTAATATTGGTTGCACCGTCTATAACGTTGCCTCCGTTTAACCATTGATAAGTGTAACCGGAACCTGGTGATGCTACAAAATGAACAGTATCACCGGCACATGGAGAAGTGGTATCGAGAGCCTGAATGGTAACCACCGGTTGGGCGCTGATGGTAACAGGTACGTAGGCACTTGCCTGGCATCCGTTGTGATCGGTTACAACCACGGTGTAATCATAAACTCCAATGGCCGTTGGCGATGCAGTTACCGATGCGTTTGTTGTGCTTGAAAGGTTAGTAGAAGGCGACCAGTTGTAAAGATAAGGGCTGGTACCTCCCGTAACACTAGTATTAAAACTAACGCTGTTGAACGTGCCGAAACACCATGCTGTATCCCCAGTAATTGCAATTGATGCAATCATTGATGAACCGGTAACTGTAATTGTAACGCTTGAGGAAGCCGCGCAACCTTTATTATCTGTAACAAGAACGGTATAGTTTGTAGTTGCCCCAATTCCGTTAACAACCGGGTTTGCAATAATGCTATCGTTAAGCCCGGAAGTTGGAGACCATTTATAAGTGTATGGTGAGGTACCACCGTTTGCTGTTGGGTTACCACCAAGCGTAACCGAATTTGAAAAGCTACATCCCGCAATACTTTGCGCACTACCAGCGTTGGCGCTCGGGGCAGGGTTAACGGTAATGGCTGTAACAGGCGAGGTACCCGAGCAACTATTGGCGGTTGCTATAACACTATAACCGCCGGTATTGCCCGCATATACAAATGGTGATATTGCACTGCTTATGCTATTGCCGTTATACAACCATTGGTAAGTATAACCATTACCTGCTGCCGTAGTCAACAAAAGACTGTCGCCCTGGCAGGTAGATGTACCGGCTTGAGATGTTACTATGGGCTGCGGAGTTGCGGTAAGGGTTATAATAATACTATTTGAAGTAGCAGAGCAGCCATTGCGTGTAATAACCGCGGTAAAGCCACCCGCGGTTTTAGCATAATAGTTTGAAGCAATAGCACCGTTAATATTTGAGCCGTTATTTTGCCATTGATAGGTATCTCCGTTGGCTGATTGTGCAATCAATTTCAGGCTATCGCCGGTGCATAGAGAGGTGCTGCCTTGTGTGAATATGGCAGCATTGGGCACCGTATTAACAGTTACGCGTACAATATTAGAAACGCCCTGGCACGAGTTAACAAAAACATTGGCAACGTAGTTTCCGGTAACTTTAGCGTAATAATTGTTTTGGTTGGCTCCTGTAATAACCTGGCCATTACGTTTCCATTGGTAGGTAGCACCGTTGCTGGTGTTAACAGTAAGCTTTACGCTATCACCGGTGCAAATAGTTGTACTGCCCTGGGCAATTACAGTATCTACCGGCGTATTAACCGTTATGGTTATAGGCGCCGACGTTGAACTACCGCAACTATTAGTTACTGTAACAGTAAATGTGCCAGTAGCCTTTACCTTTAAATTAGGGCCAACATGGCCATTGCTCCAGTGGTAAACCGTGCCACCGCTTGCCGAAAGAATAACCGAATCGCCGTTGCAAAAGTTGGTTGGCCCGGTAGCGATAATTTGCGCAGTCGGGGGTGAATTAACCGTTACCGTTCTTGTGGTTGTATCACTTTGGGTACCATTGGTAACAATCAAGGTTACAGTATATGTTCCCGGCAAAGTATAAATATGGTTGGGGTTCTTAATATTGCTGGTGTGTTGGTCGCCAAAATTCCACAAGTAACCGGTAGCGCTGGTCGATGTGCTTCTAAATTTAACCGTGTCTTCAATACAGGCAACTGCCGGGGTAACTATAAATGAAGCCCGTATTTGACCTGAATCAATAACATTAACCACAAATATTCCGGTATCGCATTGTTGTGGAATGCAGGCGGTATTACAAGCAATTAATTCAATTTGATAAGTTCCGCTTGAATCATAGGTGTGTGATGGGTTTATTGAACTTGAAGAATTCAATGCACCACTGCCAGGGTCATCAAAGTTCCATACATAGCTATTGGCATTCGTACTGTTATTGGTAAAATTGATAACTACATGGCCTATAGATGGGTCAATTATTCCAAGCGCGGGTGCATGGCGCTCAGCCGCTCTTGGTGTAAGACAATGAATGGTATCGAGGTAAGTAACTTTCTGAAATTTCTCTTGTGCTCCGGCAAAAACACCGCTTGCTGTAAATACCGGTGCTTTGTAGCCAGCATTAAACCAGTTATACTCAAATGAAGTGTTTGGGGCTATTGGGATTACGGCATTATCGTAAAACAGTGTATCAGTATGCAATATGTAACTTCTTAACCTAACCGTAGAATTGTATGTGGCGTGTGGTGAAATCAGGGTGCCATAGGCATCAGCATAACTTACGCGGACGCTGTGAGCATGGTAAATAAAATTAACGCCATGAGGGGTAAGGTCAATAGTATAAGAGCTTATGGAAGTATCACGATTACCATAGTTAATAGGGAAAACATATAAAACATCGGGTGTATTGTATTTACAGGCAAACGGAACGTTTATGCCACTAATTTTAGCTGTAATCCCCAAAATATTTACTTCAAGCGCGTTAGCAGTTTTAAGGTCATTGTAAACCACGTTGTTAAATACGGTGCCCTGAATATTGATATTTTGCAAATCGCGAAAGGCTATATTGGTAAGATTATTAAACTGTGTATTGCACTGAGGCAATGTGCCACCGCCCCCGGTACACTCAGTTAAAAATGCTGCCTTGTAACCTGCTGTCAGCGGATTCAAAAAGTCTAAATTGAATTGAGTGGTTGGGGCAAGGGTTGAAAAATTCCAATTAACACCGGCACCTCCAAGTGCGTAGTTAAGAGTACTGGTATCAACATTCACCGAAGTATAAAACAAGGAATCGCCAGCGTTACCAAATTCAGCCGAGGTGTAAGGCCCTTGCGCTTTAGTAATGAAGGGCGAAAGCAAAAAAAAGAATGCAAAGAGTATTTGCTTAATCATGGGCGTAAATTTTAGATATTATTTACCGCCTATGACAACGCACAATTTGTAAAGTTTAAAAGGGCCCAATTTTTATTTCCTCACTAATTAACAAATACATTAATTAAGAGTGCGGTGATCGGCATCAATACTGGCATTTTCGCAACCGTGCACATACGCAAGCACTTGCGCTATAACAAACTACTTATTCATCTTCGTCCAAATAGGTTTGTTCTTCGTGTAAATTTCAACAAAGCGGCCAAACATTTCGTCGTATAACGCACGATTTTTGGGATTCGGTTCAAAAACACTATTGGCCTCAACTGCCTTGCTTACGTCATCCACCGTCATCATTTTTAAAGCGAGGAGAGCCAACAAGGCCGTTCCCCTGCTATTGCTCATCAGGGGGTCCTTCATTTGCCTAACCTGCCGGTTGAAAACATCGGCAGCAATCTGGCTCCAGATAGCAGAATTAGCACCACCACCAATAAAATTAATTGACTCGAATTTTTTGGCTGTTATTTTCTCAACATAAAACAAAAGCCAGTTGGCGTTTAATGTTACACCCTCAAGCACCGAACGCAAAAGGTGCGTGCGATTATGCTGCAAAGACATATTGTAAAAACCGCCCCTTACGCTATGGTCATCAACCGGGCTACGCTCGCCATATAACCATGGTAAAAAATACAGGCCGTTGGCACCGGCGGGTACTTTCTCCACCACTTTATCTACCAGCTTATAAAAATCTTTAGGCACCGCACCGGTGTTCAAATCATCGGTATGGTAAAGCAGGTTATTTTTAATAAAGTTTAAACAGGCCCCCGCCGACTCTTGCTCGTTGGCTATTAAATAACGCCCCGGTAAACCCGAGGGTATAGTACCCATATTGTGGAATATATCGGTTTTTTTAAACGGCACATGGCAAACCAGCCAACTACTTGTACCTACGTAAAAGTGGCCTTCGTAGTCTTTTACGGCGCCGCTACCAATGGCGGCACTTTGCACATCGGGTGTGCCCGATATTACTTGCACATCAGGACTTAAACCAAACTCGTTTGCAATCTCCTTTTTCACATTGCCAAGTATTGAATTGGTAGGCACCAGGTCGGGAAACTTACTTTTATCAACACCGGTAAGCTTAACCAAATCATCGTTGTAGGTAATATTATTGATGTCGCGGTTATCGGTTACCCAATACAGGGTAATGGAATCATACGAAGCAGTAAACCTGCCTGTTAGCCAAAGGTTCAGATAATCTTTAGGTTCTAAAAACTTATACGTTTGCTCGTAAATTTTGGGAAGCTTGTTTTTAATATACAGAATATGGGCAATACTATCTTTACCGCTTTTGGTTGGCCCGCCACCGGTAATGCGTATCCATTTTAAAAGTTTACCTACACCGTAACCCTCAACCCTAATTGGGCCGTGCGCAAGTTTGTTTACCTCTTTGGCGCCACGTGTGTCCATCCAAATAATTGAATCCATTAACGGCTTACCCTCCTTATCAAGCGCCACAGTGCCACTCCATTGGCTGGTGCAGTTAATACCCACCACGCGTTTGGGGTCGATACCTGTTCTGGCAATCAGCTTTTTATAGCAACTTGTAATGGCGTTTGTCCAATCGGCGGGTCGTTGTTCGGCACCACCATGGTCGTATAACAAAACGGGTACGTCTTCAAACTCAAAGCCCAGGCATTTAGCCTGTGCATCAAACAAGGCCACTTTGGGCCCAGATGTTCCTAAGTCTATAGTTAAAATAAGTTTTCCTTCTGCTGACATGCTTAAAAATTTAACGGCTGAAATTAATTAGTTTGACATAGAATTAAAGAGGATTTGTAAAATTTGACCATTCTGATGGACTGAACGCCGATTTTTATGATATAGGTTAAATGGCTTGCCCGAAACCCTCAAAACTATTTGCCTTATTACACGGCAAAAGTTATTTTTAGATATGAAGAACTTTACAAAACATTGCCTGACAATAGCACTATGTGTTTGTTGTGCATTCAGCACCTCAGCGCAAACAACAAGGCTAATTGATATACCGGGCCGGTCGCAGTGGAATAACGCGAATGGTTATTGCGGAGAAATGTCGATACAGATGATTGGTTTGTATTATGGCAATTATATCTCGGAGGATATTGTAAGGACAGTGGCGGGTGGAGAGCTATTAATTGGGGTAAATGATGAAGCCGCAGTTGATAGTTTCAAGTTTACACACGATGAATGGGATTATAACAACCAACCCAACCCCCAGTATAAAAACTACCTGGTATGGCTAAAACAGCACTTATACTACAATCACCCGGTTATTATTACCGTTTACATTCAGGGCCTGAGCGACCCCGATTATGACCATATCATTCCGGCAATAGGTTTTTCATCGCCAGATACAACAACGTTTAATAATACGGATAGCTTAACGTATAATACTTGCTTCGACAGCGCATATTTTACGCGTTCGTTTGCATCAATTTGGGATACGCGTAGCATGAATGGAAATGGTGCTACGTATGAGTACTGCATTCCGAAAGCCGTTGATTATGGATGTGCAATTAGCGGGAATATGGATAGCCTGAATATTACATTGCCTGTAAACCTGTCAATTGACCGCTGGGATGAACCTAACGTTACTTTAGGCGAACAACCGGTAATGTTACATGCCGTTGCCACTATATCGCACCTTACCGTAGGGACGCAATATGCATTACTACGATACAACGATTACACCCATGTTCCGCCGGGTAATTTCGACCCTTTAACTGCTGATGAGGTTTTCTATTTCACAGCGAGTACAGCTACAAAAACCTATGCAGATTCGTTCATGTCGCATACTGCAACTTTCTATCGCTGCATACCTTATACCTACACAACGGGTGTTAGCAATACGGTGGTAGCAAACAATTTGAGCTTAAGCGTTTACCCCAATCCTGTTACAGCAGATGCTAAAATATATTTTACGCTGGGCGAAACTCAAAATGTGAGTTTGAGGTTGTATGACGTTTGCGGAAAAGAGGTATGGCAATTTCCCTCCGAAATTATGGGTGCGGGCACCCAAACCATTACACTCAAATGCAATAACCTTGCTACGGGGACTTACATTTGCAACCTAACTACCAATAAGGATTGTAAATCGGTTAAAATCGAATTAACCCGGTAACAATTATGACTAATTGCCAATTACGGTAGCAGTAAGCCTTATATTATTTCCATTATAGTTACCGTTACCCGAATAGCATTCCTTTACAACCAGGCTAATTACCTTTGAACCGGTTGAGTTTACTGTTAATACGAAATTACCAGCGAAAAGCGAACCGGTTCCACCATTGCCGCCGCCCTGGCCATTCAACCCGTTTCGTATTGATTCACCAATAATACCATCGGTAGTATTTTCAACGTAAAAATCAACGCAGGCATCGTCATTTCCTGACTCGTTAGAATAGCCACTGGTTGCTACCATAATTTTATCATTGACCGATGTGGTGCTTACTGTTACTGTCAAAGCAACTGCGTAGCTGGTTTGTTCGGCATAAGGCCCACCATAAAAATTAGTTTGAAAATCCTTTATCTGAAAATTACCTGCCGCTCCTGTCGGCCCGGTTACACCCGTTGCCCCTGTAATACCTTGTGCACCGGTAGCGCCATTAAGGCCTGTTGTGCCCGTTACTCCGGTTACACCAACACCCGTTGCACCGGTTGCCCCTGCAACACCTACCCCTGTAGTTCCGGTTGGTCCCTGTATGCCTGTAGCACCTTGCTGCCCTTGCAAACCCGCACCGGTAGGCCCAATGGGGCCGGTTGGGCCGGTTACTCCGTCATTTCCGGCTATGCCTTGAGAACCCGTTACGCCGGCACCGGTTATACCTGTGGACCCCTGTGGGCCAGTTACACCGGTTACGCCTGCGTTACCCGTTAAGCCGGTGGATCCTGCAATGCCTGCACCGGTTGGCCCGGTTACACCAACAGGTCCCTGCTGGCCCTGGTTACCGGTAGGGCCTTGTGGACCCTCAGCGCTATTGGCAGCATATAATGCATAAGGCACGCTTAAAAGTTGTGAGGTACCCATATCAGTAAAAGTTCCAGTGTTGTTTACATCGGTTTCAACCTGCAGGTATTTGGCTCCGCTGCCCCAGTTTACCGTGGCCAGGTTACTGTTGCTGCCAATTTGGGCCGTTACCAAACCAAATTGATTTGCCACAACCTGGATAATTTGGGTAAAAACCACCGTGCCCGACCCGGTTAAGTCATGCAACGTAAAACGCACAGATACCGGGGTCCCTCCGGCAACAGGCTGGCCGCTGGAACTGCGTACAATGGCCTGATAATTCATGCTTTCGGGAGATTGGGCGTTTAGCAAATTAATTAGGGCAAAAAATGCAAACGCTGCAAAAAGTAATTTTGTCTTCATGGGGATATGCTTTTTCAAACAATATGAGGGTGAATTAAGCAAAATAAAGCGAGACATCCATCATTCTTAATCCAGGTGAATGGGAATTCAGGATTTTTGCTAACCTTGTTGGATAATTAACTTAATAAAAAGACCCATTTTATGAAAAAGACATTCGCAAAATTAACCTCCATGGCAATTGTTGTTATTATAGCTGCAGGCACCCTTTCAACTATTTCATCCTGTTCTAAAACAAATCCCAATGCGGCTTTTCTGGGTATTTATGCAGGCAACTATTCTAACAGTGGCGGAAGTTCCCCTGATACTATTACTATTTCAGCGGGCAGTACATCAACCGCAATAGTTATTATTGAGAGAAAAAATTCAATTACACTTAATGGTACAATTAATGCAAACACAATAACCATTCCGTCGCAAAATATTACAATTATTGGCGGTAATTATCCTACCAGTGGGACAGGCTCGCTAACAAGCGGTACATTGACAATTGCCCTTAGCACAGCGCTCCTTAACGGGGTTTATACCAGTGGATTTACCGGTACCAAACAATAAACACTAATCGTAAGCACTGAACAGTTTAAACGATAAATGACATTTTAAAGCCTCGTCCCAACAGTGCGGGGCTTTTTATTTAACATAATACTCGATGAAATCCACAGGCATCCTTTTTGCCCTTTTACGCATCTTATGTAATATTATATTTGCCTGATTATGAAAAAAGTGTTTGGCTTGCTATGTGGTGTTTTTATGACGGCAAGCCTGTTTGCCCAGCAAATGCATGTTAAGGTGCCCTATTTCAGCGGCTTTACGGCTGATAGGAAGGTTGTACCCAAAGAGCTAGACAAGGTTGCTACCCATGCTGCAAAGGCCCATCCTGATTATGGATTTTTACCGTACAACGCCCCTTGCAGTACCTGTTCTGAATTACCTGATAAAAGGACCATGTTTTCGCGAACGTTTATCGATTCTACCAACGCAAAGCATTTTTACTCACAGCAATCATATTTCCCGCTTCATTACAGGTTAGGCGAAAATGCCCCCTGGAGGTTAATTGATACCCGTTTATTGCCGGACAATGAGCACCCAGGCATATATATGGCAAAAAAACAACCGGTGCCTACTAAATGCGATTTAAACCGTAAATCTACCTCCATACTTTACCAGGGTTTTGAATTTGAATCGAACAGGAACCTGAAGATGTACTTTTTTGATGCTGATAATGCCGTATCAAAACCAGAGACAGCGGATTATTCAAATTTTTCGGTTGGGGCCGAAGGACTTTTGGTAAAAAATATTTGGCCGGGCATTGATATGCAGCAGCTTTTTTACAGCGGCGAAATAGAAACCAATTATATTATTAATGCCCCGCTTCAACTTCCGATATCTAAAGGCTGGATGGTAATTGAAGACCACTTTACCCTGCCAGAAGGATATGGTATTGAAGAACACGCCGGGAGTCATTATCAAAATGGTTATTACGGCGGCGATTATGTAATAACAAACGAGCGGGGCGATAACGTAATTTTGTATTCGAAACCTGTTTATGTTGATGCAAAGGCATGGGGCATGCACGGTATGTATAAGCTTATTAAGGAGGGAAATAATTATACCGTTCAAACCCTGGTGCCCGTTAGCTGGTTAAGCAGCGCAGATAATATTTACCCTTTGTTGATTGACCCTACTGTTTCGGGTATTGTAGACACGGGTACTTTTTCAACTACTACACCACAGCACTATATAGGCATGGGATTTACAACCCGCGCCCTGGGTAGTTGTAATTACCAACTGACGGATACCGTACCCGGTGGAAACATGCTTACCAATGCGTATGTTGACCTTGAATATCATTTAACTTATAGTGATAGCTGCGGCCACCCGGCTGAGGCAGCGCCTTATTGCACTTTTACGCAGGTAGTGCAGGAAGTTATAAACGATTGGTGCAATACCACATCCGGTGGATTAGGCTGCAACCCGGCATTGCCCCCATTTACCGGGACATGTACAACCGACCCTTTATTGGTACTCGGTGCCCGCGCAATTGAAATAACATCTTTCAATCCAACTTATCTTGCCTGTATTGCGCCGCAGTGCCCCGATTACCATATTAAGTTTACTTTAAAAAATACGGACTCAATATGCGGTGATGTTTGCGGTTATTTATGCGCCACCGGGCATATGTGGCGTATGACCGTTGAGGCTTGCGGCCTTGATGGATATATCACCCAAAACAAAACCAGGGTTTGCGCAGGGCAGTCGGCAATTTTTACAGCACATCCAAGTTGTGGCGTACCGCCCTATCATTACCTATGGAGCCCCGATGGTGGCAATACTTTTGATACAATATATGGCAACCCGGATTATGTAGTAACCACATCAAGCAGCCCTTCGCATCCCGATTCGGTTTATGTTACGTGTTATGTAATGGATACCTGTGGCGACCTGGCTTCTACCAATTCCCTTCAGCTCAACATCATTCCAAGCCCCCGTGCTGATGCCGGGCCCGATGTGCGTTTGTGTCGTGGGGGCACCGCGGTTATTGGAGGTAGCCCTACAACTAATAATGCGGCAAACCCTGTTTGGAAGGGCTCTAATCCTACAGTTCAAAGTTGGTTAAGCAGTACCGTAACATCTAATCCTACAGTTACGGTCCCACCGGGTACGGTTGATACTTTCTTTTATTCGCTAACGGCCACTAATACGCTTTGCTTTAATACAGACACGGTTTACGTTTTCTCCACCAATGGTGAACATGTTAGTATTGATAGTGGAGGAACAACAAAAATATGCGCCGGTGCAAGTGTAAAATTGATAGTGCAAGGCGGGCCGTTCCTGTCGTACGCATGGAATAATGGCAATGCGGGTTCATCTATTTACGCCACCCAGGCAGGGCAGTATTTTGTAATAGTTAAAGATTCGTTAGGCTGTATAGATACCAGTAACGTAATAAACGTTACTACCACCGGCCCTCCATCAGTTCTGGCTTTTCCGGATACGACCATACAGGTTGGCGACAGTGTTACCCTTTATTCAGACCTGGTGCTTGGCTCTCCCAATATTGACTCGTTTTTCTGGTATCCTAACATCAACATTTCGTGTCTTAACTGCGCTAACCCAAGGGTGGCCCCTGCAGGTAGTCAAACATACGGGATAACGGTATACTCAGGCGGATGCCAGGTTTCGGCATCCGTATTAATACAGGTTATTTTGCCCGATAACTTCTTTATACCCAATGTATTTACCCCCAATGGCGATGGCAATAACGACGAGTTTTATATTGAATATCAAAGCGGTGTAACCGTTCTTCAGTTCCAGGTTTTTGACCGTTGGGGCGAGAAAGTACATGATGGCCAATACCCGTGGGATGGTAATTATAAAGGTAAGCCAGCCCCACAGGCCGTTTATGTTTATGTGTTTAAACTACAACTATACGGACGCGACCTGGCTGTAATGAGAAAGGGAAGTGTAACGCTTTTGAGGTAACCCTTTAGATACTAATAGTAAGTATACGTCATAGAATCAGCCAAAGAGCCATTGCGGTGGTAAGCAACCGCAGTATCAACATTACCACTACCATCGTAACGATAACGCCAGGTAATAATATCAACCGTGTCTAAGGCTGCACCAATCTGAACATCGGTTTGCACCAAATTAGCTGAGCTTACTCCTAAATAAAATTGACCCATATTTTGAACCCCAATGGTATTGGCATTTGAGGAGAAGAAAGTAAAATAATTGTAAGTGGAAACATTGCCCGAATTGACGTGCTGAATTTCAACCGCGTTTTTAGCGCTGTTGTTGGTATAGTTATCGGTGTTAGAAATGGCATGGTTTACATAGGTTTTCACCTGTGTCCACATTCCGTTGCCGTCATACGAATAGGCATTCGAATTATGTTGTGCAATTAACTGGCCTTGCGAAGAATCGGCATATTTTGAGCTATTCAGTATATATTCGGTAGCTGTAGTGGTTTGGCTTAAACCATTAACCGACGCAGCAGTAACAGTATCGCCATTAGCCGAATAATAGTAAATAATTTTAACCCCGTCGTTTCTTACAAGTGTGGCGATAGTTCCATCACCGTTATAGCTAAAGGTTTCGCTGTAGCCAGCGCCTGGCGAATAATTATTTAGCGTGAAAATTTTAGAACCGTTAAATACCGGGGCTTTTTTACAGGCCGATACAATAACCAAACAAACCAGCACTACTACCGCTATTTTTACCTTCATGGATTTTAATACTTTAAAATTAACTGCAATTGTAGTTTAAAAAGCAGACGAAAGTAAAAACGCAAGCCATAATTAATCATAAAAGTTTAAAAAACTAAAAGTGGTACTGAACCCGATTTTTATCAACAACAGCTTTCAAAACGGAATTAGAAAGCTAAATTTGCCGCACAAAATCAATTTAACCGCTAAAACAATTTATGAGCGCAGCAGCACATCTTGAAGGAACAAACGTAGAAACAGCAAAACAATTGGGTTTACTGCCCGATGAATTTGAAAAGATAAAACAAGTACTTGGCAGGGTTCCGAACTTTAACGAGTTGAGCATTTTTTCGGTAATGTGGAGCGAACACTGCAGCTACAAAAACTCGATTAAGTGGCTTAAAACTTTACCTAAAAAAGGAAAGCACCTGCTGGTTGAGGCAGGGGAAGAAAATGCAGGCTTAGTTGATTTGGGCGATGGCCTTGCGTGTGCATTTAAAATAGAATCGCATAACCACCCCTCGGCATTGGAGCCATACCAGGGCGCTGCTACTGGCGTTGGTGGTATACACCGCGATATTTTTACTATGGGCGCCCGGCCAATTGCTGCGCTTAACTCATTGCGGTTTGGCGAACTATCAAATGAAAAAACACAGCACTTATTAAAAGGTGTAGTAAAAGGTATTGGCGATTACGGCAATTGCTTTGGTGTGCCAACGGTGGCCGGTGAAGTTTACTTTGATGCTGTTTACCAAACCAATCCGTTGGTAAATGCTATGAGCGTTGGTATAGTAAAGATAGGTGAAACCGTTTCGGCTATTGCAGAAGGAGCAGGTAACCCTGTATATATAGTAGGCTCATCAACAGGAAAAGACGGCATACATGGCGCTGCGTTTGCATCGAAGGATATTACTGCCGATTCGGCTAAAGATTTGCCGGCGGTGCAGGTTGGCGATCCTTTCCAGGAAAAACTGTTGTTAGAGGCTTCGTTAGAAGTAATAAAAACAGGAGCCGTTGTTGGTATGCAGGATATGGGTGCAGCAGGTATAACCTGTTCTACCTCCGAAATGAGCGCCAAAGGCAAATCGGGCATGAAAATATGGTTAGATAAAGTACCTACCCGCCAGGAAAACATGAAACCATGGGAAATCCTTCTTTCTGAATCGCAGGAGCGTATGCTGATTGTGGTTAAAAAAGGTATGGAAAAAGAAGTTGAAGCCGTTTTTTCGAAGTGGGATTTGCATTGCGCAATTATTGGCGAAGTAACCAATGGTGGTGACCTTGAGTATTTTATGCATAATGAACTGGTAGCCAAAGTGCCGGCACACTCGTTAGTATTAGGGGGCGGTGCACCGGTTTATGAAAGAGAATTTAAAGAGCCTGCTTACTTTAATGAGAATAAGAAGTTTGATATAGAGTCGGTGGAAGAGCCTAAAGAGCTTAAGAAAGTAGCCGAGCACTTGTCTCAACAAATTAATATAGCATCTAAGCGCTGGGTATTTGAACAATACGATAGCATGGTTGGTATTGCCAATACATCTACCAACAGGCCAAGCGATGCAGCCGTAATCAGAATTCACGATAGCAACAAGCGCCTTTGCGTAACTGTTGACTGCAATGCACGTTATGTTTGGGCTGACCCTTTTGTAGGTGCCCAAATTGCAGTAAGTGAAGCAGCACGCAACATAGTTTGTAGCGGTGGCGAGCCATCGGCTATTACCAACTGCCTCAATTTTGGCAACCCTTACCTGCCGGAAGTATATTGGCAGTTTGTAAACGCTATTAAAGGAATGGGCGCTGCCTGCGAGGCGTTGGGAACGCCGGTAACCGGCGGAAACGTATCCTTCTACAATCAATCTACTGAAGGGGGGGCTGTTTTCCCTACGCCAACCATTGGTATGATAGGACTTGTTGAAGATAAGGAAACCATTATGACCTTGAACTTCAAAAACTCTGGCGACCGCATTTATGTTATAGGAGAAATGAGAAATGATATTTCTTCTTCAGAATACTTAGTAAAGTATCACAAGATTAATGGTTCGCCAGCGCCATATTTTAATATGGAAGCCGAGGTTGCCGTTCAAAATGCAGTGAAAGACCTTATTCGTGAGCAAGTGATTGAATCGGCACATGATATATCGGAAGGCGGCTTGTTCATCAATTTGCTTGAATCGGCTATGGCCGGTAAAAAAGGGTTTGAAATTGAAACCGACCCTGATATCAGAAAAGATGCGTTCCTTTTTGGCGAGGCCCAAAGCCGCATCGTTATAACCGTTAAGCAGAACAAAGAAGACGAACTGCTGGACATATTAAATAAGTACGACGTTGAGTTCTCGAATGTTGGGGTTGTAACTTCGGCTATGGTGTATGTAGATAAAGAAAGATGGGGCGTGGCAAGCACCTTCCAGGATTTTTATGATACCGCTATCAGCAATTACATGAAGTAATAGCATATACTATATAATATAGTATAGACAAAAGCCTTCTACCATGTAGAGGGCTTTTGCTTTTATACCCGGCAATAATAATTGTAACAAAGATTCTTTTTACAAGGCGAACCTTGTATATCTGGAGCCGAAGGTGGAATAAATCCCAGCAACCCGCTTATATACAATCGCCACTCACATTGCCACAAGGTTAACCTTGTTACAAGCTTATAAAAAAAGAGAAGTTACATGAATCTTTTTTTGCGGCGGGTAGTATAAGAAAGTATTCCAGTCAGGATAAAACAAAAACAAAACCCTGACATCATTTAAAACTAAAAACCTTTAAAATGAAAAAGCTTATACTAATCGCCTTCGTCTGCGCTACGGCACTTTATTCTTCAGCCCAAGGCTACTTCGGAATTAAACCAATTGTTAACGAACCAACATGCAACGGTGCAAGCACCGGTTCTATCCAACTATCATTGGTTGGCGGAACAGGCCCTTTTAACTATGCATGGAGCGGAAGTTTACCTTCTACAAACTCACAGACTAACCTACCTGCCGGTAGCTACGCTGTAACGGTTACTGATGCTAACAATTTAACTTCAAGCTATACTATTGTTGTAGCAGAGCCCTTTCCGTTTAACGTTCAACATACTTCAAACATAGGTTCACACGGCCAAAACAGTGGTTATATTGAGTTATCTGTAGATGGTGCAACACCTAACTATACTTACCTGTGGAGCGATGGCGAAACTACTGCCGATATCTATAACCTGCCTTCAGGTAACTATATCTGCACTATTACTGACGCAGCGGGTTGCATTACAACTTACTCACAGAATGTGTTAGGCCCTGTTTTCCACGGCCAGGCTACGAATGGCGGAAATGACCCAAGAGATTTGTCAACCACCGGCAACGCAGGTGCAAGCAAAGCAACAACAGGGCTGGGTTCAAAAGGCTCAGAATTAAAAGGCTCAGAATTAAAAGGCTCGGATGTTAAACTTTACCCTAACCCAGCAAGCAACAACTTTACCTTGGTAACCGGTGATGTAAAAAGCGCTCAAATATCTGTAATCGATATAAACGGCCAAATCGTTTCTCAGCAAAAATCTGAATCGAACGAAACCAACTTAAACGTATCTAACCTGCCAAACGGTAACTATGTAATCGAAATCAGAAGTGAAGATGGCAGTGTAGTAAACAAAACAGTTACAGTAGCAAAATAAGGCTGGAATAACTTAACTGTCAAAAAAAAATCCCGGTTGCTTTAAGCAGCCGGGATTTTTTTATTTGTGCCCACCAACATTACAAAAAAATAAAGGTTACCGTTGGGGGGGTAACCTTCTCCTTTGCTAGTGTGTATAGCAGTTATAATGGAATTTAATCTTCTTCCTCATAATCCTCATCATATTGACTATGCGGTTCATCCTGAAAGCTGTCGATATTAAAATCCTGTTTGCGCGCAAATTCTTCCTGCTTAAGTTTTATGCTGTTAAGCCTGTCTAACCTAAATGAGCGGTAATCGCCACGAAGGCGGCACCAGGCGACCAAATGGCGCTTGCGCTCTTTATAAACAATTGCCATGGGTTCCACTTCGCGAAGGGAAACACCTTTCTCTCTCGAATCATATTCGATAGTGGCAAGTTTACAGTTATCAATTGCGTTGTTAAGGGTGCTTAGCAAGTTTGGTGAATAGTGCATCTGTTTACGCTGGACAGCACTTCTTGCAAAATTAGAGTTTTCGGCCATTGGGGAATCGGGTTTGGGTAAACGAATATATATGTCAATACCACCAAAACAAAATTTAAGCCCAACTATTTTTTTTGCAGAGTTTCCGCAAGAGGCGCGCTGATACTCGATTTTGGAAACTATAAATACATCCAAAGTTTCCCAAATACTATTTTTAGAACTATGTTGTTTATAACGACAACGACTGCTGAAGCATTGAAATCTTCTTCAAAGCATCCTCTCTTTTTTGCTTTTCGGCCTCAACCACCGCGGGGGGAGCTGAGCTGACAAATTTCTCATTAGCCAGTTTCTTATCAACCGAAGCAAGAAAACCTTTGGTGTATTCCAACTCCTCATTCAGCTTTTTACGTTCGTCATCGGCATTGGCCACTTCGCCGGTTGCAACAAAAAACTTTTGATCTTTTATCATAAAAGCCTTCAAGCCTTGTGGTTCTTCCTTAGTTTCTTCAAACTTACCAAGCCTTGCAAGTTTTATAATTTTGTTTTTAAAGCTATCAGCAGCAAATACACCATTGGTTTGATAATAAGCATCAACGGTTTCGGTATTCTTTTTATTAGCCCTGGCCCTCAGGTCGCGAATGTTGATGATGATATCAAAAGCCAATTCGGCCTGCGCAATCAAATCTTCATTAACCTTACCAACTGCGGGATAAGCCGTCATATTAATTGTTGTGCCATCTTTTCGTTCACCAATTAAATACCATATCTCTTCGGTAATAAAAGGCATAAACGGATGTAGGGTTTGCAACAGCTTTTCAAACAGCGCAATTGTTTTATCGTAAGTATAACGGTCGATTGGTTTTTGGTAATCGGGTTTAATTAACTCAAGGTACCACGAGCAGAAATCATCCCAAATAAGTTTATAAACCGTCATTAACGCCTCGCTCAACCTAAAACTTTTGAAGGACGCATCTAATTCAATTAGCGTTTTATTGAGTTTACTCTCCAGCCAGTCAATAATTACTTTGTTATCGGCATTCTCGCCTTCAACAATTTCCCAGCCTTTAATTAAACGCAATGCATTCCAAAGTTTGTTGCTAAAGTTTCGGCCTTGCTCGCAAAGCTTTTCATCAAACAAAATATCGTTACCGGCAGGCGAACACAATAGCATACCAAGACGTACGCCATCGGCACCATATTTTTCAATCAACTCCAATGGCTCAGGCGAGTTGCCCAATGATTTGCTCATTTTACGGCGAAGCTTATCGCGTACTATACCGGTATAATAAACATTTTTGAAAGGCTTCTCTCCTCTCCATTCATACCCGGCCATAATCATCCGCATAACCCAGAAAAACATAATCTCAGGCGCTGTAACCAAATCGTTGGTGGGATAGTAATAGTTAATATCCTTGTTGTCGGGGTTTTCAAAACCATCGAAAACAGAGATAGGCCATAACCACGATGAGAACCAGGTATCTAACACATCTTCATCTTGTTTAAGATTTGCACTGGCCAGCTGAGGATTGTTAGCCAGTAATTCATCTTTGGTTTTGGCTACACCGGCTAAATTGCCTTCTTCATCGTACCACGCAGGGATGCGCTGCCCCCACCATAACTGACGGCTAATACACCAATCGCGTACATTATCAATCCAATGCTTGTAGGCATTTTTATATTTTGGAGGATAGAACTGAATTTCATCGCTCATTACATCATTCAGCACCTGCGGGTTGCGCTCGAAGAATTGCTTCATATCTACAAACCACTGAAGTGATAATCGAGGTTCAACAATAGCATTGGTACGCTCACTGCGGCCAACCTTGTTCATGTAATCTTCCTTCTTAATTAGCAGGCCATCGGCTTCCAATTGTTCTGAAGCCAGTTTACGCGCTTTAAAACGATCGAGGCCAATAAATACCTGGGCAGCTTCCGCGATGGTCCCGTCTTCATTAAAACAGTCAATAACCGGTAGGTTATGTTTTTTACCGATTTCGTAATCATTAATATCGTGTGCCGGTGTAATTTTTAAAGCACCGGTTCCGAATTCAATATCAACATACTCGTCGGCAATAACCGGTACTTCCCTATTTACCAGCGGCACTATTACCGTTTTACCGATTAAATGTTTGTAACGTTCGTCGTTAGGGTTAACGCAAACAGCTACATCGCCCATAATAGTTTCAGGACGAACTGTAGCGACTGCTAAAAATTCATCGGTGCCCTTAATCATGTACTTTACGAAATAGAGGTTACTCTTCTCCTCGGTATATAACACCTCCTCGTTACTGAGTGTTGTTTTTGCCGAGGGGTCCCAGTTAATCATGCGCAGGCCACGATATACCAGGCCCTTTTTATACAGATCAATAAAAACTTCAATAACGGCATCGCTTAACTTTTCTTCCATGGTAAAACGAGTGCGTTGCCAATCGCAACTAGCACCTAGTTTCTTCAATTGTTCGAGGATAATACCACCATATTTTTCTTTCCACTCCCAGGCGTATTTCAAAAATTCTTCGCGGCTTAAATCACTTTTTTTAATGCCTCTTTCGCGTAGCATGTGTACTACTTTGGCCTCCGTAGCAATTGAGGCGTGGTCGGTACCCGGTACCCAGCAAGCATTCTTTCCCTCCATACGGGCTTTTCGAACTAAAATGTCCTGTATGGTATTGTTAAGCATGTGGCCCATGTGCAACACACCGGTAACATTGGGTGGTGGTATAACGATAGTGAAAGGTTCACGCTCATCAGGCTCTGAATGAAACAAATCGTGTTTAAGCCAATAGGCATACCATTTGTTTTCTATCTCTTTAGGGTCGTATATTTTAGGTAGTTCCATAGTAGTATTGAGAATATAGTATTAAGTATTTAGACAAATTTCAACTGCCAGCCCCTTCCGTCCCCTAAAGGGGAAACCAGAGCCGACTTAGGTTTCGCGGCAATTCCTTTTATTTCTAACGGTCACTTAGCTGCGAATATAATTTTTGTGTCAATACAATCCTCATTCTAATTCCTTCTCCGAAGGGGAATGACTTCTTCTCCTCTAAATTGAAGAGGATAAAAAAAGGAAAGCATTAAAACAAAAACCCCCTGCTTACGGGCAGAGGGTTCATTTATAGTTAAAACAAAAAGCTTTACCCCCTGCATTTACAGCTGACGGTGACCACTCTTGTTTGTATTATCATTAACATGTTACAAGTATAAGAAAAATAGAATTAAAAACCAAAATCGAAGTATTACTCGGTTTGATTTAAGAAATGCGCTACACGTAAAAAAGAAACAATGATAGGCCCAACGAAGATTACTACCTGCAAAACAAATAAAAGGACGTACCGTAGGTTCGAGTAATCAATATACCCGCGCCTAAATGTGATTACAGCCAACAAGCCTAAAACCTGATCAATCAATAATAAACCCCAAAAGGAGGTTACTTCTCCATTACCCCCACCATACCATGCTCCATGAGGAGTATTTGAACTGTCCAAAACACTGTTAAGGGTGGTAACAAACATAAAAATGACCGCTGTAGTTGAAAACAACAAGCAATAGTAGAGGCACTGAACCATAACCTTACGAATATTCATTACTTAATTTTCACCCTTTTTAAATCCAATAAATTGAGCGCATTAGGCTGTAAGCCTTCAATATTTTTTTGCGAAAACCTCAGCACTTCATCGTAATACAACGGTACAACCGGTGCTTCTTCAATAATAATCTGTTCCATTTGATGATAGAGTGAGTATCGCTTTACATCATCATTCTCTGCTAATGCTTTTTCATACAGACTATCAAAGTGAGAATTATTGAAACGGGTATAGTTGGGAGGCGAGCCATTTTTGCTATAGAAAAACGCGAAATAGTTCTCGGCATCGGGATAATCGGCCAGCCAACTGCCTCTAAAAAGATTGACCTTGCTTTGGCTCATCCACTCGCGCAAAATGCCGGGTTGCGATATTTCAACTTTCACATTCAATCCTATTCGTTCTAATTGTTTGCTGATATACAGTCCAAACTCCTTGTAAGTTTCGTTGGTATATAGCTTCATTTCAGGCAGGCCATCTCCGTTTTCGTAACCGGCTTCCTTCAAAAGTTCCTTCGCTTTTGCAGGATTGTAAGAGTATCCTTTTACAGCATTTGCGTCATACGATGGAAGCCCATATGGAGTAAAACCACTTTCGGCCGGGCGGCCAACACCTCTGCGCAGGTATTGAATCATTTCGCGGCGGTCGAAACCATAGTTAATTGCCTGGCGGATATTTTTAATGAGCAGCGGGTTCTCTTTTTCATTACCCGGTTTCATTAAAAAACCAAGGTATTCGATATTGAGGTAAGGTACCTTCTCCAAATTAAATTGACCCTGCAATTCGCTTTTTAAATTGCCTTTATCATCCAGTACCTCATCAATGTAACTGGCATCAATGCCCGAAATAAAATCCAGCTGTTTTTGTTTGAAAGAGAGAAACTCAGTCTTCTTACTATCTATAAACGAAACTTTAATCCCATCAATTAATGGCAACTGCAACGCACCGTCATGCTCAAAATAGTTAGGGTTCTTTACCAATATCATGGCTATTCCCTCTAACCACCGTTTAAACATAAACGGACCGGTGCCAACCGGGTGCGCCCTGAATTCGTTTCCGTATTTCTCAACCGCTTCATGCGGAATAACCGAGCAATATTGCATACTTAGAATACCTAGCATTGGGCCGAACGGGCGCTGTAGTTTTAATTGAAACGTGGAGTCATTCAACGCGGTAAACGGAGCATCGTGATCGACATCTTTATTGAATATCCAGGCACCGGGCGAAGCGGTTTTGGGATTAATGATGCGACTGAAACTATAAACCACATCGGACGCTACAAGCATTCGTCCCTTTCCCTGGCTAAAACATGGGTCATTATGAAATCTTACATCGTTACGCAAGTGAAAGGTATAAATCAACCCGTCGTTTGATATTTCCCAGCTTTTAGCAATGCATGGTATTATAATTAATTGACTATTGAGTTGAACCAATGAGTTGTATAACTGATAACAGGCCCAATCTGCAGATTGGTCTTTCGAAAAAGCAGGGTCGAGCGAAGCTATGCCTGATGATTGGTTATAGCGGAAAAACTTAAGGTTATTATCGGCATTGTGCTCACTGCGGTTGCAGGAGGACAACAGAATAACCACTATCGCAGTATAAAAGCTAAAACGCATTTCTTTCATTTAAAAGGAATAAAGGTATACACCCATATCATCTGCAGGATAAAATAATAGAAGAAGTTTTAAACTGATATTGAGTTGATAACTACCACACCAGGGAAATAATTTCGCGAAACCCCGGTTGTTGGTATTCTTTTAGTTTTGTAATGAACAGCATTACACTAAAGGAATATGGCAAAAACCCGGATAGCAATAGTTGGACTTGGTGGCGTGGGAGGATATTTTGGCGGATTGTTGGCGCATAAATATTACCAATCTCCAGAGATTGAAGTAATATTTGTAGTGAGGTCGGCCACCGAACGAGTTATTAAAGACCATGGACTAAAACTGATTACACCGGTGGAGGAAACGGTAGTTTACCCCGATATGGTAACCAGCCAACCAGAGTTAATTGGGCCGGTTGATTTTTTAATTTGTACCACCAAGGGTTACGACCTTGAAGGGGCGTTAACACCGCTAAAAGATTGCATAACTACCAACACTTCCATTTTGCCTTTATTGAATGGCATTGATGCCAGGGAAAAAATAGAGCAGATTTTTCCGGGCGCAGATGTTTGGGATGGTTGCGTATACATTGTATCGAGATTGGTTGCGCCGGGTGTTGTGCAGGAAACAGGAAATATTCATAAGCTATATTTTGGTTCGGGCGCTGAGCCAAGCGAAAAGCAAAGGCTTTTTGAAAAGATCTGCCTTGATGCAGGAGTTGAATGTTATTTATCATCTAACATTACACAAACAGTTTGGGAGAAGTTTCTTTTTATATCGCCGATGGCGAGTGCTACCAGTTACCTGAATGTGAGCATTGGAGAGGTATTAGATACCCCGGCATACAAGCAACTTTTTACTGGGCTTATTGATGAATTGAAATCGGTGGCAGATAAACTGGGCATACCCCTTGCCCAAAACATAGTTTCGAAAACCGTTTTTAGAGCAGAAAGCCTGCCGTTTGAAACAACCTCAAGCATGCACAGCGATTTTAAGAAAGGCGGCAAAACAGAGGTTGAAACTTTGACCGGTTATGTTGTAAGGCTTGGCGAAAAAACGGGTGTGGCTACGCCAACCTATGCAAAAAACTATGCAAAACTGAAAGGAAGTGACCCGGTTAGTCTTTCTTAGGATAGTCGTAATTCACCATCCAAATAATTCCGAACTTATCTACTAGCATACCAAAATAAGCACCCCAAAAGGTATCGCCAATTGGCATAGTAATATTGCCACCGGCGGCGAGTCCGTTAAAGATTTTGTTCGCTTCATCTTTGCTTTGCGCGCCGACTGATAAGGAAATGTGCTGGCCAATAGTAACCCGGCCCATCGCTGGATTTGCATCGCTGCCATACAAAATGGTTTCTGAACTAATGGGAAGTGAAACGTGCATTATTTTATCGCCTGAGCCTTCAGGCAATTCCTGGCCGGGCGTGGCGGGCATATCTTTAAATCTGCCGATAAACATAAACTCGCCACCAAATACTGATTTGTAGAAATTGAAAGCTTCTTCGCAGGTACCGTTAAAGGTTAAATAGGGATTTACTGTTGCCATAATAGAGGTTGATGTTTTGTTGCTCAATTATAGGCAAGATTTGACAACTTTTAAAAAGTTGTCAAATCTGAGGAAGCCTATTTAATCGTAAACGTCATAGTTTGAATATGCTCGGCGACAAAAGCGCCCATGCCATTGTTGACATTACTGAAAATAAAGACCGGTTCGTTTGAATTGGAGGTGCGGTATAAATTGAGGGTGCGGAAGTATTCGTAATGGGCTTTCGAGATGGTATGTAATTCGGTATACAGATAAAGACTGGTATAGCTATGGGGATTAACGGTATTAAATGTTAGTTCAAGGTTTTTCTCCTGCCCGTTAAAGCCACGGTCGCTGAATAAGAGAAAATCGCCATCACGCACAGTGTCACTTACTTCATTGGTGGCGTATGGTTCAATGGCTGTAAACTGAAATTTTGGAATAGTATCGCCGTTTGTACCAATGGTTGGTATCCAGCCGCCTATCCATGCATTTATGCGGTAGTAGTTTTGGGTATTGGGGTCGTCTTTAAAAACCATATACATTTTGCCACGAGGGCCGGGGCCACTGGTTGTATATTTTTCAACAGCCGATGTAATAAGCTGCGTAGGTAAAGGTATGGTATCGGTTGCGCTGGCATTTGTATAGCCGGCGCGGACGGTTTTAACCGTGTAACTTTTACCGAATTGGGGTATTGTGTTAGAAATGTAAGAGCCAAATAAAGCCTGCGTATCGCTGGGCACATAAGCTATTATTTCCTTTAAAAGGTTGTTCTCATATAATTCAACCCGGGCATCGGGGATAGCTGTAATGTAATTGTTGCTGCTACCTACCGGGTACGGTTTTGTTACATAAACCGTAATAGGAGTGCCATCGTTAAAAAGGCTATTTACTACTAACTGGTTACCGGTGCCCTGGGGATTGATGTTAAAGTCTTTCTCGCAGGACGAAATGAATAGCAGGATTATTAAAAGAAGTGCTGCACCTATCTGTTTCATATCCCAAATTTTACGGTGTATGAAAAAGATGGGAGGATAGGAAACAGGCTCAACTTTTTATATGCCGTCATACCATTGCCATTGGCATCAACCCCGTAAGTTGAGTAAACGGCAAACACATTAAGTGATTATATACGTTGTAGATGCTGACATTAAACAGGTGCTCGAGCTTTTTCACTTTCATTTTGTAGATAAAGGAGAGATCGAGATGTTGGTACGAGGGGAGGCGGTATCCATTTTTGCCGGAATAGACAGCCGGCTCCTCGCCTACCTGTGGGGATGAAGCTCCATTATGAATATTGTAATCGTAATACTGCAGCGCATTCCAGGTATTGCTGTATTGCAGGGGAAGCGTAACCATATTGCCACTACCATAAACCCAGGCAGCGCCTAACTCAATATGCTTGTTCACCAAAAAATTGAGTTGCGCTGCTATATCGTGGCGGCGGTCGTATTTATAAGGAAACCAGTTGCCGTTATCAATGCTTGCAAATTTCCGGTCGCTCCATGCCAGTGTATAAGCTATCGAACCGGTAATGCGGCCAAAAGTTCGGGCAATATAAGCTTCCAGACCGTACGCTTGCCCCAATCCGCCCGAAACAACTTGCTGATCCCAGGAGGAATGCAGGAATGAATAGTTGGCGCCTTCCTTGTAGTTAATCAGGTTTTTCATACTGCGATAAAAACCATCAAAGCTCCATTCAAAATTTAAAGGCAGCTTCTGAATTACACCACCAGAATAGTTCCAACCGGTTTCGGGTGGCGCAGCAGCAAGCGCCGGTACCCAATTATCATCCAATATATCGGTAGAAGATGTGGTAAGCAAATGAAGGTTTTGCGATAAGCCCGAAACTGAAGCCCGCATAGAGAAATTTTTAACCGGACTGAAACTTATATTTGCACGAGGTAAAAAGGTAAAGAAGTTTTTACCCTGCACGGTATAGTTACCGATATGGAAACCACAATTAATCAACCATTTCTCAGACGGGCGAATGTTATCTTCGAAATAAACATCGCTTTGAAGTGCTCTTACAAACTTATCGTAAGCCGGTTGGGTGGTTGATTTAAAAGTGTTCCATCCGCTTAATAAGCTTAGCTGGCCTTTACCGGTTTCGAATTGCATACCTCCAAGTTCAGCGCCCATTCGGAAAGTTTGTAAGGCATCTGGCCTAAACTCTGCATCGCTTTTAAGCGATAATTGCATAACGTACGATTTAAGGGCGGTTGTGCTAAAATCTTTATACTCATTCTTACTGGTTATGTAAATCTCATCGTAATTACCCTGAGTATTTGAAAGGAAATTATAATCGCTGTACGAAATGGCGTTGTTCATTTGCCAGCGATCGTTAAACTGGTGTTTCCAGGTTAAAGATGAAACGTAGTTAGACCAGTCAATTCGTTGCGAGGTGAGGTCATTTACTTTGATATCGTTAGTGGTTGACCCATTATCGACACTGGTTTGACGTGTGAACGCATACCAATCGCTGTTTGAAAAAAAGTTCCACTCAATTCTATCTTTTGCATTGAACTGATGGGCCAATTTAAGATTCACATCATCGAAGTAATAACTAATAAGGCCGCTGTAACCAGCAGCTTTGTACTGGTGTTCGGAAATGGGGCCGGTAAACAAACCAACATAGCAGCCCCGCAAAGAAAGTGAAAATGTGGTTGAGTGGTTTTTATCTAAAGGCCCATCGAGATGAACACGCGAGGTGATAATACCGATAGACGCTGTGCCTTGAATTTTATTGGTATTACCAGGGTCCATCTCCACATCCATTACAGAGCCTAAGCGACTGCCGAACCGGGCGGGGTAAGTATCTTTATAAACATCCAATTTATCAACTGCATCGCCATTAAATACAGAGACAAAGCCATAAATGTGCGAGGGATTAAAAACCGGTGTGCCATCAATTAAAATAAGGTTTTGGTCGGGGCTGCCACCGCGAACAAATATACCGCTGGCCCCCTCGTTACCAGATTGAATACCCGGTTGCATTTGCACTGCGCGCATAGGGTCGTTTTCGCCGAGCAATGCGGGTAGAGAAAGGAAGTTTTCTTTACGCAAGGTTATTGTTCCGCTTTCATCATGATCGGCTGAGCGGAGTTTGGCTTTATCAATTACCACCACCTCTCCTATTTGCAAATCGGTTTTCATTTGCACTTCAATAACCGTATCGCGGCTAATAAATAAGCTGATAGTACGAGGCCGATAGCCAACGTATGAAAACGCTATTTGATTAAGACCGGGTTTAAGGTTTAATTCAAATTCGCCAACCGAATCGGTTAAAGTACCCGAGGATAGTTGGGCAACATATACGTTGGCACTGTATAATGGGTTAAAATCCTCAGCCAATAATTTTCCCTTTAGCTTAAAGGTTGATTGCGAAAATGCAGCCATGCAAACAAGAAGAAATAGAGAAAGTATTACAAACCGGCACCTTGATTGCATGGGTTCAAAATACCGAAAAATACCCGACAATGGGACGTAGAGCTAAAATTTAATATTGGGGATTCGAGGTTGGATCCGGTGTTGGAGTTGGGGTATCGCTTTTTTCTTTTTTCTTAAAGTCACCGTTCTTCCAGGCTTGAATAAAATTTGCCCAGGCTAAAGGGTTAAAGATATTTTGCGGAGCGGTTTGGCCGTAATAATAGCGGGCAGCTGATGATGCCCGCAGGGATTGTGCGGCAGCAGATGGTCCATCGGGCTCAAGTTTTGCACCGGCAGCAGCTAAACGCTCCCTATCCAGGTTTCTTTTTGCTCTTTCCAAATCAGTTTCAGGTGGATGGGTTTCCATAAATACTTCGTGAAAATCTTCACGGCGCCAAGGGAAGATGTAAGTAGTTGGCAGGTAATTAACAGACCTTGTCATGGGTTGTACCACCGAATATTTATCGCCCTCCAACTTTGTTGGAATTATATATACGGCAGGTTTAAAGCCAACCGAAGTAAAATAAAGAGTATCGCTTTCAACCGCAGCAAACGAGAAATAGCCATCAGGGCCGGCTTCGGCCACCCGTCCACGGTTCATAATGGTAACGTGGGCGAAGGGGATACCAATCAAACTATCGGCGGTAAGCACATAGCCCGAAAACTGAATTACCTTAATATCCTTCTTTTGGCTGAATGCCTGGAAGGCAAAAACC
Organism: uncultured Bacteroidota bacterium; assembly: GCA_903861145.1. GTDB lineage: Bacteria > Bacteroidota > Bacteroidia > Chitinophagales > LD1 > Bog-950. The sequence goes on along the minus strand of CAIOTH010000042.1, from coordinate 1,029 downwards.
AGTAACAATAATGCTATGAGGTTGTATCTTTTCACAAAACGAAAATATAAATGATAAACACTTAACAGGTTAAATGTTTAAATGGTTTTAACAACTTGAGAACAATTAACAGAATTAGTAGGAAGTATTGAGTATTTAGTATAGAGTATTTAGATTAATACAAGACCTCCCGACTGGCCCTTGTGTTATCATTTTTTAGAATTTATAGCCTTACTACTTTTCTTAAAGTTGCCACTTTTCCAGTCTTCTATAAATTGTGCCCAAGCACCAGGGTTAATTATATTTTGAGGAACAGATTTGTCGTAATAAGACTTGCCACCTGAAAGTATGCGCTCACGCTCGTGTTTTTCATTTGCAAGTTCCAATTCACTTTTTGGTGCGCGAGGACAATAAAGCCCGCTAAGTTTTATTGTATCCTTCGTCGGAAAAATATAAGTTGGAGACAGATAATCTGTTACCCTGGTCATTGGCTGCACCAATGAATATTGATCGCTTTTCAACTTAATTGGGATTATGTAAACAATAGGTAAATAGTCTCTTGACGTAAAATGCACTGTATCTCCTTCGCACGCGTCGAACCCAAAAAAGCCGTAGGCATCAGATTCTGCTGTCCTTCCTCGATTCCTAATCTGGACAGAAGGAATGCCAATCAAACTATCGGCGGTAATCGCATACCCGTGAAACTGAATTACCTTTGTATCTTTCTTTTGGCTGAATGCCTGAAAGGCAAAAACCAGTAACAATAATGCTATGATGCTGTATCTCTTCACAAAACGAAAATATAAATGATAAACGTTTTGAGTCAATATTATTGCAACCGGCAACGCGGTTATTACAATACCGAACGTTTGTTAACACATTAGCCATTAACACGTACACACATAAAGGCAAAAATCATAAATTTACGGCATGGCGGAACTTAGATGGCAGAACAAAGCGGCAAATAGAATTTTTTGGGTGAGGTTTTTGACTTTAAGCTTTGTAGTGGGTGCCATTGTGGGAACTACGGGCGATTATTGCCATGTTATT
>CAIOTH010000041.1 GCA_903861145.1 uncultured Bacteroidota bacterium | reverse complement strand
TAGCTGCAACATTTCTCAAGAAAAAATCTGAACTTATGAAACAAGGTCATGGTAAAATCATCGAAGGTGTATACCTTATGTTTCTTCGAGAATTCCAATAACAAATCATAAGTTCGGGAATGTGTCAAATAGGTGTTGTGGTTACCATTCTTTTTTAATTCTAAAAAGTCCTTGTAAAAATCAAACACGTTTTTGTTTTTGTCCAGAGCATAGTCCCCATCATATTCCCGTTGAATACCGGCCATTGACATCGGCTCCTGCTTAATAAACCATTCGGAAATAATTGTGTCAATTTTACTTTCCACATGAGCCACTTTCGCATAATCTTCTCCATTCAGTATTTTTCGAAGGTCATTCGCCTTTACATTAGCTTTGGTTGGATAATTTGATGGCTTAATTTTCACAGCGGTTGGAAATCGCTTTTGTTGTCCTGATATAGATATTTCTACATAAATTGCTGCCCTTCCGTTGGTATCTGCGTTCTTTATTACTATGTGACTACTTTTTAAATGTTTTTTCATTAGGTTCTTTTTGTTTACAAATGAGACACAAAGTTAGTCTCTGTTTAGTCTAAAAAACAAATAGAACGTCTTGGATATATTTGGAATGATTACCATGAATACCTCTGTTTTCATGGGTTCAGAAGAACGGCTCGGAAAAAGAAAACCTAACGCGAAATTCTTCCCTCAGATGAGGCCGGAGAAAGTGGTGGAGTAACATAATCTTTAAGCTTAGGGATATTCATGAAAGCAGTTAAGAGAACTTTTGCATTGCTGCTTTTGGCTATTCCTTTGTTTTCGGTTCAAGGGCAATCGCTGGCCAAATTTGCTGACAGCATTCGGGTAACGTATCAAATACCCGAGCTATGCTATGCTGTGGTTTCCTCAGATACTATTTTTGATATTCAGTTTTTAGGCGTCAGAAAATCGGGCACATCACTCAAGGCTAAGCCTAACGATAGATTTAGAATTGGCTCAAATACAAAGGGCATTACTTCATTTATTGCAGCTCAGTTGATCAAAAAGGGTCTAATTAAATGGGATACCAAATTCTTTGATTTGTTTCCTGATCTTAAACAGCAAAGTAACGGCGCTTATTACAATATAACCTTGCTCGATCTTCTTTCCTTTCGTGCGCCAATGGTTCATTACACCTATACAGATAAAAACCCAACCATTGAAGAAATAGAAGGAAAAGTGGCAAAGAGTGAAAGCGAGGCTCGGTTTGCTTTTGTAAAATGGGCGCTTCGACAAAAACGCATCAAGGAGTCAAAAGAGTTCTATTTCTCCAATCCCAGCTATTCTGTGGCTTGTCTAATGTTGGAAAAAGCTTCGGGCAAAACCTATGAAGAATTGGTTCAGGACCTAAACACACAGCTAGGTATCAGTTTCGGATTCGGAAGTCCTAACCAACTGGACACTATGCAAACATGGGGACATGCCGAGGGCAACATAACCGAGCCACTTGGTAACAACTTTAAATTAAACTGGCTTATGGCCGCCGGAAATATTAATGTAACACTTAATGATTATTCCAAATTCGTACAATTGCAACTTTTGGGTTTAGGGGGCAAATCGAAATTACTTTCCGCAAGTGATTTTTATCTGCTCCATTATGGCAAACCCAAATTTGCTTTAGGCTGGTTCTGCGATCTCTCCAATAGCGGTCATTTAGTTTCTCACAACATGGGAAACCCTGGTTTTTTTATGACAAGTGCATTAGTAATTAAAGACATTGACCGAGCTTATATTGTTTTCACAAATGCACAAAATCCGAAAACGCAGGAGGGAATTGAACTATTGTTGAATGCCATGAAAAAGGAGTATGGAGACTGATTTTTCTCCTCATCCCAATTGAGTTTCGTCATCTATTTCCTCCCTTCCACGTGCGAACTTTGAACAAAAGTTGATATGCTACAGAAACGCCCGTGGAGTTTATATGTTTTGCTTTCTCTATTGTTATTTCAGGGAGTTAGCGGTTTAGGTGGTGGTATAGTGCTAATGATTAAGCCCGACGGCAGTTTAATACATATGCCGGTTTCAATCTTGCATGGTTCTGTGTTTTCCAACTTTTTAATACCGGGTGTTATCCTCTTTTTGGTTTTAGGGGTATACCCGGTATTTACTTTTTCAATTATGCTGGCCAAACCCAAATGGAAGTTTTTGCAACAACTAAATATTTACCAAGATCGGTTCGTCGGTTGGTCCTTTTCGCTCTTCATTGGCCTTGGTTTGATTATTTGGATGCAGGTTGAGTCCATGGTTATTGGATACGGAGCATTTATTCAGGCCATGTATTCCATTGTGGGGTTATTGATTTTGGTTTTTACATTGATGCCAGGGGTTATGAAATACTTTGAAACCTCTAACTATTTCGCCGAATCAATTTCGCGTAGGGAAAAGGCCAATGCAAAGCTAACCGTGTCAATCAATCCTCAACACGGGCACATCTTTATCTGATGAGCCCCAACTTTTATTGGGTATAGCGCCCATTTCAAACTCCAGCACACCGCCGTTCACAACATCTTTGTAGGTGATATAGCTTTTCGAATAATCACCGCCATTCAATTTCGCCGATTTGATATAAATGTTTTGTTTGCTGTTGTTATGTGTAATAATGGTAAGGCTCTTGCCATTTTCAAAGTGAATAGTGGCCTTGTCCGCAACAGGTGAGCCAATTGCATAATGGTCAGCAACGGGGCAAACAGGATAAAACCCTATCGCGCTTAAAACATACCACGCACTCATTTGTCCGCAATCTTCATTACCACTTAGGCCATCGGGCTCGGCCCGATAAAGTTCATTCATAACCCGCCTTACCAGTTCCTGGGCCTTCCAGGGTTCGCCCACGTAATCATACTCGTAAATAATGTGGTGGCTGGGTTCGTTACCATGCGCGTACTGTCCAATCAGGCCGGTAATATCATGCTGGGGCAATCCACGCAATTTTGAGGTGGTATTAAACAGAGAATCAAGTTTAGTGGCTAACTTTTGTTTACCGCCCATCATTTTCATTTGGCCCGAAAGGTCTTGCGGGCAGGAGAAAGAGTATTGCCATGGGTTGGCCTCGGTATAATGAATAGTTACAGCATACGGATCAAAAATGCGGAGAAAATGCTTTTGGCGCGGGCGCATAAATCCGGTGGTTGTGTCGAGCAGATGCTGGTAATTTTGTGCGCGTTTAATAAAGAAATTATTGTCGTCTGTCTTACCCAATTTCTTCGCCATTTGCGCAATGCACCAATCATCGTACGAAAACTCGAGTGTTTTAGAAACGCTTTCAATAGCCCTGCGGCAGCGGATATAACCAAGCTTTTGATAATCATTCCAGCCAATCGCGTAGCGGTAAAACGACGCCATAGTAATCAAGGGGCCCATTTTAAAATATTTGTTCAACCCTTTTCTATCAATGGTGGCGCTGTGTTTCATCGCCTGCAATGCCTCCTCGGCATCAAAACCTGGTATGTCTTTTTGAAAAGCTTCATTAATTACAGAAACACAATGGTAGCCAATCATACCCCAGGTTTCGCAGCTGTTTAAATCCCAAACAGGCAACAAGCCTCGTTGCTCGTAGGTGGAAAGAAAAGAGTTTACAAAATCGCCGGTTCTTTTCCGGTCAATCAGTGTTAGCATGGGATGAAGTGCTCGGTAAGTGTCCCAAAGCGAACAGGCAGTGTAGTAGTCAAAATTCTTCGCCTGGTGCACTGTTAAATCCCTTCCCCGGTATTTTCCATCTACATCCGAACATAAAATGGGCGGAATCATACAATGGTAAAGCGACGAATAAAAGGTGCGCATTACTGAAGTGTCTTTCGATTCAATTTCAATTTTGCTTAACTCCTTATTCCAGTTAGCCTGCGCATTGTTGCGTACTTTATCAAAATCCCAATCGGGCTGCTCTGCTTCCAGGTTTTTGCGCGCCCCCTCTATACTTACAAATGATAGTCCCACTTTAGCGTAAACCGCTTCGCCCGCTTCAGTATCAAAACTTACGTAAGCCTTTAAATGGTGGCCTTGCGCTTGTTTCATATCATTATGCAACATCCCATTTTTCAAAATTCCCGATTTTTTAATCGGCTTCGAAAACTGAATTACAAAATATACATACTGGCTATCAGCCCAAATACTGCTTAGGCGCATACCGGTTATTTCGCGGTCGCCGTTGATGTTTACTTCACCGTGCTTTAGTTTATCGCGGTGGTTAAGGTCAAGTATTATGTTTGCGCCGCTAGATTTGGGAAAGGTGTATTTGTGCAATCCCGTGCGCGCTGTAACAGTTAACTCGGCTTTTATTCCAAATTTATCAAGCGTTACTCCATAATACCCGGGGTTCGCTTTTTCGTTGCTATGGGAAAATGTTGATGCATAATTGCGGTGATTGAATTGGGGCTTGCCGCAAGTGGGCATCATCATTACATCGCCGTCATCCGAGCAACCTGTGCCGCTAAGGTGCGTATGCGAAAAACCATAAATTTTTTTGTCGGAATAGTGATAGCCCGAGCAGCCGTCCCAGCCCCTTAGTCGTGTATCAGGGCTTAGTTGCACCATACTAAATGGAACCACTGCTCCCGGGAAGGTATGCCCGTGACCCCCGGTGCCAACCATCGGGTCGGCATACTGAGTATAATCTTTGGTTTGAGCATTTGTTTGAAATGTAATTGCAAACAGCAGGGCAAACAAAAGGTGTTTCATAATTTGCTTTGTAGGTATAGCTAAAACGAATATAGTTTTTTGCTGAGTGGCCGCAAGTCGTACTATTTCAGACCGGCCAAAACCTCTAGTGCCTGTTCCAAATGCCGCTGTTCGTGTGTAGTGATAATGTCAAAGGCTGTTTCGAGCTTGTATACAATATTCTTATTAGCTGGAGAAGATATCACGATTCCCTTTTCCAACAAGTCTTTGCACCCTGCTATCAGGTTCTTTAACTCCGTTTGGTGCTTTTCAAACCGGCTCAAAATATCGGCACTAATTTCACTTTTTGCAGGTTCCCAAATGGGAAAGGTTTTCATTTTTTTCTTTCTGTCCGGCTGCACGGCATCTAAAATCATTTTTCCTAAAAAATTGACCATAAACCCGAGTTTAGCTATAAACGGAGTTTTATAGTTCCCTTCCCGTAATGATTTTATTACGGGGTAATAGGTTTCGTTAATTACTATCAGGTGGTCAATATTTTGTGCAATACTCCAGGTCTCGGTATTGGGTTTAAAATTGAGTTGTTCCGCCGAAAGCTGCCCAAAAGATTTTTTAAAGCCTTTCGTGGTCTCATCTATTTTTTGCGTCCAACGTTCAGTATTCATAGTAAATAATGAATTTAAAAAGTGATTAAACAAAGGTAGAGATTCCAACTAAAATTGAGATTAAACATATGGACCCTGGTAATAACACCGTTTGCCCGCAAACCTTACCTTTACGCCAAATAAAAGCAGTGGGAGACAGAGAAAGAAAGATTACGGAAAATGTTACCATCGAGGGTATGTCGAGCGAAGGAAAAGGTTTTGCCAAGCTAAATGGCAAAGTGGTTTTTACAGAATTTGCGGTACCAGGCGATGTAGTTGACCTGGAAATAAGGAAAAGCAAAAAGAGCTTTGCTGAGGCAGTTATAACTGAGTTGAAATCGGCCTCTGGTTTGCGCACGGAGCCGGCATGTTCACATTTTACTGTTTGCGGCGGCTGTAAGTGGCAACACATTCAGTACGCCGAGCAACTGCGTTTTAAAAGACAAATTGTTGAAGACGCTTTTACTCGTATTGGTAAGGTGGCCTTTCCGCCGATACCGGAAGTGTTAGGTTGCAAAGACAATTATTACTACCGTAACAAAATGGAGTTTTCGTTTACTGATCGCCGTTGGTTAACGGATGCGGAAGTAAGGCAGGGCATCGAATTTGAGCACCGCAACGGTTTGGGGTTTCACGTGCCCGGTAACTTTTGGGGCGTGTTAGATATACAGCATTGCCATTTGCAGGCTGACCCCAGTAACAAAATACGTTTAGCAGTTAAAGAGTTTGCTTTAACTAATGGCTACACCTTTTTTAACCTTCAAAAGCAGTTTGGCATGCTGCGCAATTTAATGGTGCGCAACACCTCAATTGGTGAGCTGCTGGTGTTGATTAGTTTTTATGAAAACGATGAGGAGAAGATTGAAAAAATGATGCAGTTTTTAAGCGCCACTTTTTCCGAAATCACATCATTGCAATACGTTTACAACCCTAAACATAACGATACCATTTACGATTTAGAACCAGTGGTTTATAAAGGTAATGATGATATAGTTGAGCAATTGGGTAAATACAGATTTAAGATTGGGCCTAAGTCATTTTTCCAGACTAATTCGGTGCAGGCAAAGGTATTGTATGATGTTACCAAAGAGTTTGCAGAGTTAAGTCCTGAAGATTCAGTGTACGATTTATATACCGGAGTAGGTAGCATAGGTATTTATGTTTCTGGTGCCTGCAAAAGAGTTACGGGTATCGAACAGGTTGAGGCAGCTATAGCTGATGCCAGGATAAATGCGCTATTGAACAACGTTACCAATTGTTCGTTTTACGCCGGCGATGTGCGCATGGTTTTGAAAGATGACTTTATAGCCACCAATGGCAAGCCTGATGTTGTAATTACCGACCCGCCTCGTGCTGGTATGCATGAGGACGTGGTTAAAACCCTGCTTCAACTCGAATCGCCAAAAATTGTTTACGTAAGCTGTAACGCTGCTACCCAGGCCCGCGATTTGCAATTATTGGATGAAAAATACGAAGTAAAACGCGTTCAACCGGTTGATATGTTTCCGCACACCACCCACATTGAAAATGTGGTGCGTTTGGATTTGAAAAGATAGAGCGCTCATTTATTATGGTTGAGAAATGATTGAAGCTTATAACCATTACTATAATATGCTAAGGGCTTTCGTACTGGCAATAATTGTAAGCATCACAGCAAACGTTTCCGCTCAGCAATGGAAAAACCTTGGACCCTGTGGGTCTGCTACCTATGGAAACGGGATCGCCTCTCAAGGTGGTACAGGGCAAATTCACAGTATAGTATTCGACCCCGATTCGCAAAATATAGTGTATGCCGGCTCTCCTTACGGCGGCTTATGGAAATCGTTAGACAGCGGCAAGAATTGGAGCAATGCAGATATTGACCTTGATGAAAGTCTTGAATTTGCCAGCATAGCAGATATCGCCATCACCAGGTCCGGCAACATAAAAACGCTATGGATTGCTACAGGTTACCCGAATGGTAAAGGCGAGAAAATGCATAGCCTTGAGCCATTTAGCAGCGGCTTATACACTTCGGCAAATGGGGGCCGCAATTTTAAACCGGTTACCGCATTTAATAAAAAGTTCGGGTTTCGGTTTACCAACAAAAAGATCATTAACCGCATAGTAGCTCACCCCACTCATCCGGAAATAATGTATGTAGCAAGCAGCGATGGTCTTTATCAAACCATAGATGCCGGGCTTACTTGGAAATTGGTTTTGAAGGGAAAAGACCTCAGTGAATCCTATCTCACTTCCCCAAAAGAAAGAAAGGAAATACCGTTAAAACCAACCAACCTTATTTCAGAAGAAGATGAAACCGGCGATGACGACCACAACAGCACCTCCTTCTTTTCGGTTGAGCTTAGCAAGACAGACCCCGACCATATAGTATATGTAAGTGGCACCGATATTTACCGCTCGGAAAAAGGCGGTAAAAAAGGTTCTTTTAAAAGTATGACACGCGATAGGGCAGATTTGTTTGGCGACTCAAAAGACTGCCTTAAATCACTAAGCACAAACATAGAACTAAACGTGCTCGACAATAAAGACGTAATGTATGCCGCCGTTTTTATTGTAGGCGATACTTGTGGCGCTTACAAAAAAAGGACAGACTATAACATCTTTTATTTTGACGGAACCACCTGGAGCAAAAAGGCCTCGCCTCCCTTCCCGATGCCGGATGCCATCCGGTTAAAAATGGCCTCGGTTCCTGGGCAACCAAATACTATTTATGCGGGTAGTGCCACTGTAAGCCTTAGCGAGGACTTTGGCAAAACCTGGAAACAGGTAATGGATTATAATCGCCCGGGCCATGGCGATATTCACGCCATCAAAAATATACCAGGCACCAATGATATACTTGCGGGAACCGACGGCGGCATTTTTAAATACACCTACGCCACTAAAAAAGTAGACGAGTATAATAACGGTTTGTGCCTTGCCCAGGTAATCGATATGGGCACTTCGGCCACTAACCCTAATCGAATTATCATCGGCTTGCAGGATGCCGGTGCCGACCTGTGGGACGGAAAAGAATGGACCAAATTGCCCACCGGCGGGGATGGATATTATCCGCAATCAATGGACTACTCCAACGATATGAACTTCTTTTCATGCCATAACTTCGACTTTTTTAAAAGCGCTTCCGATAAAGAACTCAGGCTTAAAGTTTGCACCATTTGTAAAAAAGGCTGCCCCATTAGCTTTATGCAAGATCCTAAACGCCCTAGCACATTCTACGCTGGCTACCTCGACGTTTACAAATCGGTTGACACAGCCAAAACATGGTGCAGGGTATCAGACTTTGCCCACAAAGGAATTTACTTAAATCCCGTGGGCCATATTTTGTACGATATCGAAATATCGCCTACTGACCCTGATATAATCTTTGCCTGCTTTAACGGTACACCCGGCTGTTGTAATACCGCCTTATTCAAATCACTTACCAGTGGCAGCGATTGTGAAGGTAGTTGTGGTATCCCTGTTGGCCCCGATGGTTGGACACTCATTAATATCCCCAAAATCGAAACCGGCGATGGCCCCAAAGACTTTTTGCTCAATGGCTATCACTATATCAGCAGCATAGCCATAAGTGATAAAAGCCCCGATAAATTCTGGCTCGGCTTTTCGTATTTCAATCTCGATGACCCCTCTTTCCGAGTATACAAAACCGATGATAACGGTGCCACCTGGTTTAAAGATAATGAGGGCCTGCCCGATTACCCAGTCACTAAATTGGCATATGTTAATCATAGCGATGATGAACTTTTTGCCGGAACCTGGAATGGTGTATATCACAAAAAGGGGTCCGGTAACTGGGAGAAATTTGGCAAAGGCCTGCCTCATGTTTATATAAGCGATATGGAAATCAACTACCCTTCACATAAATTACGGGTCTCAACTTTTGGTCGCGGAGTATGGGAAATTGACCTTCCTTAAATTCGATTTAGAATTTTCAAAAAAATATTTCATGTTTGGTGTCAGATGACACTGGACGAGGAAATATATAAGTCGCTTCACGATGATTTGGATGTATGCCGCGATTACATCAGGCAAATATCAAAAGGCATGATTAAGGGCAGCGTTTCTAAATACCCCATCTTTATTGCTACCCGCGGTGAAGCCGATTTTGATTTGGGCCTGCCCCTTATTACCCGTAATGATTTCGACATTACCTGGAACTTTAGCGTATCGCACCTAGAGGAGTTCGTAAACAAAAAGATAGTGGACAAAGATAGAGTTGATGACTTTATTAAAGCCTACAAAAACCCTGAGCAGTTTATGTGCGTATTTGTCGCCGAGGAAGGAACTATGAGCTTTGTATTTATGCCTTATGACAGGCACCGCGAATTATTGAACTAGCAATTAATTCAATATAACCGGGGCAAACAGCCTGAACACCGGTATCTTCACCTCAAACTCTTTGCCGGTGGTTTTATTATCAAAAATATATAGGCCCTCCATTTTGCCAATGGGTGTTGCCATATTGCAGCCCGATACATATTGATACGAATCGCCGGGATATAAAATAGGTTGCCGGCCAACCACTCCTTCGCCCTCAACAGTTTTAACGTCGCCATTCGCATCGCTTATAATCCATATGCGGCGCAATAACTGAACAGCAAAACTATTGTGGTTATACAGGGTAATACGGTACGAATACACAAACTCATTCAAGGCGGGCTTTGAGTAGCCCTCCTGGTAAAAGGTCTCAACCTTTACCTCAACGCCCGATGTAATTAGTGTTTGCATTTGTAAGTTGAAATTAGAACCCTTTATTCACAAAAACAAACTTCGTAAATCAGGGCAAATAAGATGCTTCTTTTATGTCAGCAACGCCTAGTGAACATGCTCGGTTTGCGGAGCTAAAAAATTGGTAATGTGGTTTTTAACGCGCATGTAAGCCGTATCAAAATCGTGGTTCAACACAATTTTATCAAACCGGTTGGCATAGCCCAATTCTTCTTCCGACCTCTTAATTCTCGCCTTTAAACTCTTCTCATCTTCCGACCCGCGGTTTTTAAGGCGGTTAATCAATGCCTCTTTCGATGGCGGTTGAATAAAAATAGTCAGCGCATCTTGCCCGAATTGTTTTTTCAAAGCCTCAGCGCCCTTAACATCAATATCAAAAACAGCCACCTTGCGCTCCGCCCATATCTTTTCAATTTCCGATTTTAAGGTGCCGTAAAACTTGCCCGGGTATACCTCTTCATGCTCCACAAATTCGTTACTGGCTAGTTTGCGTTTAAAATCTTCAGCACTAACAAAATAATAATCCTTGCCATGCTCCTCGCCTACTCTCTTCTCGCGCGTAGTGCAAGAAACCGAAAACGCCAGCGTATGATTTTGCCTTAATAATTTACGTACTATACTTGATTTACCTGCCCCCGATGGTGCTGTAATAACAATTATTCTTTTAGGTGGAATAAGCACCCTTGTTATGTTGTGCGACATATTAAAGTATGTTGTTCGTTTGTTCTTTAATTTTTTCCAATTCGTCCTTCATATTCACCACTATCTTCTGCATCACTGCATCGTTGGCCTTGCTTCCTACCGTATTAATTTCACGGCCTATTTCCTGCGCTATAAAATTAAGCTTACGGCCTTTTAATTCATCCTTATCGTCAATAATGCTGGTAAAATAAGTGCAGTGCGATTTTAATCGCGTCAGCTCCTCCGTTATATCCAGCTTCTCAATATAATAAATCACCTCCTGCTCAAACCGGTTCTGGTCAATTTTATCTTTAGGTATAAAAGTTTGCAGGTTATTCTTTAAACGCTCGCGTATTTCAGTAACCCTGCGAGCATCTTCCGTTTTCAATTGCACCGAAAGCTCTTCAATATTCTTAACCCTCAAATGCATTTCTACTTGCAAGGACTTACCCTCATTTATCCTAAAACTCTCCACCTCTTGTATCGCTTTGCCCAAAATATCTTCAATCCGTTTTAGCTCATCTTCACCCGGCACTTCGTGGCTCTCGCCAATTACATCCGGCATTTTCAAAATAGTAGGCAACAGGTTTTCTGTCGATGCCCCTATTTCCGTAGCTATCTGCTTAAACTCTTCAAAGTACGATTTTATCAGCGCCTTATTCAAAAACAACTCGCTGCTGGCCGTGTTGTTTTCAAGCGTAATAAAAATGTCAATTTTCCCGCGCTGCAAAACGTTGGCTGTTTTGTTGCGCAGGGCATATTCGTACTCGCGGTATTTACTCGGAAACTTAATGCTCAAATCAAGCCCCTTCTGGCTGTTCAGCGATTTAATTTCAACATTCAAAGTCCGCTCATCTATCTTGCCACTTGCTTTCCCAAATCCCGTCATCGATTTTACCATGCCGCGAAGTTAACAGACCCCGACTGATAGACAAGCAAAAGTTTTTGAGAGATAATTATTGAGGATGTTACTCATGCTAACGCGTGGGCCGCCTGTCCGAAGTCATGATTTGCCAAATTAACATCATTCAGACCAAGTCCAATCACATCAATCACAGTTCAGACAAACGCCTTTCAAAAAATTAATTCGGTGTACCTTTGTGTACTTTTTCAAAAACTAATTTTCATAAACCATTGAAAATCGCTCTATTAACTCGCATCATTTCATATTTTGCTAAATACTAATAAAATAGAAGCCCTTTCCAGTTTGAAACCCGAAACTTTCAAAAAAGTGTAACCTTTTGTAACCTTTTTTTCGCACGCTAAACGCCTTGGCTCCAAAACCTTCGGTTTTCAACCTAAACACAATTAACTCCCAACAAATCAAACAACACCTTACAACACTTTGTCATTAAAGTCTCTCATTTCAAACTTGAAACCTCAAACCCCAAATTTGAAACTCCGGTCCACACAAAACTACCTATTCATCATTTAACTTACCGGCAAAGTTTTAGGCAGGGTGAGGATAAATCATGCAACGGGGCCTTGAGTTTAGATGGATAGGACCACACGCTACAAACCGATGCAAATAAAATGATGCACTTATATAATATCTTATCTTTAAGCACGTTTCTGTAGCTACAATTCTGCTGGCATGACACATTTTAATCTTAAATTTTGCGTAGTTATTTTACTTGTCTTCCTAAGCACGCAAACACAAATCATTGCCCAGGATGTTTTAGCACCCGCTAATGGCCCGTCTACAGGCCAGGTTTTGTCATTCGCTATGCAGGGAACCGATTTATACGCTGCAATCAATGGTGGGGGACTATATAAATCATCCGATGGGGGCTTAAACTGGATTCACATGAATTTGCCGGGTAATAGCTTTACAAATATCAACTATGTAATGGCAGATGACTCCTTGATTTTTGCATGTGGCGCTAAACTTTATCGCTCATCCAATCATGGTCAAAGCTGGCAAATAATTTCAATTACGGGTTCAAGCGTATTTTTTGAACAAATATGTTCTTTCCACAATAATTACATTGGGTTGACTGGCGAAAGCATTTATATTTCTGATTCATCAGGCCAGGTTTGGACACAAACTGCCGGTTTCCAAACCATTGGTCTGGCATATTTCATGTTGGTAGTGGGAGACACCATTTATTTAGGCGCCAGTGGAGTTTCGATGTCCACAGATAGTGGTTATACCTGGCAATCGCTTACCACCGGCGTCAACATATCAGGCGTATCTGGTTTAGCCAAAACCGGTAACCGTATTTTTGCCGGTGCTGCAACCGGCGTTTGGGAAACCGATAACGATGGAGGGAATTGGATAGCGTTAAGCGATTCAGGTTTAGCGTCAATCGGGGTTTCGTGGATAGGCGCCTATAATGATACTCTTTATTGCAGTCCATATGCAGGCGGTATATCCTTTTATGATAGCCTTCAGCAACGGTGGTTCCCGCTACCCGGTAATAATTGTTACGCCACATCGGGTTATCATGGCTTTTCAGAAAATAACGACATAAAGTACGCCGCAACTAATAATGGTGTATATATTTCCAATCCCAATAGTATTTGGCAGCAACAAGGCGCCGGAATGATGGCAGCAACTATTTGGGATATTGCATCCGACAATCAAAGGGTGCTATGCGCTACCTCTGGTGGATTATTCTTAACAACAGATGAGGGAGCCAGTTGGGGCCAGGTAACCCCGGACGCCTGCCTTATGGCCGGTTTAGATGGTGTCTCTCCTTTGATTTTTATTAGTGGCGATACCATCCTCGCCAGCTACAACAACATCTTATACCGGCGCATTTTCCCCGATACAAACTGGGGGGAACTTATATCTGCTCACAATATCCAACCAGCTCTACAATTTATTAAAACCGGCGGGGGCATATTTGTTTCTTTTTATACCGGCGATGGAACGGACGACCAGGGGTCTAACCTTTATTCAGATGACGGAGGACAAATCTGGACGAATGTTACTGACCTCAACGGAAACTACATTAGATCGGGGCCGGTAGCCGCAGGTAATAAAATCTACGGTAATTTCTATCGCGATAGCCTGGCTTCTTCGTCCAACCAGGGCGCAAACTGGGCCACCGAAACTAATTTCCCTTATTCTGCATATTCTCTTACTGCAGGGGCCACAATCGACTCAACCGCTTACCTGGCCACTTTTAGCGGCGTTTTTTACACTTCAAATGGCGGACAAACATGGGATTCAACCAGCGGTATTCCTTCAACGGGCCGTATATTATACCTTGCCAGCTTTAACGGGTCTCTTTATGGAACAAACAACACACCCGCACTTTACCGGTATAACGTTGCAAGTCATTATTGGCAGTTAATTGCCTTTGCCCCAAATGCCGGCATTCAACTTGCGGGCATTATCGCACAAGGCAATCACCTTTATATAGGTACCAGCAACAACTCTGTTTATGTTTATGGGCCGCCTGTAACTAATATTCAGCAGGTTAATACAACACAATTAAACGTTAAAGTTTTTCCAAACCCCGCTCAAAACCTTATTACTATTACCGCAACCAATTCAATTAAAACAGCCGAATTTTTTAATGTCCTCGGCGAAAGGATAATGGTTGCAGATATTGGAGCAAATACGGCTCAGGTGAATATATCTGCGTTTTCACCGGGAATTTATTTCGTCTGCATAACAGGCCTTGACTTTAAAACCACGGTAAAATTAGTGAAGGATTAACTCATTTTGGCATAGCCCTTAGGTCCGGTCAATCATACCTTCGGGAAAGTGCTTTTTTAAATAAGACGCTCTCACTTCCAAAACGTAACAATAAGGCCGCCTGTAACTATAAGCGCGCCACCCACGCAAATAGGTACACCTGGTTTTATATTAAAGGCAATAAAGTTAATTACCTGCCAAACAATAAACAGTGTTGCAATGTATAAGCCAACAACGTGCCCAAATTCAACCGGTGCCAGGTTAAGCGAAAATCCATAAACAAACAGCAGCACAGCACCAATCAACATAAGCCCCAATCTTACCAGGCCGGTATGTTTATAAATTGCCGTTCTTACTACAGCATCTCCGCTAACCTCTAAAATGGTTGCTATTAAAATAAAAACAATGGGCCATATGTTTTGCAGGTTCTTAATCATCCGGAACTGGTTTGGCAGCAAATTTAACTATATGGCATTTCACGCAAGCATAAAAAAGAGACTGAAGCTTAATTATGCTCTATTTCCGCGTAGCCTGAATCTTGAGCGTAGCATCTCTCAATCTTATTTCATGAAATTTTGAATCAACGGCAACGGAAGTATTGTTCTTAACCAGAAATAAATTAGCAACAATATAAACGAACTCATTAAAATCAAAAAAGCCAAACGCACGTCTTTAAATTTTGAATCACTTCTTTTTTCACCATAGTACCTTACAATTTCCTCTTCTGCTTTAGAGAAATATATGTTGGACAATCCAAATACAACCACAAACAAAAGAATAAGCGCAGATTTTCTTCCCCCATCATTGGGAAGCAAATACACTAAACCAGTATACTGCATAAATGTGCATGTATACATAAAAACACAAAACGCAAAAAATTGCCTTGCTTTCGAATACGGTGGCGTAAACTTTTCATTCTTCACTTTTGCTGCATCTTCATCTACCCCAGCGACCATACAATAAAAAAGGTAATAAAGTTTATTCATAGATATTTACCTATATCCCTCTAACTTCTAAAATCTAGCATCTAATATCTACTCCAAAACCATATCATCACTATCAGGCTCCGTCTCCGGCTTGGCGTACATCTTAGTACCACCCGCAAACGAAACCAAATACACCCCGCTAAAAATAAGCATCGCAGAAACCACCTTTTCAAGTGTTATATGGTCCCTACCCAACGATATGGAAATAATAGTTGCGACCACCGGCTGCAAATAAATATACGCCCCTACCACCGACGAGTGTACCGACCGCAGTGCAAGTATACTAAGCAGGTAAGCAAAAAAGGTTGTGCATATAACTATAAAAGCCAGGCAAGCCCATATCTGTGGCGGCAGATTAGTCCAGTCAACCTGGTTAAACTGCCCTAAGCCAAAAAAGAAAACCGGTATCAAGCCAAAAAAGAAAACCCATTTTATAACCGTTAGCGGGTGGTATTTTTTCATCAACGGCCTTACAATTACCAGGTAAATAGCAAACGAAGTGGCATTTACCAAAATCAAAAAATCGCCCCAAACAGTACCGCTGTTAAAACTAAAACCTTTGCCGCCCAATATCAGCAATGCACCCGCGCTGCCTAACACAAGCCCCAGTATTTTTTGCCACGTAACACTTTCGTGCGATAGAAAAAACGAGATAACAAAAACCAATACCGGTGTCATAATCATTATCAGCGAAGCATTAATGGGTGTAGTTATGCTAAGGCCTAAAAAGAAAAGCTCCTGGTTAATAACCACCCCAAATAAGCCACATGCCGCAAGCAGTAGAAGGTCTTTCTTCTCAATCTTTTCATTTATCCAAAACCGGTGCAACACAAAAAACAATGTGGTAGTAATGGCAACCCGTATCAATATAGTCCCAAAGGGATGAATGTACTGCGGCATCACCATTTTCGAAACGGTAAAGCCTATGCCATAAAACAGGTTAACAATAAAAAGGTAAACGTGGGCGCGTATATTTTTCAAGGTGCTGCAAATATATTGTCAAATCGCAAACGGTAAACGCGAAAGTTAAAGGTTGGGTCCCACAAAAAACATAGAGGCAAGCCATTTGGCTTGCCTCTATGTTGGCGGTAGCAGTACTGCGTGCCGCTATTAATCAATACCAAAAAGAAACACCGTTGAGTGTGCACCCGATGCTCCCTGTACAGCATCTACAAATCCATATTCAGTTCCGGCCTTCAAACCCTTAGGGGTAATTTTATACACGCCAGCCGAAATTTTTTCATAAGTACATTCCACCTGGTCTTTTTTTACCGATTTACCTTTGGCGCCATAGCTGGCGTAGTTGCTTATCTTTTCCATATCAATTTCACGGTTCTTGCTTCCGCCCTTCGAGGCTTGCAGGTAAAAAACCGTTTCAGGATCTGTTTCGCCATCTACTTTAACAATAAAAACTGCGTCAGTGCCAACTCTAACCGACGACTTACCGCCCGTAATACTTATAAAGCGTGTTGTGCCAACATAAGGTACTTTCTTTACCTTAATTTCCGAGTTTTGCTTTTCAAGCTTTTCAAGGCTGCCGTCTTTTTTCAGAACCATAGGCGAGTTCTTAAAATCGGGCACCTGCTGTGCATTTACAATGCCCGCCAACATAATTGCGGCGGCTAAAACTACGATTGCTTTTTTCATGGTGTTTGTTTTTGGGTTAATAAATACGATTTGGCATTAAATACTTTTAAATATATTTTCATAATTTACGACTGCAAGTTGCAAACCAATAGCAGCCCGCTCAATACCAACTGGTTGGTATTTTTAACAGCCGGTGAGTGAGTAACTTTAACTTTCATTAATGAGATGAACATCAAAAAAAGTTTAACTTTTATTGCAACGGCACTATTATTTCTGCTTGGCCCGGTTATAGGTATTTGCTCCGGCCGTACGGCTATCGATACCTTAATTATTACTGGCGGAGGGGAATATCCGATTCACAGTTACACCGGTTATTACGCTGATTCTATCGGGTTACCGGTTAAGAGCATTATTGCGAAGGCGGATAGCGGCCTCTTTACTCCCATGCGCGGAAAACCCTTAAATGCAGGTTTTACCAATAACTATTACTGGACAAAAACCTGCCTTCATAACACCTCATCAAAACCGGTAAGGCTTATGTGGTTATTTATGAACCCTGCAATTAATGAAGTAGAGCTTATAAAAGTACAAGGCGATTCAATTACATCTTTAGGCAAATCGGGCGACCGGTATCCTTTTTGGCATCGCCCTTATTATTTTAACCTGGTTACTTATCCCATCACGCTTCAGCCCGGTGAGCGCGCCGACTTTTATACTTACCTCGATAAAAAGGGCGAAAACTTTAAAGCAGCATTCAGGTTAGCCGAAGAAGACACATTTGCCCTATTTGCCTTTCGCGAGTACTTCGTTATTGGAATGCTAATTGGCACTATGGTGCTGGTTATGCTCTTTAATATTTTTCTTCTTTTTAGCATTAAGGATAATGTGCATGGCTGGTATTCTTTATACGTGGTAGCAGCAATACTTATGATGCTGGCATTTGAAGAAATGGACTTCCAGTTCATATATCCCAACTTTCCCCAGCTCTGCGACCTATCAAGGCTGACTACCTGTGGCTTAAGTTTATTTATGATGATAATAGTTATGCGCAAATTTTATTCACTGTCGCGCACTAACAGTCGTTTATACAGTTGGGTAGTTTTTATGCAGTGGTTTACTTTACTATACACACTAAGCAATATTTTGGTCTACAAATTTTTCCCTTCGTTCGGGTTAAAAAAAATATACCTGTCCGGTTTCAGTATCATGACAATATCATCAATACTTACAATAGTTCTGACTTCAATCGAAAAGGTACGCCAGGGTTTTAAACCCGCATACTTTTATCTTTTCGCGCTTTCCTTCATATTTTTTTGGGGCTATTGCGTACCTTATAAGTCTGTTTGGTTTTACTTCTACGTTTAGCACTAGCCTAAATGGTATTCAGATGGGTGTAGTATTTGAAACGGTGGTTATTTCTTTCGGCATTTTGTACCGTTACAATTTATTTAAGCGCGAAAAAGAAAGGCTGGCCTTCGAACTTGAAATCAATAAAACGCAAACCACCTTACAGTTAATTGCTACACAGGAGGCGGAGCGAAAACGAATTGCCGAAGATTTGCACGATGCTTTGGGCGGCAACCTCGCTTCTATCAAAATGAATATTCAAAACATGGCGCCTGGTAATACACAATTGAGCACCGTTGTGGGCTTACTGGATAAAGCGTCTGAAGACGTGCGCAGCATTTCGCATAACCTGATGCCACCTGAGTTTTCCGAAACAAATCTAAAAGACCTGCTCGCTAATTATTACAACCAGCTAAACAACCGGGGCTCTGTTCGCTTCAACTTTCATACCTCGGGTATTGATAGAAGGTTTAATAAAATTGACGAGCTGATGATTTATCGCATCGTAAGCGAACTAACCAACAACATACTAAAACACTCGCATGCCACCGAGGCCACCATACAATTAATATACTACGAAGAGTATCTTGAAATAATGGCCGAGGATAACGGTGTGGGCATAGCGCCACAAATTTCCGATGGCATTGGTTTAAAAAACATTCAAAGCAGGGTTAATTACCTGGGCGGTAAAATCAATATACACAGCAATAGTTTTGGCACAACCATTATTGCTATGGTTAACTACAAGAAATAACAATGGGTGAGAAAATTCAATTAGTAATTGCCGACGACCACAAGCTTTTTATTGAGGGCCTCCAATCTATTTTAGATAACCACCCCGAAGTAGAAATTGCCGACATTGCCGAAAATGGAAAAGAGCTTTTGGAGATAGTGCGCAAAAAGAAACCCGATGTTGTTTTGCTGGATATAAATATGCCGGTAATTAACGGCTTAGAAGCATTGAAATATCTGAAACGTGAATTTGGCCAGATAAAGGTAATTATGCTCTCAACTTACAACGAAGAGCACGTGGTTGAAAAAGCCAAGGCCCAGGGTGCTAACGGTTATCTTCTAAAAAACGTAAACAAAGCCGACCTGATACAAACCATTAACCTGGTGCACCTGGGTCAATCCTGCTTTCCATACCGTTTGCCGGCTAAACAGGGCTTGCCGGGCATTTCGGATGGTTTTCTTGAACAATCTAACATCACCAAAAGAGAAGGCGAAATCCTACAGCTAATTAAAACAGGCTTAACCAATCAGCAAATGTCCGAGCAACTTCATCTCAGCATTTACACGGTTGAAACGCATCGCAAAAATATCATGCAAAAACTAAAACTTAGAAACCCCGCCGAGCTAATGAAATTCATCATCAGCAACAACCTGTAAAACCCTTCATGGCAAACTAAACGATACAGGCACATTGTAATACGAATCAACCGGTTGCCCCCTGCTGGTAGCAGGCAAAAACCTGGGTAACGATTTTACCACACGCAACGCTTCGGCATTTTTTGCAGCAGATGCGCCCCGAAGAATACTTACGTTACCTACAAATCCGTTCCGCCCAACAAAAACATGCATCACTACCCTTTGCTGAATATCACTCTCTTGTTCAGGTGGTGCTTGTATGTTTAGCTTTAAAAATCTGTTTAACTCCTCCTCACCTCCCGGAAACTCCGGCAAGGTTACAATGGTATCGTAAGTATATGTGTTCCCGGCTCCATCAAAACTTTTACCCTTTATCATTCTGCCTTTGGTATAAAGTTCCTCAGCATATTCTTTACCATTGGCATAGTAGCCATGCCAAACACTATCGTACCGGCCCTGATGCACTGGCCCGTTAAAAGTTATTTTTTGTAACGAATCTTTGGTATTTACAAACTCCGTGTAATAATACGTGCCATGGCCTTTACTTGTTAGTTCTGTTCCGGTGGTATCCCAAAAGCTAAACAAAAAGCTTTCGTTGTAAGTAAAGTCTTCGGCAATTTTGTAAATCCAAACTTCCTTGGGCTTACCATTAGGGTACCAGATTTCCCATTTTTTATTCTTATAACCAAAAACATGTTGGTCGATATCGCTATAAAATTGCCCCCGGCCACTTTGCGTTCCGTTTTTGTAGTAGTAGCTAAACCTGCCTATCTTGTACAGAAAGTTAGAGTCCAACGCATAACCCACCATCTTAACATGGCCATCCATCCAATACTCAGTTCCTAAATATAATTTGCCGGTATCAGGTTTCGATATCTTACGGTAATAGGCAGCA
Source organism: uncultured Bacteroidota bacterium (assembly GCA_903861145.1). Classification (GTDB taxonomy): domain Bacteria; phylum Bacteroidota; class Bacteroidia; order Chitinophagales; family LD1; genus Bog-950. Next base: position 30,828 of record CAIOTH010000041.1, on the reverse strand, counting down.
TTATCAATATGTGCTCGCCTGTCCATCCCATCAAAATATTGAAGGGTATCTGTTTGCGCATAACCCGCAAGCCAAACAAATGGAAATAACAAAAAGTAAAGCCGCGATATTTTCATGGGCTGTTATCTCAAACTAGGCTTCCAGTCCACCTTAGCATTCACCACTTCCTTCAACTTTTCAATGCTGATACGTTCCTGTTTCATAGTATCACGGTCGCGGATGGTAACCATGTGGTCATTCAGGGTATCGTGGTCAACAGTTATGCAAAAAGGAGTACCCAAAGCATCCTGCCTTCTATACCGCTTTCCAATCGAATCCTTCTCGTCATAAAAACACTGGTGGTCAAACTTTAGTTCATCAAAAATCTGGCGTGCTTTTTCAGGTAGGCCGTCTTTTTTAACCAATGGTAACACTGCTACTTTTACCGGTGCTAAAAACGCAGGTAAAGCCAACACTACGCGTTCGCTCCCATCCTCCAGTTTTTCATTTTTATAGCCGCTGCACATCAACGCTAAAAAAGTACGGTTCAAACCAACCGAGGTTTCAACCACATAAGGCACGTAACTCTCATTCAACTCAGGGTCGAAGTATTGCAACTTTTTACCCGAAAGATTCTGATGCTGTGTTAAATCGTAATTAGTTCGGCTATGTATCCCTTCCAACTCTTTAAACCCAAACGGAAAATTGAATTCAATATCTACCGCCGCATTTGCATAGTGTGCTGTTTTTAAATGGTCTTTATACTTCAACTCAGTTTCATTAAACCCAAGTGAACGATGCCATTTTAACCGTGCCTCTTTCCAATACTGGTACCACTTCATTTCCTCGCCTGGGCGAACAAAAAACTGCATTTCCATTTGCTCAAACTCGCGGGTACGGAAAATAAACTGGCGGGCAACTATCTCGTTTCTAAAAGCCTTACCCACCTGCGCAATTCCAAACGGAATACGCTGGCGAGAAGTATTCAGCACATTCAAAAAATTCACAAAAATACCCTGTGCTGTCTCTGGGCGTAAATAAATGGTATTGCTATCCTCGGCTAATGAACCTACCTCGGTAGCAAACATTAGATTAAACTGCCTAACATCCGTCCAATTGCGGGTTCCTGACACAGGGCATACAATTTCAAGATCAACAATTATCTGCTTTATCTCTGTCAAATCATTCGCCTCTAAAGCCTTTTTAAAACGGGCTTCTGTGGTATCTATCTTTTCCTTTATGCGCAATACATTAGGGTTAGTCTGCAAAAACATGGCTTTATCAAAGCTATCGCCAAAGCGTTTTTGTGCTTTATCAACTTCCTTATCAATCTTGGCTTCCTGCTTTTGCATGGCCTCCTCAATCAACACATCAGCGCGGTAACGCTTTTTCGAATCCTTGTTATCAATCAACGGGTCGTTAAAAGCATCTACGTGCCCCGATGCCTTCCATGTTTTTGGGTGCATAAAAATAGCGGCATCAAGGCCCACTATGTTTTCATGCAATTGTACCATTGCTTTCCACCAGTACTGCTGTATGTTGTTTTTCAGTTCAATACCATAAGGGCCGTAATCATAAACGGCGCTCAAGCCATCATATATTTCCGACGAAGGGAAAATGAATCCGTATTCTTTACAATGCGATATAATTTCCTGGAAAAGGTTTTGCGTGTTTTCTTTGCTCATAAGGCGCGAAAATATGTTTTAGCCGCGACACATGGCACATACCCACTGGATTTTTTAGTTTTGCCGCGTTCGTTCCGTTCTCTTTAAGGGGAAACAGGGATAGAAAAGGGGAAGCCAAAAGCGAAGAGGTTCTCCCGTTTCGGGAGTCAGAGGGTTTTGCTTAGCGGGCAATCTCGAAGCTTGAATTTCGTTAAAACATGAACACTTGAACACCTGCGCACCGAAACACATTAAAACAGCACTTTAACACACTCAAAATGTCAGTAAAAGTTACCAACCTCACCAAAATTTACGGAACCCAGCACGCGGTAGACGGCATCTCATTTGAAGTAAATAAGGGAGAGGTATTAGGCTTTTTAGGGCCCAATGGGGCCGGTAAGTCAACTACCATGAAAATGCTTACCTGCTTTATTCCACAGTCATCGGGCAGCGCATTGGTATGCGGCTTTGATACCTCCTCGGAACCTTTAGAGGTTACCAAAAAGATAGGCTACCTGCCCGAAAACAACCCACTTTATTACGACATGTATATTAGAGAATACCTGGAATTTATGGCAGGGCTATACAAGTTGGGCTCAATCACTCAAAAGCGTATTGACGAAATGATAGAGGTAACAGGGCTAACCGAAGAACGCAAAAAAAAGGTTGGCCAGCTATCAAAAGGTTATAAGCAGCGGGTGGGCCTTGCGCAGGCTATGCTGCACAACCCCGAGGTGCTGATATTAGACGAACCCACCTCAGGTCTCGACCCTAACCAGCTGGTCGAAATCCGCTCACTGATTAAGCAATTGGGCAAGGACAAAACAGTCATTTTCTCATCGCATATTATGCAGGAAGTGCAGGCCGTGGCCGATAGAGTTATCATCATCAATAAGGGCAAAATAGTAGCCGATGATTCTACCGAAAAGCTGCAAAGCCGTGTAGGCAATGAAATTATTGTGACTGTTGAGTTTAAACAACCTGTCGACCAGGCTTTATTAAGAAGCATAAAAGGCGTTAAATCTTTCGAAAAGCAAAAAGACGGCAAATGGAATTTTGTTAGCGAAAGCAATAAGGACATACGCGAAGACATATTCAACTTTGCCAAAGAGAAGGACCTTACTCTTTTGCACCTTAACAAAGAAGAATACAGCCTTGAAGAGGTATTTAAGCAGTTAACCCGCTAATTCCCAACAAATCTGAAATGACAAAACCATGACTTTGATTCGTAATGGAATCGGTTATTTTTGTCGCCTCGCATATGTTCGCAATATTTAAAAAAGAGATACAGCAATTTTTCAGCTCACTTGTTGGCTACGTTGCCATTATAGTGTTCCTGGCTCTTTTGGGTTTGTTTTTGTGGATTTTCCCCGATAGCAACGTGCTCGATACCGGCTTTGCCAACCTCGACTACTTTTTTTACGTAACACCCAAAATTTTCTGCATCCTTATCCCCGCAGTTACCATGCGTTCGTTTGCCGAGGAAATTAATACCGGTACTATCGAATTACTTTCTACCCGCCCGGTTACCGAATTAGAGATTGTATTGGGCAAATATTTTGCCGCCTTAGCACTTGTTGTAATAACTATTTTACCTACCCTTATCTACTTCTACACTATTTACCACTTGGCCACTCCTGCTGGTAACGTAGATATTGGCGGTGTTTTGGGCTCGTACCTTGGTTTACTATTTTTGGGCGCTGTATTTGTAGCCATCGGGATTTTCAGTTCGGCCATTACCTCTAATCAAATTGTGGCTTTCATTTTGGCCGTATTCTTGTGCTTCTCGTTATACATCTCGTTCGATTACATTGCTCAATTCAGTACTTTTTTAGGCAAATACGATTATATCATTGCCTCGCTTGGCCTAAACAGCCATTACGATGCCATGGGCAAAGGTGTTATTGACAGCCGCGACGTAATTTATTTCCTGAGTGTTATTTCGTTATTCATTTTATCAACCCGCACAGCCCTTTCAAGCAGAAGATGGTAACCAAACAAAAAACAATCATTACTAACCGCAAACAAGCAATCACCAGCCTGGTACTGATGGTGATAATACTTGTGCTGTTAAACGTGGTTGCCGGTTTCTATTATTTCAGGCTCGACCTTACAAGCGAACAACGCTATTCGGTTTTGAAACCCACCAAAACAATGGTGAAGGATTTGAAAGATGTGGTAACCATTAAAGTTTATTTAGACGGTGATTTGGATGCAGGTTATACCCGGTTAAAAGATGCTACCCGCAATTTGCTGAAAGAATTAAGGGCTTACGGAGGCACCAATATCGAATACGAATTTATAAACCCCATGGCCATTCAAAATTTGGATGAGCGCAAGGCCATGGTAAAAGATTTAATGGAAAGGGGCGTTACTCCAACCCCGCTCAACACCGGTAACAAAACCGAAATTAAACAACAGCTTATATTTCCCGGTGCCATTGTTACTTACGCGGGGCGCGAAATAGCAGTTCAGCTTCTCGATATGCAAAAGGCCCCAAAGCCGAGAGAGGTTATGGCCAATCCAGAAGTGCAGCTCGAATATTTAAATCATTGCGAAATTCAACTGGAATATAAGTTTGCCAGTGCCATTCAAAAGCTGCTTCAATCGCGGCCTACGCGTGTAGTTTTTATACAAGGCCACGGCGAATTAAGCCCTATTGAAACCGCAGACTTAAGGCGCACCCTCGAAGGCTCCGATATGCAGTTTGAAGTAAAGGATATGTATTTGCCCGATGCCTATTACATACCCGCCATTGTTGATGTGGCCATTGTTGCAAAACCCCAGGCTAACTTTGATGAAAAAGACAAGTATAAACTAGACCAGTTTGTAATGCACGGCGGCAAAATTATTTGGTTGGTTGATGGAAGCAACGCCAGTATAGATAGCCTGATGATTAACAAAAGCGGGCAGTTTGTGCAGGGTATTGAAAATGGGTACAACCTGCAGGACATGCTCTTTAAATACGGTGCGCGTATTAACGGCGATGTTATACAGGATTTGAATAATTGCAACCAGATACCTATGGTAATGGGCTTTTCAGGCGGAAGCCCCCAAACAAAAATGTTTCCATGGTATTATTTTCCGGTGCTTATATCCGATAACAACCACCCCATAATACGCAATGTTGACCCCGTAGAAAGCTTTTTTCCAAGCAGTATCGATACGGTGCGCAACCCGGGCATTACAAAAACAATTTTGTTACACACAGGGGATAATGCCAAAGCGCAAATGGCACCTACCCGCGTGCATTTCGGAATTTTAATGAGCAAGCCTAATCCCGAGTATTACAATCAAAAGAAAATACCGGTGGCTGTTTTGTTAGAGGGGCAGTTTGAATCAGTTTACAAAAACCGCATGTCGCCCGATTTTTTGGCAGCCAGCGACACCATACCTGCATTAAAATTTGTTGAGCAAAGCAAGGCCAACAAAATGATTGTTATCTCAAACGGCGATATTATTCGTAACGAACTGCGTAGCGATAGTACTTATTATGGCCTGGGCTACTATAAATACACCGGCCAGTTGTATGGCAATAAAGATTTTATATTGAATTGCATTCAATACCTTTTAGACGACCGCGGCATTATCGACACCCGCAATAAGGAAGTAAAATTGCGCTTGTTAAATACCGCCGAGATTGAAAGCCATAAACTGAAGTGGCAGCTTATAAATATTTTGCTGCCCATTGTTTTGGTGGTGCTGTTTGGTTTTGGATTTAGTGCCTACAGAAAAAGAAAATACGCCCGGTGAAAAAATTCTATCCCTTTATAATTGTTATTTTGCTGTTAGTCGGTGCGGCAGCCTGGTTTATCATAAACCGCACACATGGCACTTTCGAGAAGGAGGAAGACTCTTTTGCCATCAGTAACAAAAAAGATATTACCAAAGTAATTTTAGCCGATACCGATAAAAAGCGCGTTGAACTGGTTATGGTTAACGGTATTTGGATGGTCAATGGCAAATACCCCGCCCGCGAAGAACTTGTCATCTCGTTATTTGATGTGCTGGCCCGTATTAAAACACTTTGCCCCGTGCCTAAAGCCGGGCACGATTATGTAGTTAAAAGCCTGTTCGAAAAAAACACAAAGGTTGAGGTTTACTTAAGCAAAGATGACCAAGCGGCCAGGGTATATTATATAGGCGGCCCAACACCCGATGGCAAAGGTACTTACATGTTGCGCGAAGTTGACGGCAAAACCGATGCAAGGCCTTACATTACCTATTTGCCCGGCCTGCAGGGCTACCTTACCCCACGCTACCAAACCGATGCCGAAGTATGGCGCGCAAAGGTGTTGTTTAAATACAATCCTGAAGACATCAAATCATTACGCCTCGAATATCCGGCCGAAGAGAATAAATCGTTTGCCATAAACCGTATGGCCAAAGATTCATTCACTGTTTCTGCGCTTAACGATAAATACGCCATCAATCAAACCTATCAGCAAAAATATATTAGGGAGTACCTGGAGTTTTACTCAAGCATTTCTATCGAAACTTACGACAATAAAAACACCGATAGGGATTCAATCATCCACACCACGCCTTATTGCATTTTTAAAATAACCGGCAACAATAACAGGGTGAACGAAGCCAAATTATTTTACCAACCGGTTAACAAGCGCAGTAAAATGCCTTTCGATAGCAAAGGTAACCCCATGACCTACGACGTAGACCACTACTACGCCTCCATCTTCGGCGACCAGGATTTTGCCGTTGTTCAATACTACGTCTTCGGCAAACTACTACGTAGCTATCAGGATTTTTTCTTTAAGCCGGGGAGTAATACGGCGAAATAAAGCCTTTACAGAATCGCTTTGGCCGCCTACATACACCTGCGCCGTTAGCGGTTACACTTACGAATTAGAATTGTTTTTTAACAGAAACAAAGGTTATATTTGGAAGAAAGGGTAACCTATGAAGCGGCTCTCAACGAGTTTCCAGCAGTTTTTTATTCTCGCTTCAATACTTCTGATTGCCGGCAACGTTACTGCGAATTGTATTTCTACTGACAGTACTTTTACTCGGTCCATCTGCGCTGGCGATACATTTTATGTAGGCAGCCATGCACATACCCAAGCCGGTAATTACACTGATACCTTAACCAATGTGGGCGGGTGTGATAGTATTGTTAGCTTGGTGCTTACAGTTAATCCCATACCAACAGTTAGTTTAAGTTGGGATACTCTAATTTCATTACAAGATTTGGTTTGGACCAGCGATTCTATCCCATTGTGGTGTACCTACGCACTATTTCAAAATCAGGGTTTGCAACTACCAGATAGTTTTCTTTTAATTGGTGGAAAACCTTCTGGCGGGATATACACCGGATACGGAATACATAATAATGTGTATTATCCGGATAGCCTGAATGTCACTTTCAATCCGGATACAATCACCTATACCTATGTTGATTCGAATGGGTGCCGTGGATGGGTTATTAATATAATTGATATCGATATCTGCGAAGGAATCTCTCAAATAACCGATGATAATTCCATCACCCTCTACCCCAGCCCTGCCATCAACCAACTCTACATAAAAACCGAAAACATACAACTAGAAACCCTAAGCATTTACGATGTTAACGGCAGAGCAATGTATGCCCTGCCTTTTAAACCCGAAATAGATGTTAGCCAATTAAGTAGCGGTATTTATTTTGTCGAAGTAAAAAGCAGCAGCCTAGTTGCAAGAAAGCGGTTTGTAAAAATGTAATCCTACCCTGTTCATGAAAAAATCTCTTCAAAATTTGGACGTTTGATTTACTTTATCGTATATTTGCGATAATAGATAAAGCTATGGCTGTAAACAAGAAGAACGAATTTGAGGTTAAAGAAATTGAGCTGGCCAATTTTGCCAAGGCAGTAAGCCATCCGGCGCGCATTGCCATTTTAAAAACATTGGCGCAAAAGGATGGCTGCATTTGCGGTGAGATTGTTGAGGTGTTGCCATTGGCCCAATCTACCGTATCGCAACACTTAAAAGAGCTTGTAAATGCCGGGCTAATTAAAGGAACCATCGATGGCCCTAAATCGTGCTATTGCATTAACTGGGAGGTTTTCCAAACCTTCGAAAAAACCTTTGGCCAGTTCTTTACCAAAACAAAAAGCTACGAGGAAAAACGAAACTGCTGCTAATTATTAAACTACTATAAATCAAAACACCATGGAAAACTCAAACGAAATAAAAGAAATGGTAAAGCAGAAATACACCGAAATTGCTTTACAGGATAAAACCACCAATCAATCCTCATGCTGTGGCGCCGGTGGTTGCTCAACCGAAGTATACAACATAATGACTGATGATTATACCCTGGTTAAAGGCTATAATTCAGACGCCGATTTAGGATTAGGTTGCGGCCTGCCCACTCAATTTGCCAAAATAAAAAAGGGTGATGTGGTAGTTGACCTTGGCTCAGGCGCCGGTAACGATTGTTTTATTGCCCGCCACGAAACCGGGGAAACCGGTAAAGTTATCGGAGTAGATTTTACCGAAGCCATGATTGATAAAGCCCGCGCCAATGCCGAAAAATTAGGCTTCAACAATATCGAATTTCGCTATGGCGAAATTGAGAAACTACCTATAGGTGCAGGCATTGCCGATGTTATTGTAAGCAATTGCGTGCTCAACCTTGTGCCTAATAAAGAAACCGCCTTTAAAGAAATTTTAAGGGTGCTAAAACCCGGCGGCCACTTTAGCATAAGCGATGTAGTGTTGGTTGGCGACCTGCCTGTTGAACTTGTAAAAGATGCCGAAATGTATGCAGGCTGCGTAGCCGGTGCACTTCCAAAATCCAAATACATGTCCATCATTCACGAAACCGGCTTTGTGAATGTGTCTATACAAAAAGAGAAAACGATTGACGTTCCTGAGGATATCCTGTTGCGCTATTTATCGAAAGAAAAAATTGACGCTTATAAACAAAGTGGCAAAGGCATTTTCAGCATAACCGTGTATGGAGAAAAAACAAAAGAAAGTTGTTGCGCACCAGGCTGCTGCCAATAAAAAAACTAGCGATGGATAAAATAACAGTATTGTTCCTCTGCATTCACAACTCCGCCCGAAGCCAGATGGCCGAGGCTTACCTCAAAAAATTTGGCGGCGACAAATTTGAGGTTGAAAGCGCTGGTTTGGAACGCGGCACCTTAAACCCTATTGCGGTTGAAGTAATGAAAGAAGTTGGAATAGACATCTCTCAAAACAAAACCAAAGAGGTTTTCGACTTTGTAAAACAGGGCAAATCTTTCTTCTACGTTATCACCGTTTGCGATGCTAAAAATTCCGACAAGTGTCCCGTCTTCCCCGGCATGCACAAAAAAATCAATTGGGATTTTGAAGACCCCTCGGGCCTCACCGGCAGTTATGAAGAAAAGCTGGCCCGTACAAGAATTGTGCGCGATGAAATTAAGGAAGCGGTTAAGAAGTTCGTTGCCGAGGTATAAAAACAAAAGCCACCCAAAGGTGGCTTTTGTTTTTATCTAAATACTTAATACTCTATACTAAATACTACCTAAGAACATCCCATGCTATTACCGCAGTTAATGCACTTGTAACAAGTTCCGCTACGGATAGTGATGTTGCCGCATACGCTGCAAGGTGGTGCATCGCCCATCATGTCGCCGGCCATTTTGTTAAACCCTTGCATGGATGATTCAGCCAGGGTAAGCTTCTTCATATCTGGTTTCTTATGATTGTCCTTATCACCTTTTGTAGGCTTAGGTACTTCCTGCATTTCAGGATGTGAACTTATTGGTCTCTTTTCAATAAACGGCTCTTCCGAAATTTCTGTAGTAAGGTCAGCGGTAGACTGCGAACGCATAGCCAGTTCAGAAGGTGTAACATGCACCAGGTCGGTACGGCCTAAGTATTCAAACGCCAACAAGCGGAAGATGTAATCTACTATCGACGATGCGTTTTTAATGTTCGGGTGGTCAACCATACCGCTTGGCTCAAATCGGGTAAAGGTGAATTTGTTCACAAACTCCTCCAACGGCACACCGTACTGTAAACCTATCGAGACAGAGATGGCAAAACAGTTCATCAGCGAGCGGAATGATGCACCTTCTTTGTGCATATCCACAAATATTTCGCCCAAGGTATTGTCGTCATATTCACCGGTGCGCACAAATACAGTTTGGCCGCCAATTTTCGCTTTTTGTGTAAAGCCTCTTCTCTTGTGCGGCAATTTCTTGCGCTCCACAATTCTCGAAAGCTCACGCATAAAGTGTGTATCGGTACTTTCCTGCATTAACACGCGGGCAGCTTCCAACACTTCTTCAGGCGTTAATTTGCTGAATCTTTCTTCTACAGGTTTAGCTGTAGTATTTGTAATAGTTGTTTCTTTTTTGTCTTCCTTCTCCTCGTCTTTCTTGTTCGAAAGGGGTTGAGAAAGTTTGCATCCATCGCGGTAAAGCGCGTTGGCTTTAAGTCCCAGCTTCCACGATAGCGCGTAGCAGTTTTGAATATCTTCAACCGTAGCTTCGTTAGGTAGGTTAATAGTTTTTGAAATTGCACCGCTAATAAATGGCTGAACAGCACCCATCATCCGTATGTGACCGTGGGGATGAATAAAACGAACTCCCTTTGTTCCGCATTTGTTAGCGCAATCAAACACCGGTAAATGTTCATCCTTAAGGTAAGGAGCACCTTCAATAGTCATGGTACCACAAACAAATTCGTTCGCTGCATCCAACTCTTCTTTGCTAAACCCTAAATCGCGCAGCAAATTAAAATTAGGTGCCTTGTATTGCTCGGCAGTAAAGCCTAATTTTTGAAGTGTCTCTTCACCCAAACTCCAGTAATTAAATGCAAACGAAATATCGAATGCCGATGGTAGTTGAGCCTCTATTTTTTCAAGATCGGCAGTATTAAATCCTTTTGCACGAAGAGAATCAGAATTCACGTGCGGACAACCAACTAATGAAGCATGGCCCTTGGCAAATTTCACCATCTCATCAATTTGCGATGCCTTATATCCCAGGTTTTCAAGCGCAGCAGGCACACACTCATTTACAATTTTGAAGTAGCCGCCGCCAGATAATTTTTTGAATTTAACCAAAGCAAAATCAGGCTCAACACCGGTGGTGTCGCAATCCATCAACAAACCTATAGTGCCGGTTGGGGCAATAACGGTTGCTTGCGCATTACGGTAACCATATTGTTCGCCAAATTGCAAAGCCTGGTCCCATGCGCCGGTTGCTGCTTCTAGTAAATAGCTCGGGCAATATTTAGGGTCAATACCACAAGGCTTAATCTCAAGGTTTTCGTATGCATTTGCATCAGCGTTATAAGCAGCCAAACGATGGTTGCGCATTACGCGCAGCATGTGCTTTTTATTTCTCTCATAACCGGGGAACGCTCCTAAAACCGAAGCCATTTCAGCCGATGTTTTGTAAGAGATACCGGTCATGATTGCGGATAATGCTCCACCCCATGCACGTGCCTTATCACTATCGTAAGGAATGCCCGATACCATCAATACCGAACCCAGGTTAGCATAGCCCAAACCAAGCGTTCTGAACTCGTATGATAGCTGCGCTACTTCTTTAGATGGGAACTGAGCCATCAAAACCGAAATCTCAAGTACCACAGTCCAAATGCGGCTCATGTGCTCAAATCCTTTTACGTTAAACTCAAGCGTTTTATCGTTAAAAAATTTGCGCAGGTTAAACGATGCCAGGTTGCAGGCAGTGTTATCTAAAAACATATACTCGCTGCAAGGGTTGCTGGCACGTATCGGGCCGTCCTCAGGGCACGTATGCCATTCGTTAATCGTGCTGTCAAACTGAATACCCGGGTCAGCACAACGCCATGCGGCTTTTGCAATTTTATCCCATAACTCGTTTGAAGGAATAGTTTTCATTACGCGTTTATCGCTACGGCCTAATAATTCCCAGTTTTCGCCTTTCTCCAATTTATGGAAGAAAGAGTTAGGGATACGAACCGAGTTGTTTGAGTTTTGGCCTGCAATAGTTCTGTAAGCCTCACCTTCGTAATGCGAATCGTAACCGGCAGCGATTAATGCAGCCGCCTTGTCTTCCTCCTTCATCTTCCACTCAATAAAGTCTATTACTTCAGGGTGGTCAAGGTCAAGGCAAACCATCTTAGCAGCACGGCGGGTAGTTCCACCGCTTTTAATAGCACCGGCTGCAGCATCACCAATTTTCAAAAAGCTCATTAAACCCGATGAGGTTCCACCGCCTGAAAGTTTCTCACCTTCGCCACGAATGTTTGAGAAATTGGTACCAACTCCCGAACCATATTTAAATATTCTGGCTTCACGTATCCAGAGATCCATTATACCGCCTCCGTTCACTAAATCATCATCCACAGATAATATAAAACACGCATGGGGTTGAGGTCTCTCATAGGCAGAAGTTGATTGTTCTAAAACTCCGGTGTCCGGATTTACAAAATAATGTCCCTGTGGCTTGCCGGTAATGCCGTACGATGAAAACAGGCCGGTATTAAACCATTGCGGCGAGTTAGGCGCAGCCATTTGGTCTAACAATGAGTAAACCAACTCATCGTAAAATACATCAGCATCTTTTTTGCTGGCAAAGTATCCATAGCGTTCGCCCCAGCTTCTCCAGCAGTCGGCCAAACGGTGTGTAACCTGTTTTATTGAACGCTCGCCACCCATGGTGCCATCGGCTTGCGGCACTCCTGCTCGTCTAAAATATTTTTGGGCAAGAATATCGGTAGCAACCTGGCTCCAACCTTTAGGCACTTCAACGTTGTGCATTTCAAACACAGCGTCTCCTGCCGGGTTGCGAATCACCGATGAGCGGAGCTCATATTCAAAAAGATCGAAGGCCTTAACTCCGTCCTTGGTATAGAGGCGGTCGACCTTTAATCCTTTCTTCTCATTTTTTCTTGCCATAGTGTATGTTTGTAGATATTTTAAAATCGTGCTTGCAGTAGTTCCGATTTGTTGTCAGCGAATTTATTCTTGTTAAAAAAATATACCATGCTATTTTATCAACAGAAAATGTGAAAACGGGTTTTGTTTTTTTAACAACAGAGGCTGGCAGGGGTTTCGGTGTGTGGAAAAATGTTTTTCCGTTTTTATTAGCGTAAATTTCGGAAATTTTTCCCTGTTTTTTTGTCTGATTTATTGGTCGCGTATTTTGATGTCAACAATGCTTTAAAAGCCATATTATATAACACATGAAGGAATTAATGGTTTACACAAAAATTGTTAGCAGTTCACATCCTAAGTTGGCTGTACTTATCGACCCCGATAAACAAAATCCGGAATCATTATTAGCACTGGTAAACCTTGCCACTAATTGCAAGGTCGACTTCTTTTTTATTGGTGGAAGTTTGCTGTTAGAAAAGAATTTTGAGGCAACTATTGAAAACATAAAAGCAAGCTGCAGCATACCGGTTATCATCTTCCCTGGAAACAATTATCAATTAAGTAGCAGGGCCGATGCCGTTTTATTTTTGAGCCTTATCTCAGGCCGTAACCCCGAATACTTAATAGGCCAGCAAGTTGTAGCCGCACCCACCATAAAAAGGATGGGATTAGAGGCCATACCAACGGGATATATTTTGATTGATGGCGGACGCGATTCCTCTACATCTTATATTACCCAAACGATGCCAATACCTCACGACAAAACCGACCTTGCTGTTGCCACTGCGCAGGCAGGCGAATTGTTGGGCATGAAATTGATTTATTTGGAAGCCGGAAGCGGAGCAAAAAATTCGGTAAGTGCCGAAATGATAAAGACGGTAAAACAAAATATTTCAGTTCCTCTAATTGTTGGCGGCGGCATCCGCACATCTGAACAGGCCGAGGAAATTTGTAAAGCAGGAGCTGATATATTAGTTGTTGGAAATGCGCTGGAAGAAACCCCCGGTTTGTTGATGGAAATATCGTTAGCCTTACACGGGGCCAATAAAGAAAAGAGATGAAAGGAGTAGTTATAAAATCTACGGGAAGTTGGTATGATGTCAAAGCCGAAAATGGTGAGGTCATCAAATGCCGTTTAAAGGGCCTTTTCAGGTTAGACGAAAGCAAAGACTCAAACCCCATTGCCGTTGGCGACCATGTGACTATAGATCGCACAGAGGGTGATGATACCTGGATGATAGAGTATAGAGAAGAAAGAAGAAACTACATCGTTCGGGTTTCACCAAAGCATAAAGGCGCAAGGCAAATTATAGCGTCTAATATTGACCAGGCGCTTTTAATAGTTACCATGGCCAACCCGCGAACTTCAACCGGTTTTATCGACCGTTTTTTGGTCACCGCCGAAGCCTATCACATCCCCACCATCATCGTATTTAATAAGCAGGATATGCTGGATGGAAAGGCTGCTAAAAAGCAGGAGTTTGTAGCCGATATTTATAAGAAGATTGGATATAAAACCTTGTTCGTTTCGGCGCTGCAACCCGAAACTTTAAAACCGGTAAAAGCCGTTTTAAAAAAGAAGACCTCCTTAATTGCAGGCCATTCAGGAGTAGGTAAATCAACCTTGCTAAATGCTCTTCAGCCCAATCTTAATTTAAGGACCGAGGAGATATCGAAAATGCACGCCAAAGGCATGCACACCACCACCTTTGCCGAAATGCATTTTTTGGATTTTGGAGGCAGCGTAATTGATACCCCCGGCGTTAAAGAATTTGGCATTCTCGATTTCAAAACCGAAGAGATATCGCACTATTTTGTCGAAATGCGCGCACTGCTCAATAATTGCAAATTCAACAATTGCATGCACGAAAACGAACCTGGTTGCGCAGTAAGGCAAGCTTATTATGATGGTAAAATATCAGAGGAACGTTACGTTAATTATCTAAGTATTTTAACCGATTACCGGGCCAACTATAAGCATTGGGAGTAGCGTAAAGCCCATAAATATTTTGGTATTCTTTGCGTTCTTTGCATCTAATCTTTGCGCACTTTGCGTGAAATGTATTTTGTATTCTATGAGAATTATAATTCAACGTGTTTCAGAAGCATCGGTAACCATTAATGGGGTTGTAAAGTCCTCCATCAAAAAAGGCTATTTGGTATTGGCTGGTTTTGAAGAATTGGACACCACTGAAGACATTGAATGGACCGCCAACAAACTGGTCAACCTCCGCATTTTTGACGACGAGAACGACAATATGAATTTGTCTATTAAAGAAGTAGGAGGCGACATTATTATAGTATCGCAATTTACCCTTTATGCCCTTACCCGAAAGGGAAACCGCCCATCATTTATTAAAGCCGCTAAACCCGATATTGCTATCCCGCTCTATGAAAAACTTGTGCAACAGGTAAGCACTGCTTTAGGTAAGCCAGTTGGCACAGGTGAGTTTGGTGCTGACATGCAAGTCGCGTTAATTAATGACGGTCCGGTTACTATTCAAATCGATTCAAAAAATCCAAATACCTAAACCATGTATATACCCAAATACTACGAAGAGAAAGATTGGGCCGAGATACAGAATCTTATCAGGGAATTTGGGTTTGCCACGTTGGTAAGCGCAAAGGACGGAATACCTGTTGCAACACACATCCCATTAGAGTTAAACCAAAACGCTTCAGGCGATTGGATTTTAATGGGTCATGGTTCAAGGGCAAACCAGCAATTAAAAAGCTTTGAAGATGGTAAAGATGTGTTAGCCATTTTTATGGGCCCGCATGCTTATGTATCACCTAGCTGGTATAACCACAAAAATGTTCCTACCTGGAATTACATGGCCATACATGCCTATGGAAAGGTGAGGATTTTAGAAGGAGCCGAATTAAGGGCCAGCCTTGGCAAAATGATGGCCCGTTACGAAAATTTACATGCTGAGCACCCAACAAAGATAGAAGACGTACCCGAGCAACTACTTCAAACTGATTTTAGAGGGTTGATTGCTTTTGAAATTAAGATCGAGCGTTTTGAGGCTAATAGTAAATTGAGCCAAAACCGGGATGCGGAAAGCTACCAGGGGGTCATTGACCATTTAAAAAAATCTGATGACTACGATTCGAAAAGGATAGCCGAAGAAATGGAGAAAAGAAAAAAATAAAAGTACATGCCATGACAATAGAAGAAGCACAAAAAACAGTAGATAGCTGGATTACCACCACCGGTGTTCGCTATTTTAACGAACTAACCAACATGGCTATGCTTACCGAAGAAGTAGGTGAAGTAGCCCGCATTATAGCCCGCAAATACGGCGAGCAAAGTTTTAAAGAAAGCGACAAAAACAAAGAGTTAAGTGATGAATTAGCTGACGTGCTTTTTGTATTGATATGCATCGCCAATCAAACCGGCGTAAACCTTACTGATGCGCTGCAAAAAAATTTAGATAAGAAGACAAAGAGGGACAGCGATAGGCACAAGAATAATGAGAAGTTGAAATAATTTTTTCAACCTGGCGTTGTACTGCTATGATCAATAATGCTTTTGTTCATGCTCTTTTTAACTGGTGCGTAAAAATCCTTATTGACGGCGGGCACCTACTTGGTATAAGTTATGAGGAAATCAATATTTGGATATTCTGCATTATTGAGCCTATAGCTTTCTTTTTGATGCTGGTAATTATACTTATGCAGTGGAGAAAAATCCGCAGGCTTAAATCAGCTAACTCACCGGATTCAAGGTAATACTGAAAATTTTATAAGAGCCCAAATCACGGCCGTAATAAAACTTATCTAGCGCCTCATACATGTTCTTAGCCCTAAAGTACGAAGTGTGTAGTTTGTTTTCGCCCACCTTAATCCACTGTATAGTCAGGCTGCTTTCACGGTGGTAATGCTCGCTAATGTATTCAAGCATTTTCTTTAGGGCATCAACCTTATCCGTACCGGTTTCGGTGTGGAAAAGGAAAGATTGGTCGTGCTTGGGATTAACGGTAACCAGGTCAAGCCTTACGGTTTCGTTCTTCTGCTTATAATTGAAAATAAGATTCTGAGCATCGATACCGAGGCGGTCTGCTATATCTTTTTGGTAGCGCGCAAGCTCTACATTTTGGTCCTGACGGGTCATATCCATTTTATAAATTGAATGAAGCTGAAATCGGAACAACAGTATATAAACGACTATTGTTCCAATTCCGGCATACTCAATTTAGCTTATTTTTTCTGCTATACTATCTACAATACCGTATTCAAGGGCTTCCTTGGCATTCATCCAATGGTCGCGGTCGAAATCTTTCAATACCTGCTCGTAAGTTTTACCGCAGTTTTTAGCCAGTATATCAGCGCTTATTTCCTTAATTTTCTGAATCTCGGCTGCTGTAATTTCAATATCGGTAGCCTGGCCATACATACCACCCAAACTTGGCTGGTGTATCATTACCCTGCCGTTAGGCCAAATTTGCCTTTTGCCTTTGGTGCCTCCGCTTAAAAGTATAGAACCCATAGATGCTGCAAGGCCCATGCAAATAGTATGCACCGGCGATGAAATCATTTTCATGGCATCGTAAATAACCATACCGCTGGTAACTACCCCACCCGGGCTGTTGATGTAAAAGAAAATGTCCTTTCCGGGGTCGGCTGCTTCTAAAAACAACAGGCGGTTCACAATTTTTTCGGCAGACTCATCATGTACTGGCCCCCATAAAAACACTTTGCGCTGTTCTAAAAACTTATTGTCGAACCGCATCATGCCGCCGGCAAATTTTTCCATTAACTTATCCGGCTCTACGTTCGGTAGCTCTGGTTTTTCGGGTTCTTCTTGTCTTATGTTCATGTTCGTTTTTGTTATGTTGACGAGTTCAAAAATAGAATATTTTGGAAGTTGAGATAATCTGATTTAATCATTCTGCTTTTTATAGTCTGCTTACTTATTATTTTTACTTCAAATTGTTGAAATGAGCACCGAAACACCCATCCCCGGCAACCAGCCCACGGAACCAGTTGTAACACCTAAAAAGAGCAAGCTTTATTGGTGGATTGGGGGCGGCCTTGTTGTATTTGCTGTTTTAGCAATTTTCTTCTTTAACAGAAGTACCAATAAAATTGTTCCGGAACCAGAAAAAAAGCCAGTGCCGGCCTTTCATCGCGACGAACCAACAGAAAAACAGATTTTCCAGGATGATTATAAAACAAAAGTGAGGGAAATGCTGGATAGCGGTAAAAGCCCCCTGGAGATTTCGAAAGAAACTAAGATTAGGATAGATGAGGTGCGGAAAATCAAGAAGGATTACAAACAGGAGAAAGTCCAAAAGTCAAAGACCCAATGATTTGACTTGTCAATTTCCGGTTTACCAAAAATTGGCAATTCTGTTTTAGTAATATTTCAATGTGGAAAAATCATCCGCCAATACCCATTTCTTCTTTTGATTTTAGCGGTACTTTATGTCCCTGTTTTCGCTGTTCGATAATTTAACGCAAACAAAACCCAAGCCGGTTGAGGAAATTCCTTTGCAACAGGAATTTGAAATTTCGGTGAATGGAGAGAATATACCTGTACGCATACTTTACGAATCGAGATTTAATAACCGGGTGTCGGTTAATAAAAACGGCATTATCATTCGCATTGCAGGCCGGCAGCATAAAGACGAGCAGCGCAAGCAAATTGACGCTCTGCTTAAATGGGCTAAGGAGAAGTTAGGCGATAAACCCGAATTAATGGATAGCCTGCAACAACGCGTTTATGTTAACGGTGAAATTTTGCGGGTAGGCGATTACGAGTTTATGATATCGGTTTTTCATCACGATAAAGCCAAGTCATCGGCCAAAATATTTAAAAACAACATTGTGCTGTCTATTGCACGCGGTTTAACTAAAGAAGCAGAGGCCGATGCAGCTTCATACCTGGTAGCCAAGTGTTTGTGTAAGTTCTTTTTACCCATTGTTACTGAGCGTCTGCACGAGTTGAACAACAATTACTTCAAAAAACCACTAAATAGCGTGAAAATGAAATATGCCACCAGCTTTTGGGGGCATTGCTCGCGCGGAGGCCACATAGTCATATCAGTGCGGTTGTTATTTGCACCGGCACGAACGATTGATTATGTAATGATACATGAACTGGCCCATTTAGTGCATCACGACCACTCTGCCCGCTTCTGGAAAGTAGTAGAACAGGTAATGCCCGACTTTCAAATACATGAGAAGCATTTGAAAGATAACCATCTTAAATATTACCTATAAGTGGGGTTCCTGAAATTTTACGTAGTTTCACGACCCGAAATTTAAGCCGAGAGTAGTGGGGAAGCCTAAAAATGTAATTTTAATTGTAGCCGATAGCCTTCGCTTTGACTCTGCTTACCAGCATGAGGGTCCACAAGTGCCCTATCTTGAACAAAACGCAGTTCAGTTTACCAATGCCCGTTCAACCGGTTGTTGGACATTACCGGCTACCAGTTCAATGTTTACCGGGTTATTGCCTCACCAACACGGTGCCACATCGCAAAGCCGGTGGTTAAAAGACGAAATCCCCTCGCTGCCCGAAAAATTAAAAACTGTAGGATACCATACTGTGCAGGTTTCAGCCAATATTGTTACTACCGATATTTTTAATGTGAGCAAAGGTTTTGATGAAGTGCATCGCACCTGGGATTTTACCAAATCAAAACATCAGTGGTTATTACGCCTTGCCCTGGCTGCCAACCGCCCGAGAATAAGAAAAATGGTATTGAAACCCAACGACCAGGTTTTTGAAAAAATAAGCGAAGACATAAGGCAAGGCATAATTTGGGCACAAAAAACATCTCAGGATTCGTTTAACAAAGCACGGCAGATAATAACCGAAAACAACGCTAAAGGCCAGGGCGTATTTATGTTCATTAACCTAATGGAGTCGCATTATCCTTACCACATTGCTGATAAGTTTAAGCTGATGAACAGGTCGCTATCGGGTAAAATACATGAGTGGCACATCCTTTATCACTTGCTATCGCAAACGTTTTTAAAAAGGGAAAAGCCCGCGCTAACACAGCACGACCTTAACCTGATGCATGAAAAACAAAAACTGGCCTGGAAACTGATAAAAGACGAAATAGATTCTTTCTGTAAAGAAATGCATGATGGCCAGGATAATCTCGTAATTTTCTGTTCAGACCACGGCGAAAATTTTGGCGACCAGGGTTGGCAATACCATTTTAGCAATGTAACCGATGGTGGTAATAGAGTTCCATTATTCTGGCTTGACCATGAGCATGGAAAAGCGGAAACAAAAACCTACAACGTTGGTGCACGGTTTATGCACCACGATATTTTGCGTAGTTGCGGTGTAGAAGTTGAAGAAGGCACGCTAATGAAGGAAACCGAGAACAATTTACCGGTACTGCAAAGTTATTGGTACGATAACGAGGGCAAAACCCTTCCCCAATTTAAGTACAACCAAATGGCCTTTATTGAAGGCGACAAGCGCTTTGTTTTGCGTGCCGGCGAATGGATGTACGCCCCTGTTGGTGAACTGGGTAGAGAACCGACGTTTGAGTATGTGCAGAAAGAATTTAATCCCCTTGAAGAACTCTGTTTAACTCCGGATAGAAAAAAATACCTTGAACAATCAATTAAGGAATTTTCCGTTTTCTCTGAAAAGATCATGAACAAGGGGAAATAAGTGCCTGAGTGATAATAATCAACCTGTTATTAGATGAATATTGAGGAACTTCGCGCTTATTGTCTTTTAAAACCGGGGGTTACTGAAGATTTCCCGTTTGGTGTGGATACGTTGGTTTTTAAGGTGATGGGAAAGCTTTTTTTGCTTACAAGCTTGACTTTTCGGCCTTTTCGAGCTAACTTGAAGATGGATGCAGAGTTGGTGGGCGAGTACAGGGACAAATATGTTGATGTGCAACCCGGTTACCACATGAATAAAAAGTACTGGAATACCGTTTATATTGATAACGGAACAATTCCACGAAAAGAATTGTTATGGATGATAGATCACTCCTATGAACAAGTTGTAAAGGGGTTTTCGAAAAAAATGATTGAAGAACTTAACGGCCTTAAATAATTACGATATGACTTTCTTCCCGATAATCCTTGTTTTGTTTTGCTATTTCCTGCATAAAATGTGCATGGAAAAAGGGATATCTCCGTGGGGTTATCTCGGTGGCTTTGTTGGTGGCTTTGTATTAATACTGCTGGCTGCATATGCGGGCTGCGTGTATTTTTACGGACCCAATTTGATGCATGATCCTGAAGCGCAAAAGAAGATAGAATCAATGACACCCTTTGCCATGATGTTTCAGTTTTTGTTGTTCATATTTTTCCGCAACCGGATTGACAACATACCCGATTACCACGATGAGGATGATGACAACAACCCACCTTCCGATGGTGGCAAAAAGGACCTTTCATACTTCAGGTAAAACCTGTTGCTTACATTAGCCTGCTTTTCATTTTTATATTGCAGCCACTATGCTTGACTTTATTATTGTAGGGCAGGGCATTGCCGGTAGTATGCTTTCGTGGTTTTTGATGAAAGAAAACCAAACGCTGTTGCTTATTGATGAGTTGAATACATCCTCAGCCACGCATGTAGCTTCAGGCATTACCAATCCCATAACAGGCCGCAAATTTGTAAAAACATGGTTGGCCGATGAGCTTATTCCATTTTCGCAAGCTACGTTTCAACAATTTGAAGAATTGTTCAGCGAACAACTATTGTATCCGTTATCCATTATTAAATTGTTCGACTCGGTAAAAGCGCAAAACGATTGGAGTTTGCGTTGCGCTTCGCCAGAGTATCTTCCATATCTCAAAAACGAAGAAATTATTTATCTGGATACGCAAAAAGTAAAGAACGATTTTGGTGGTTTTGAAATTAATGGTGGAAGCAAATTAGAAGCATCGAAGTTTTTAACGCTTTACCGAAATCTACTCAAGCAAAAGGAAGTGCTGCTGGAAGAGAAATTCAATTTTGAAGAGTTGCAGGTAAGCGAAACCTCAATTGTTTACAAAGGCAAAAGTGCTAAACGAATTATTTTTTGTGAGGGGGCCAACGCCATCCAAAACCCCTATTTTAAATTTCTTCCCTTCCAATTGGCTAAGGGTGAATGCCTCATATTAAAGATTGAAGACTTTTATGCAGACAGGGTGATTAACGGCGAGGTATTTATTATGCCCACCGGCAATAAAGATGAATACTACATTGGCTCAACCCACGAGTGGAATTTTGACGATGCCCAACCAAGCGAAAAAGGTAAAAACGAATTATTAGGCAATCTCTCAACCGTATTAAAATCGCCCTACCAAATAGTTGACCACAAAGCTGCTATTAGGCCCACCGTTAAGGATAGAAGGCCTTTTATTGGCTTTAACCCACAGTACAAAAACGTTGGCATATTTAATGGCATGGGCACCAAGGGCATTTCGCTGGCGCCTTATTTTGCCAATCATTTTACACAGCACTTGGTACACTCCGCACCTATTATGTCCGAAGTAGATATTCAACGGGTTTTAAAACAGGGCTAAAAAAGCAAGGCCCGATATTTCATTCTTAAATTCTGTTTGCGTTCTTTTGTTTCATCCCGCCTTATGCGGGGGCGCTTACATTTTCAATTATGGTTAAAGCTACAGTTAACAAAAAGGCAGAGTTTACGATTGATAAAAACTCGATGAACGGGAAGGACGTTGAATGGGATATGATTGAGTTTCATGAAAACACCTTTCATGTAATTAAGGATAACAAGGGCTATACCGCCATGCTGGTAAGCTTTAATGCCGAGGAGAAAACCATGGTAATTAATGTAAATGGTAACGACTACGAAATTTCTATTAAGGATAAGAATGATTTGCTGCTACAACAATTGGGTATTGCAGCTAAGTCATCTTCAGTTGTAAAGCAGATCAAAGCCCCAATGCCGGGCCTTATCATCAACATAACGGCCACTGATGGACAGGAAGTGAAGAAGGGCGACACGCTCCTGATTCTTGAAGCCATGAAAATGGAGAATATTATCAAATCGCCACGCGATGGTAAATTGAAGAAGATAAACGTTCAGCTAAAGCAGGCCGTAGAAAAGGGGCAAGTAATGCTGGAGTTTGAGTAACTAGGAAAATGCCACTGCCGAATTAAATTCCTGCCTGGCTAAAGTAGCGTCTGACAATGACTTGCCATCATCAGTTCTAAATTGTAGCGCAAGAAGGTTTGATAAATAATCAATTTGCTTTTCGGCATTCAGTCGGTCAAAAAATATTTTACCGGTGCGGCGTATTAAAAAATCGTTGAGGTGGTAAACCATTTCGTTTTGTACGCTGTACATTAATTCGGCTGCTTCAAACAGCTTTTCGTCGTCCGCAATTTTGGTACGCAAAGCTTTAACCTGTACCATTATTTGCCCGGTGTTAGTGCCATAGCGGTAGAACCACTCGTTTATTTTTGCGGCAGGAATATTTTGCTGTCCGCCTTCGGCAATCAGCTTTTCATGAGCCTTTTCAAAGGCTTGTTCATCATGAAACTCGCCGCCGCTTAACCGGTAGCTTTTGGTTCGGCAACCATTATATTTTTTACCTGATTGTTTGGCCACCAGGTCAACAATTTTCTCGGCCATCAGGCGGTAGCCGGTCAGCTTACCACCTGCAATAGAGAGAAGGCCTGATGGAGATGCTAATATTTCATCTTTTCGAGAAAGCTCAGATGCAGATTTCCCCTCTTCAAAAATTAAGGGCCGCAAACCTGCCCAGGTAGAAACAATATCGCCCATATTGAGCGATACGGTTGGGAACATTTTATTGATAGCGCTTAGCAGATAAGTGGCATCTTCTTTGGTGCAATGAGGGCTGTTTAAATCCTGGTTATAAACCGTATCGGTAGTGCCAACGTAAGTAATATTGTTGCGCGGTATTGCAAATATCATCCGGCCATCGCCCACATCAAAATAAGCAGCTTGTTGAAGCGGCAACTTTTCATAAGGAAAAACAAGGTGCACACCTTTTGTAAGTTGAAGCCTTTTTCCTTTAAGTGAATTATCTTCTTTCCGCAATAAATCCACCCAGGGGCCACAGGCATTTACAACCGCTTTGGCCCTAATTTCAAAAGTCTCATTCGTAATTTTGTCAAATACATTAGCGCCAACAATCTGTTTTTTATCATTGTAAATAAAACTTCTGGACTCGGTGTAGTTAAGCAGGGTTGCGCCTTTGGCATGAGCGCCTTTGGCTAGCTCTATCACAAGCCTCGAGTCGTCGGTTCTGTATTCAAAATAAAGGCCACCACCGTGTAACCCTTCCGAACGTAAGAGTGGTTCGGCTTTTAAGGTCTCGTGCTTATCAAGCATTTTTCGCCTTTCATCTTTCTTCACTCCAGCCAGCACATCATAAACCCATAAACCAATAGAAGTAGAGAATGACCCTAAAGATCCTTCTTCAACTATAGGCAGCAGCATTTTTTCGGGTATTACTATATGGCGCGCGTTGCGATGCACTACGGCACGTTCGCTACCTACATCATGCACCAGTTTTATTTCGAACTGTTTAAGATAGCGCAAGCCACCATGAATCAATTTTGTAGAGCGCGAACTGGTGCCAGATGCAAAATCATTTTTTTCAATCAGCGCAACGGTCATTCCGCGCAGAGCCGCGTCTAACGCAATACCACAACCGGTAATACCGCCACCAATAACCAGCAAATCAAATTCTTGATTGGAAAGTTTGCCGATATAATCACTTCTATGCAGGTTTGAAAAACTCATGGGTGCGCAAATTTGCAATAATTAGTTTTTACAGCCCCTGGTTTTCAGGAAGACTTGAAGAAGAATTGCCCTTTTTCTTGGGAGCAAACATTGGTATGCCCGTTGCTTTTAAGGTGTTGTAATCGGCAGCAACAGACCTTATACGGTGAAACCCATTTCGTTTTAGCAGCGATGCGGCAGTAATTGCTTCGGTTACGGTTTGGCCATACAGGTAGTATAAATCCTGGGTATCCATTTCTATCAGCAGAGGCTCAAGGTCAATCAGCGCAATGTTTTCGGCATCTTCAACATGGCCTTTGTTGTAATCTTCCTTGTCTCTTAAGTCAATCAGGTAAAACTCATCAAATTGATAATCGAGGGCAAACTCATCGGCATCAATACTAATTAGCAAATCAAATTCATTATCCTCTTTTTGCCAGGCCTCGAAACCACCGGCCAGGTAACCCGCCACGTTGCTGATACCTGAACCTTTTACCGTTTTTAAAATTGAAACAAGGTCACTTTCATCAGCAACCAAAATTATTTTCAAATCGGCGCTTATCAATTCCTGTAAAGAATCTATAAAGCTTTCTCCAAACGGAATTGACACCGACTCAGCAATAAATCCTTCGGCAAAAACCTCGGGTTTGCGGGTATCTACCAGTGCATAGCCACTCAAATCGAGGGCGTCAAACTCATTCAATTCAAATTTCTGCATACTTAAAATTGAGGCGCGAAGTTATAGCATTTCAACAATCAAAATAACCCTATTAGCATCTTTTGCCAATACCGTTATAATTAACGCTAACATCTATTGTGTTACAATAAGAATAGGTGGAAATAAATGTTTTTTACTCGGAGGCAAAAAACTTATCAATGGCATTTACAACACTCTGAAGTTTTTGGTAGTTCACTGTATAAAAAATGAACTTGCCATTGCGCTCGGCATTTACCAGCTTTTCATCTCTTAAAATGCGCAGGTGCTGTGAGGCTACAGACTGCTCCATTTTTAGCGCTTTATAAATTTTGTTTACGTTAATTCTTCTATTCTGATCGATAAAAGATATCAGCTTTAACCTGATAGGATGTGTTAGTGCCCTCATTACGGAAGAGGCTCCATCCAGGTTTTTATTATTTACAAGTTTGTTCGCAGCGCCGCTCATAATTCAATTAATTAATCACCAAATAAAAATAACACAAAAAAATTATACCTGAAAACTTAAAATCATATTTACACCCGTAAAACCGCACCTTTTTTGTTAAATAAATCAGGTAAGATCATTGATTAAAACAGAAACCTCACCTATGCGCGCTTTGTTTACAGAATAATGAATGAATTTTCCGCTTCGCGAGGTTTCTACAATTCCGGCTTTGCGAAGAATAGCAAGATGCTGAGAAGCAACAGATTGTTCAATACGCAGCTTGATATAAATTTCAGTAACCGTCATCTTCTTTTGCTCTTCCAATAAAACAATTATTTCTTTTCGAAGTGGATGATTGACAGCCCGTATATTGAGCAATGCTTTTCTAAGCTTACTGTATTCAATACGTATTTGGTCTTTACCGTTCTCCCTGGTAATTACCAGGGCTTCCTTTGCTATTTTCAATGCCATAAATTAAAGGGGGTGTTTAGGCTTAAAAATGATGATTATTATCTTTTATGCCAACACCTTCGTTGTGTTTTTACACAATTTAACAAACCAATAAAGTGGGGCTTTATGTTTTGGCGCCGAACTCTTTTAGGTAATGAGGCTCAAAATAGGCTACATCTTCAAATTGCTGATTTAAAAACCGTACCTCTGAAAATGCAGTTAAGTAGCGGGCATCGCATTGGATGTTTTCAATAAAATGAAAGTTGTTCGACGTAAGCACTTGCTTGCATTTTTCGGCCCCGCTGCCAAAAACAAACAATTTATTAAACTGTTCAAGCTCGTTTTTATACGCGCTATCAACAGTTACTGCACGCGTTGAAATGACTTTCTCTCTACTGGCATTAAAAACTGCCGTGTAAATATCCATGCGCCTGGCATCAATGGCTGGCATATAATAAGCTTGTGGGTCATTGGTTTTTGCCATTACCTCACCGGCCATTGAAATTAGTGTAGGCACAGCAATTAGGGGTTTGTTTAGTGCATAGCATAAGCCCTTTGCCACCGAAGTGCCAATACGCAAGCCGGTATATGAACCGGGGCCCGCGCTTACAGCAATTGCATCGAGGTTAGCAAGGGTTACATTATTCTTTTGCATTAAATCTTCAATAAAAACGGTAAGCACCCGGGCATGCGAATTGCCCTTTTCATCTTGCCGGAAATCAATTGGTTTACCATCTTTAGCCAGGCATACTGAGCAAATGGTTGAGGTAGTTTCAATATTTAATATCAGGGGCATGCGGCTCTAAAATTCAATCTCTTTTTCAATAACATCATCGCCACGCTTAATGGTTACTTTGGTTTTATCTCCTTTATTAAACTGCGCAAGGGCTTTCATGTAAGTACCCATTTCAGTCACCTTTACATCGCCCAGTTTCAAAACTATATCACCCGATTTTAATCCTGCTTTAGCTGCAGGGCGGTCATCTTTTACAGCGTCAATACGCATTCCTTCGCCATCAAAAGTATAGTCAGGGATTACGCCAAGAGTAACCTTAAATTTAGGGGCGCTGTCAACATTGTCATCTTTGGTTTTGGTAAAGGCCAGCTTTCCTTTATCATTTAATTCAGCAATAAGAGACATGGTATAGTTTACCACATCTACCATACCTGCATAATTAATCTTATCCTCTGTATCGCTTGGCTTGTGATAGTCTTTATGCTGGCCGCTGAATAAAAATACCACTGGTACATTTTGCAGGTAAAACGAAGTGTGGTCAGATGGTCCTAAACCGGATTCGGTGGTTTTGATATGTAGGGGAGTCTTTATTTTATCCAACACTTCTTTAAAGGTTGGTGAGGTGCCAATACCATTTACGGTTAACGTATGCGTGTTTGAATCAACCCTGCCAACCATATCAAGATTAATCATGTAATCTATTTTATCAAGCGCAACAGTAGGATGTTGAACAAACCACTTTGAGCCATACAGGCCAAGCTCTTCGCCGCTAAAAGCAATAAATACATAGTTGTTGCTTTTATATTCGGAGGCTTTAATTAAGCATGCTAAATCGAGCATAGCCGCTACACCGCTGGCATTATCATCAGCACCATGATGAACCGCCGGTGGGCCAACATATGTTGAATGCTTTGGGTCACCCATGCCCAGGTGGTCGTAATGGGCACCAATTACAATGGTGTTGGCTGCGTGGTTATCAATAAACGCCACAACGTTGTTGCCGCTTACATGGGTTTTTACACTGTCAACAATAGGGTCGTACGAAAAATGCTGAATATATTTCTCGGCGCCGAACTTCCCATCGGCATTTGGTATCCCTGCTTTCTTGAAGGTTTCGATAATATAATTGGCCGCCCTTTCCTCATCCGGCGTACCTGTAGCACGGCCATGCAGTGTATCGGAAGCCAGGTAAGAAATATGTTGCTTTAAGTTACCGGCAGTTTGGGCCACAGCAATTTGCAGCGATATAGCCAGGGCGAACAGCAGAATGGTATTTCTGAATATGTTAGTCAACTTCATTTAGCTCAATTTAAGTGTATAACTATTGACATTGTTTTGCAAACGTAAATTTAATCTAACACTTCCGAACTATAGTTTAAAGATTTTATGAGTACGCATAATCCGGGTAATGCCGGTGTGAAATGAAAAAAGCATATTTTTAAGCGCAATGTTAAAAGAGGCTTCTGCGCTGGCTGCTACCATGCCCTGAGTTATGAAAAAAATTTACCTGTTGTTTGTTCTACTGGCGTTTGCAACCTACTCTAGCGCGTGGCAATGCGTTAACCCACCCTTAATTACCGAAACAAACAGATGCCTGGGCAGCGATACGCTACGAATTTCTCCCATTGCCGGAGTAACATCACTTTATTGGTACTTCAACGGTTTGGCGGTTGATACCGTAAATTCTTCGTCGTATGTAGTAACAACGGCTGCCGGTGGTAATGGGCAGGGAAGCTCGCACAACCAATTAGCATTTGCATATGGTGTTTTTGTTGACAAGGCGGGAGACGTTTATGCCGCCGACCCGGGTAACAATCGTGTTTTAAGGTTTCCGGCTGGTAGTAATTCAAATACAAATGGCACCATAGTAGCCGGTGGTAATGGTTCGGGTAGCGCGGCTAACCAGCTTAACAGCCCTTTTTTTGCGTTTGTAGATGGCAGCGGTTACTTGTATGTGTCCGACTGCAACAACTATAGAGTGCAGAAATTTCCACCGGGCAGCGATTCAACAACTAATGGGGTAACCGTTGCCGGCGGAAATTTAACCGGTAGTGCAGATAACCAGATTGGCGGGCCAAGAGGTATTTATGTAGATGGCAGCGGCACTCTTTTTGTGGCCGACAAATACAATAACCGTATCATGAAATTTCCGGCCGGTAGCACCTCGGCTACCTATGCTACTATAGCAGCGGGGGGCAATGGATTGGGCAACGATTCGAACCAGTTTAACGGGCCCCGTGGTATTTGGTTTGATTCGGGTAATAATATGTATGTGGCAGATTACACCAACGACCGGGTGCAAAAATTTCCTCCCGGCAGCGATTCTACCAGCATGGGCGTAACAGTTGCCGGTGGAAATGGCACTGGCAGCAACGCCAATCAGTTCAACAAACCTTACGGAGTTTATTTAGACCGACACGACAACTTATTTGTGGTTGATGTTTATAATAACCGCGTTATGGAATTCCCACCAGGCAGCGACACTACAACCAATGGTGTGATAGTGGCCGGCGGCAATGGACAGGGTAATGCCATGAACCAATTGAATGAGCCGGCCGAAGTAATGATTGATAGCACCGGTAACATCTAAGTTTCGGATTATAATAACGACCGTATACAAAAATTTAGCCCATACATTGCCGATACTTTTTATGTACCAACGCAACCGGGCAATTATACAGCAACTTACGGCACAGCTTCGGGTTGCATCTCTTATCTCTCTGATACGCTGATTGTTTTCCCGGTATTGTATACCACTGTTAATCAAACCATTTGTCAGGGCAACGGCTATTATAATCACACCGCTACCGGAACCTATATTGATACACTAACCGGAATTAACGGCTGCGACAGCATACGCACACTAAGCTTGTTGGTTAACCCTCGTTCGTACTCAAACATCAGCCAAACCATTTGCGAGGGCGATACTTTTTTTAAAAGAACCACCACCGGCGTTTTTATTGATACACTTACCAGTGCAAATAGTTGCGATAGTATACGCACTTTGAACTTGACAGTGAACCCTATTGTTATAGTAAGTATTAGCCAAACCATTTGCCAGGGCGATACCTTTGAAGGCAAAACCGGCACCGGAACCTATATTGACACCCTTACAGGCTCAAACGGGTGCGATAGCATACATACACTGAATTTGACGGTTAATCCCATCACAACCTCAATCATTAGCCAAACCATTTGTGCCGGCGATACTTTTTTAGGAAGGACAGCCACCGGTACATTTATTGATACCCTTTCAAATGCCAATGGCTGCGACAGTATCCGCACTTTAAACTTAACCGTTAACCCGATTCTAATTTCAACCACCAACAAAACCATTTGCCAGGGCGATACCTTTTGGGGAAGGGTGGCAACCGGTGTTTTTATTGATACACTTAATGGCAGTAATGGTTGCGATAGTATTCGGACTTTAAACCTGACAGCTAACCCTATTTCGCTATCAAGCCTCAGCCAAACCATTTGCCAGGGCGATAGCTTTTTAGGAAGAAAGACTATGGGGATTTATATTGATACACTTAGCAATTACTATGGTTGCGATAGCATTCGCTCTTTAAACCTAGCGGTTAATCCTATTTCAATTTCAAATATTACACAGGCCATTTGCCAGGGAGATAGTTTTTTTGGAAGAAGCGCCACCGGTGTTTACGCAGATACACTTACCGGTAGCAAAGGCTGCGATAGTATCCGCATTTTGAGCCTTACCGTTAATCCAACAAAAACATCGCGGGTTAACCAAAGCATTTGCGCCGGTACTGCTTACTTGTTTAATAACGATACGCTGACAAGTGCAGGTATTTATATTGATACGCTTAACACGTGGCTAGGCTGCGATAGTATTGTTACGCTTAACCTGGCCATAAATAACATTTTGCAAACTTCAATAACCGATACTATTTGCGTTGGGATAGCTTTTATGTTTAATGGAAATGGGCTTTCGCAATCAGGAGTTTATTTAGATACCCTTCAATCGGTTGCGGGGTGCGATAGTATTGTTACGCTTAGTTTGATCGTTGACAGCCTAAGCGTTCCGCTAATAACGCGAAATGGTGATTCGCTTCAAACGGGTAATTTTTCGTCTTATCAATGGTTATTAAATGGTGCCGTTATTGTTGGTGCCACGCAGCAAAACATGATGTTTACACAAAACGGCAATTATAGTGTTGTGGTGACCAATGTATTTGGCTGTAGCGACACCTCCGAAGCTATAACCGTTACCGGCGTTGGGATAACTGAAAACGGTTTAACAACCGACGTGAAAATTTACCCAAACCCTAAC
>CAIOTH010000040.1 GCA_903861145.1 uncultured Bacteroidota bacterium | reverse complement strand
TGTATGTATAATAAGGCATATTATATATCCCCGAGGGATTCGAATGCTGACGCTTTGGTCAGCATCGAGACAAGCTCCGCTTCGTCTCGACCCTCGTTACCCTTGCGAGTAAGACAGTTTTCGAGACTGTTCCATTCAACCGCTCTGGCATCTTTCCGGGGACGAATATAGGGCATTCGCAAATACTTATTTATTAAAAACCCATGGCTATTCCTTTCGTCAGCTTTGCGTATGTTTGCCCCACTTAAATGAACCTCACCGAAAACATAAAGCTGGCCCTACGTGCTATACGTGCAAATATCCTGCGCACCGTACTCACGTTATCTATCATTATGTTCGGTATAGCGGCCCTTATCGGCATTCTTACCGCTACTGAAGGGATTAGGGTAAAAATGCTTTCCAGCTTTAGCGATATGGGAAGTAATACTTTTGGTATAAAAAACAGTGGCCAGGTGCACAGGCACGGCGGCCCGCGCAGGCATCGCAAAGCAACCAACCCACCTATTACCATTCAACAGGCCGAGGAGTTTAAAAGCGGTTTCAAATTCCCCGCCACCGTTTCTATATCTAACATTGCCAACGAAATTGCAATCGTAAAATACGAATCGAAGAAAACCAATCCCAACGTTAAAATATTTGGTATTGATGAAAACTACCTTAAGGTATCGGGTCAAACCATTGCCGAGGGCCGCAACTTTTCGAAAAGCGAAATTGAAAATGGCAGCGATGTAATTTTGCTGGGTAAAGATGTTGTTCTTAAAGTGTTCGACCAATACGATACGGCCGTTGGCAAAATGATAAGCGTTGGCAACAAAAAGTTTAAGATAGTAGGCATATTAGCCTCTAAGGGGGCCAGCCAAATTGCCTCAGATAACCAGGCAATGATACCGGTGCAAAATGCCCGGTGGAGTTTTCCGGCAGATAATATTTCGTACGAAATGAACGTAATGGTAAACGACCCGAACGATATGGACCTCGGGATTGAAGAAGCCACCGGTGTGCTGCGAAGCATTCGTCATTTACGTTTGGATGATGAAAACGATTTCGACCTGGCCAAAAGCGAACGCCTGGCTAACCAGATATTAGACCAATTGAAGTATATTAAAATTGCCACCATCGTAATTGGCATACTTACATTGATTGGTGCCGGCATTGGCTTGATGAATATTATGCTGGTAAGCGTTAACGAGCGCACCCGCGAAATTGGCATCAGTAAAGCGCTCGGTGCCACCAAACGCACCATAGGCATCCAGTTCCTTACAGAGGCCATTGTTATTTGCCAGATAGGCGGTATACTGGGTATTATCCTTGGCATACTCATCGGCAATTTTGTTGGTGTGTTTCTTAAAACCGGGTTCATCTTCCCATACCTGTGGGTTTTGGGTGGTTGGATTTTTACTTTTATTGTTGGCCTGATGGCCGGTATTTATCCCGCCTATAAAGCCTCTGACCTTGACCCTGTGGAGGCCTTACGCTACGAGTAATAGCCATTTGCCTGTTAATCACTATCTTTGCACACTTAAATTTTAATAATTACCGCCACAAAGACACGAAGGCACAAAGGTTTAACTAAGGAACTGTTGTTTCTTTATTCGCATTTCTTAGTGTCTTAGTGCCTTTGTGGCAAGTTTTCGAATTTGATGATAAAAATTAGACACATAGAGCTACCCGATATGCCGCTTTTGCTGGCACCGATGGAAGATGTGAGCGACCCTCCCTTTCGCCGGTTGTGCAAAAAGTACGGGGCCGATATGGTCTATACCGAATTTATCAGTTCCGATGGCTTAATTCGCGACGCCGAAAAAAGCACCAAGAAGCTTGATATTTATGACGATGAGCGACCGGTAGGCATTCAAATATTTGGTGGCGAAGAAGGCCCCATGATGCGTAGCGCCGAAATTGTTGAAGCAGCCAAACCCGAAATTCTGGATATTAACTACGGTTGCCCCGTTAAAAACGTAGTATGCCGCAACGCTGGCTCAGGCATTTTGCGCGATATTGATAAAATGGTTTCGCTTACCGCAGCCATTGTAAAATCAACCAAACTACCGGTAACCGTTAAAACCCGTTTAGGTTGGGACGATAACTCCATTAAAATTGTTGAGGTAGCCGAGCGCTTGCAGGATATAGGTATACAAGCCATTTCTATCCATTGCCGCACCAAACATCAAATGTACACCGGTAAAGCCAATTGGAGTTGGATAACCAAAGTAAAAGAGAACCCGCGTTTAAAAATTCCAGTGTTCGGTAATGGCGATGTTGATACGCCAGAAAAAGCGCTTGAGATGATTACCAAATACGGAGCAGATGGGGTGATGATAGGCCGCGCTTCTATCGGCCATCCATATATTTTCCGCGAGGTAAGGCATTATATGAACACCGGTGAGCACCTTGCTCCTGCAACCCTGGCCGAAAAGTTAGATGCCTGCCGCCAACACCTGCAAAGCGGCATTATTTGGAAAGGCGAAAAGTTAGGTATACTCGAAATGCGCCGCCATTACGCCCCGTATTTTGCCGGTTTACCATACATCAAACCATTCCGCTCACGCCTGGTTATTTGCGAAAACCTACAGGAAATTTTTGAAATATTGAATGAAGTTGAAGCGCACTATTCTAAGGAGGAAAACCTTGTTCTAACTTCTATCACTAAGCCATCATACGCCGGCTTAGATGGTTGATTTTAATTCGACCCTCTGTAATGTTTTGTATCCATTATCACATTACCGAATTATCAAATTGCCGAATTGATCAGGGTATCTGTAAATTCATATTTGCTGTTGCCGAAGTCGTACGGCTAGGGTCTAACGTAAAAGCAGTGTTAGCAGTACTTACATAATCGCCGGCATCCAACATACCGTTACCATTTGCATCGTAATAAGCATATAAATAATAATTACCCGGGTGCATTAGTGTAAACGTATACGAAGATTTATTGGTTGTTAAAATAACATACCTGCTGCGGTAAATCATATTGGCACTATTAAACGTAAGGCCATTTATAAGCGGCTGTGTTGTAACCAATAAAAACACATGGTTGTTTGAACTTAAAGTGAAGCTCGTGGTATACGATAAAGTAGCCTGCCCCACATAAGGTTGCGCACTGGCCTCATACGGATCGCCAACGTTCTGGTAGTATATACTCTCTGTAACGTTCATAAACGTAGAGTCAAAATTTTGCACCAACACTTTTTGCGGATAATTGAAATGCGTTTTAGCTGCCTGGCACGAAGTTGTGTCTTGCAGCTTTGCACGCCACTGCATGTGTTGAACCGGCGTGCTTAGTGTGTTGTATTTGTTAGTGTACGACTCTATAATCAAACTATCCTGCTTAAATGTTACTTCGGTAATTGTTCTTTTCGCTCCCTTTACAAAATCTACAAACCGGTAGTACGACTGGCTACCGGTTTCAACCACGCTGTCAATTTCCATGTACGAAACCCTTTGCAAATTGGTAAACGTACCACCGTTTCTAAATGCCAGTTTATAGGCCGAATCGTGGTAGGTAATAAAAAACGACATAAAAATATTGTTGGCCGTATCCAGTTCGTTTTTGGCACCCACCTGCGCAGCACTCATCGGCCTGAAATCAACTATCCATTCGGGGTAACCGCCAAGGAAGGTTGTTGAGGTAACCCCGCCGTCCCAAATACCACAAATTTTCGAAAGCAAATTATAACCCTTAACCTGCGTAGTTGAGGTTAACGGTGGCAGGGTGTTGGTTGCTTGTTGCTGTTTGCCCGCGGGCTTTTTACACCCAAAAAGCAACACACTGCTAATAAAAAACGCAAAAATAAAACGGCTAATCATGTAACTAATATTTAGAGTAACAAAGGTGCTAAACTTCTTGGCGCCACCCAATGTCATAGTAACCAAAGCGCTGGTTTTATGTTTAAATTATTAAAAATCAATCGGCTAGAGCCCGCTTTTGTCTGCCAAAACAATAAATACGCTGCCACAACGTCCTAAACTAAGACAAAAGGCTACTTCAAAACCCTTTTGCACGGAAATTGTTATAACACTTGTTCAAATAAAAAACCCAAAATTATATGTTAGGAATATATCTGATTGCTATCGTCTTTGTGTTGATTAGCTGGGCAGTTACCAGCCGTTTAAAAAGTAAGTTCAAGCAATACTCCGAAGTCTCGTTTCGCGGCAACCTATCGGGTGCCGAAGTAGCGCAAAAAATGCTACGCGCTAATGGTATTTACGATGTAAAGGTAATTTCGGTAGATGGGCAATTAACCGACCATTACAATCCTGCAGAAAAAACAGTTAATCTTTCGCCCGAAGTTTATAGTGGTAGAAGCGTTGCTGCCGCGGCTATCGCAGCGCATGAGTGCGGCCACGCCGTACAACATGCCAACGCGTATGCATGGTTGGGTTTACGGACTAACCTGGTACCGGCGGTAAGCTTTGCAAGCAAATACATGCAACTGATTTTATTGGCGGGAATATTGACCGTTTATGTGTTCCCCTACCTGCTTTTAGCCGGTGTGGTTATGTTCGCGTTCACTACGATATTTTCGTTTGTTACCCTACCGGTTGAGTTTGATGCTTCAAATAGGGGCCTTGCCTGGTTAGAGAGCTCAGGAATCACTACTGCACAGGAACACGATATGGCCAAAGACGCGCTTTTCTGGGCTGCTATGACTTATGTGGTTGCAGCACTTTCATCATTAGCTACACTGCTTTATTACGTTTCGGTTTTACTAAGAAGAAGATAAAAATTATATCAGCTTAAACTAAAAGCGCCATCGGCTATCCCATGGCGCTTTTTTTATATCATTAGCTGAAAGGCCTAATGCGTGAAATGTTTAATGATTTCCTGAAAAGAAATTTCTTGTTTCCAACACAACCACACCACCCACGGTATCGCCATATTTAGGTGGAATAAAGCCGGCATAAATGGTATAATTTTCAAGGCCGCACAACGGAATATCGGCCGAGGCCATCACCGGTGCTCCGTCTATGTAATATTTAAGCCCTCCCTCACGGGCACCGTGTACGTAAGGTACACCGTTTATATCTACAACACCGGGTTGCGTTTCAGTAATATCAGCAATTTTAATTACAGGTTCTTTTGTAAATTCTTCTCTATTCAACTTAACCTTGTCGCTACCAAAAGGATCAATTAAATCTGGCACGTAAACAATATCCACCCCTTTACCTCCAATAGTAATTGCGGTCGACAAATCCATATTTACAAGTTTTTGATCCTCGTCACTAATCTTTACTCCTGTAATCGTAACATGGTTACTCATAAACATGGCGGTAACGTTATAAACCCCAATCGGCAAATTAGGCGAGTAATAATACCCGCTATCGTTAGTACTACATGTCAATTGATTACCCATACACTCAAAAACAACCGTTACATCAGCTGCAGGGGCCTTTGTATCAGGGTCGGTTACTCTCCCCATAATTTTTCCGCCGCCGGTTGCAAACGAAAGCTGAAAACTAAATAACAACATCAGCACACCGGCTGCCTGAAAAATAAAGTTCGGTTTTATACGCATATACCTGGGTTTAATGGTTAAGAAAATTGCGAACGCTAAACATTCACCTTTCTAAAATTAAACAGATTGCCTCGGAGTTTTAAAATAAAGCAGCGCTACTTTTCAAATTTGACCGAAATATGACACTGGTATGACAATAGAACGTCACCGTAACCCAGCTACTTGTTAAACACCCCCGGCGCCATTACCTGTGTGCCATCAATAAATATTTTTACCTGGGCGCCCTTTACATATAAACGGCCGTTGTAAATATCCATTCCCGGCTGAGCCATTAACACATCGCTTAACGACATGGTTGCACGGCCCATATCTGTACTAGTTAAAACAATGTCGTGCGGCTCAAAGGGCTTAATTACCTGGTTGGGGCGGGTTTCGGCAACAACATCGGGTAGATTCTCATTACTGCTTACAAAAAAATTTACTTCGCTGGCGTAACTATCATACACTTTTACCTTTTTCATATAAAATATGCGGCAATTATAAACCACCCGCATTTGGTATCGCCCTTCGGGTATATGGTCGCAATAATATAGCCCGTGCTCGTTAGCAGTAACGGTTACCTTATCATAATAATTTTCGAAAACTACCACCGCGAATGGCACAGGTTGCCGCGTTTCAAGGTCAATCACCTGACCCATCATATCGCCGCTCGAAACTGCCTTAATGCAATTGGGTAGAAGTAAAAGTGCAGTAACCAACAGAAAGTAATACCAGGTTTTCATAACCCATATTATTTAACTGTAAGTTACGCTTTTAAACCGAGGCGGGCAAATTAATTTACAAGGGCCTATTTCTTTAAAATAGTTATTTGCCCCGAGTGGTAAATATCATGCTCAATAACCCCGTGAAGAAAATCATACCAGGTAAATTTTCTTCCGTGCATAGATTCATTCAGTTGCTCATCATTGATTTTGCTCACTGCCTCAACCAAACCGTTTTGGCTTTTTTCAAGTAGCTGCAAGGCGTTATTCCAGCTGGCTTCAGTTCTTTCATATTCCACGGGCCAGTCGGCAATTGAGTTTAGTTCAACCTTATAATCGGCATTGCCAGCACTATGCTCATAAACAAAATTTCGCCAGCAGTACATGTGCATTACCAACTCGTAAATATTATGCGAACCGGCAGCCGGTTTACGAAAGGCCGTTTCAGCATCTACTCCTTTTAAGGCCTCTTTTAAATTATTACCGTGCCACATAAAACCATCCCATGAGTTTTTAAGCAATTGCTGAATGCGTGTTACTTCGGTATTCATAACTGATTTATTTTAGTGTTGATCGATAGCGTAAACCTGCAAGGTCTCTTCATCGCTTACAATTTCTCTATCAAACTTAAACCCCAATCTTTCCAACAAGCGAATAGACCTTACATTATCTTTTAGTGTTGTAGCCAAAATACGCTCTTGTTCGGGCAATCCCAACTGAGCATTCAAAATTTCTAATGCCCCTTCATACGCAAAACCTTTTCCCTCATAGCCTGGCAAAAAAGCAAACCCGATATCGGGGTAATCCAGGTTGTCGCGCTTAATAAAAGTAATAACCCCTAAAGCTTTATTCTCCCTATTTAACTTAACCACCCAATAATGAATATTGGGGCTATTAATAATTCTGGTTACGTATGCAGTAGCGTCTTCCAGGTTGTTAATGTAGCGATTGCCTATAAATTCAATCCAATGCGGGGTATTAACTAAATCATACATAAATTCAACGTCGGCCAAACTCAGTAAGCTTAAAGTAAGGTTTTGGGTAGTGAAAATGTCCTGCATAACTATTTAAAACTAATAAACTATAAATAATGAATCAGCTTTGGCATCCGCTACTTAACGCTTGCCCTCTTTAACCTGTCATTAATTGCACGGCCCAACTCCTCATCCGGAAATTTTACGGCGTAAATAATATCTACCTCACCGGTATCCAAAGTTCGCATGGCGGCAAACAGGTTTTTGGCAGCCTCTTTCAAATTACCCATGGTAGATAAAATTAACTGGTCGTTTTTATTGAAGCCATCGAGGGCTTTATCAAAACATATTACCCCAACTCTGCTACCCTCCCTTTTCAGTTCCTCCAGCCTGTCTTTATCGTCAAAAACCAATTCCTTTGTCGGCGCGTAATGGCTTTTAAGCATGCCCGGAGTTTTGGGGTTTGAGGCTGCATTGATGCTAACTTCTACTTTGCCAATAACGCGCTCAATATCTTCAATTGCAACACCGCCCAAACGGTAAACAATGGCATCATTTCCTTCAAAACCCACTATTGTACTTTCAACACCTACGGTGGTTGCTCCGCCATCCAGTATGTAAGGTATTTTGCCCTTCAGCTGGTCGTATACATGCGCCGCGGTAGTTGGACTTATATACCCAAACGGGTTAGCACTGGGCGCTGCCAGCGGAAAAGGTAGTTCCCTCAGTAGCTGTAAAGTAAGCGGGTGGTTAGGAATACGTATAGCCACCGTATCTAGCCCCGAAGTAATTATATCGGGTATAACGCCTCTTTTTTTAAGCAATAAAGTTAGCGCACCCGGCATAAATTGCTGCATCAATAGCCGCGCTTTTTGCGGTATCTCGGTAACGTATTTTTCAATTTCTGCGGGACTGTGAGTATGTACAATAAGCGGGTCAAAATGGGGCCGGTCTTTAATCGTAAAAATTGATAGCACTGCATCCTCATCAAGC
>CAIOTH010000039.1 GCA_903861145.1 uncultured Bacteroidota bacterium | reverse complement strand
TAGTCCATGCCGCCGTTGGTGCGTACTAAATCAATAACCCAGCGCACTTTATCCATGTCCTGGTTTTCGTTTTTTACGATATTGATTATTTTCTTTTTATCGGCGCTGCTTACTTTGTTGAGGGTGTAAATAAGGGGCAGGGTTAGTTTGCGCTCTTTAATATCTATGCCCCGGGGCTTGCCAATTTCGGCTTCTTCGTAATCAAACAGGTCATCTTTAATTTGAAAGGCGATACCAATTTTTTCGCCCATCAGTTTTACCCGGCTTATTAAAGCGTCATCCTGCGTAGTGGTAGTTGCTCCACAGGCACACGCCGATGAAATTAGCGAAGCGGTTTTTTGGCGAATGATTTCGAAATAGATATCCTCTTTAATATCCAACCTTCTGGCTTTTTCTAATTGCAATAATTCGCCTTCGGCCATTTCGAGAATGGTGCTTGAGAGGATGTGCAATAATTTGTAATGTCCGTTTTCGATGGAAAGTTCAAGGCCTTTGGCAAGCAGGTAATCGCCAACTAAAACGGCAATCTTGTTTTTCCAGAGTGCGTTGATAGAGAAGAAGCCGCGGCGTTTGTATGAATCGTCTACCACATCATCATGCACCAAAGTTGCGGTATGTAGAATTTCAACCAGTGAGGCGGCGGTATAGGTGCCTTCGGTAATATCGCCACAAAGTTTGGCAGAGAGGAACACAAACATAGGACGCATTTGTTTGCCTTTGCGACTTACAATGTAATGCGTAATGCGATCGAGCAAAGGAGCTTTGCTTTGCATGGACTTTTTGAAGCGATGTTCAAATTCGTCCAGCTCCTTTTCTATTGGCTTCTTTATGTCGTCTAAACTCAGTTCCATTTTATCACCGGCCTTCGGCAGGCACGAAAGTAAAGAAATTAACCACTAAGACACCAAGCGCACTAAGAATCACTAAGAATGCAATTTATAAACTCGGTATATTTCGCGCATGATTACGAGGGAGCAAAATATTATACTACAGGGCAAACATGGCCGGCAATTTTTGGCGGATGTATTTTATAGAAAGGATGGGGTAAAGAAGCCGGTGGTTATTTTCAGTCATGGCTACCGGGGGTTTAAAGATTGGGGCCCTTTTAATTTGATAGCCCATAAGTTTGCCGAAAGCGGCTTTGTATTTGTGAAGTTCAGTTTCTCGCATAACGGCACCACTATTGATAACCCGATGGAGTTTGTGGATTTGGAGGCTTTTGGTAACGATAACATTACCATTGAACTGGATGATTTGGGTGTAGTAGTTGACTGGGTGTTTTCGGATAGGTTTGTAGTGAGCGCAAATGATATGGATAAAGAGCGCTTGTATTTGTTGGGGCACAGTAGAGGCGCTGGCATTTCGATATTGAAAGCGAACGAGGATAGCCGGGTTAAGAAACTTTGCACCTGGGCCAGTTTGAATGAAGTGGGTAAGTATTGGACCGCCGAACAACTGGAGCAAATTAAGCGCGATGGGGTTATTTACCTGCCCAACAAACGCACTAACCAAATGATGCCTATACGCTGGCAGATGTATGAGGATTACAATAATAACCAGGAGCGATTGTCAATTCCTAAAGCGGTAAAGCAGCTTCAAATACCAATGCTTATTATACATGGTACGCAGGATGAAACGGTGCCGGTTAGTAATGCTATGGAAATGCATAGTTGGTATAAAGGCTCGCGGTTGTTTTTGTTAGAGGGCGGCAACCATAATTTTGGTGGCAAGCACCCCTGGAATGAAACAAGCCTGAATGAGGATATGGAGGATGTGTTGAGGGAGACGGTGGAGTTTTATAAAGAGGCATAGAAACGAACACAGTAACCGTTTTTTTGAATAGAATAAAACCTATATCATTGTAAAAAATAACGATGATGGGGTTGAGGGGGTTGATGATGATTCTGCTATGCGCAGTTGCCTTTTGTGTAAACGCGCAAAAAGAAGTGAAGCATGATTATGTGATTACCAAGAAAGGTGTTTTGTGGGAAGGTAGAATTATGAGGGATGTTGAAGGCGATACCGTAACGCTTTTAACCAAGGATAGCCTGTTACATTATTTTCCATATACTGAAATCAGGAACGTTAAGTACGGAGAGAATATTGCAAACGTTAAAGTAACGGTTGGTAGTGCGCCGCCAAGTACCAGGTACAATGAGTTTTTGTTGCGTAAACGCAGGGTTGGCATGGGATTGACGATAACCGGTGCGGTGCTTACTACTGTAGGTACTATCATGATAATTGCTAACCCGGCTAACACAACAACCTATAGCGGCAGAGGCAATGCTGGTGTTACCTTTCATAATGTGGCTGCCGTGGGCTTTGTTTTGGATTTGGCGGGGATACCGATGTTAATTGCCGGTGCTGTTAAATGGGCCCGGATGAATAAGGTAATAGCGAATCATCCCGAAATTTCAACGCCGGAGTAATAGTACAGAATAGTTTTATAAAACTGCCTGGCACGCGCTATCCTATTAAATTCAAAAACTCATCCTCAGTCAAAACAGTAATGCTTGGTATTTTTTTGGCTTTGGTTAGCTTGCTGCCGGCGTCTTCGCCTACTACCAGGTAATTGAGGTTGGCGCTTACGCTGCTTAATAGTTTGCCTCCGTTTTCTTCAACCAGTTGCTTAGCGCGGTCGCGGTTGAATTGTTGAAGGGAACCGGTGAAGAGGAATGTTTTTCCTTCCAACTTGTTGTTTTTGGCCAGGGAATCTTCGGGACGGTTTTTGGTGTTTACGCCCAGTCGTTCAAGCTCTTTTATCAGGTGTATGTTGCTTTCGGTTTGAAAGAAATCGTAAATGCTTTGGGCCACTTTTGGGCCTATGCCCTCGATATTAGTAAGGTCTTCTAACGAAAGTTTTTGGAGGTCTAAAACTTCTTTAATGTGGCCGGCAATATCTTTTGATGTGGTAACGCCCACCAGGCGGATACCAAATGCGTTTATCAATCGCCAGATGGGGCGGCCTTTTGCATCTTCAATACCCTTCTTCAAATTTTCGACAGACTTTTCTCCCCAGCCTTCAAGTTTTAAAATTTCATCGTAGGGCAGGCGGTAAATATCTTCAAGGTTTTTGATGAAGCCGCGTTCGATAAAATCAATAACGATGCTGCGGCCGAGGCCGTCAATGTCCAATGCGTCTTTTGATACAAAGTGGATGGCACGTTCTTCGGTTTGGGCGGGGCAATCGGCGTTATCGCAGCGCCAGATGGCTTCTTCTTCAGTTTTGATTAACTCGGATTTGCAAGACGGGCAATGCCTTGGAAAATGAATATCGCGCTGCGAACCATCCCGTAACTCGGGCACTACGCCCATGATGTAGGGAATTACCTCGCCGGCGCGTTCAACAATAACGGTATCGCCAAGGTGGATGTCTTTTTCTTTAATGAATTCTTCGTTATGTAAAGAGATAGATGAGATAGTTACACCTGCCAGGGCCACCGGTTCTATTTTGGCTACCGGTGTAACGGCACCGGTGCGGCCTACCTGGTATTCAACATCAATCAGTTTGCTTTGTGCTTGTTTGGCCTGAAATTTATATGCCATAGCCCAGCGTGGGTGGTGGGTAGTTGAGCCACATTTTTGCTGTAGCTTTAAATCGTTCACCTTTATTACCATGCCATCGGTTTCGATGCTGAAGGTGTTGCGTTTGGTTTCCCAGAGGTTAATAAACTCAGTTGCTTCGTCGGCACCCTTGCAAACTTTCAACTCGTGAATGGGGGTTTTAAAGCCGCATTTATAAAGAACTTCGATGGTGTGATAATGGGTGTGAAGCTGTTCGCGCAGAAGGTCTTTGCCGTCTTTATCTTCGGCAAGGCTTACGTGGTATAAAACTGCTTCGAGGCCACGGGTGGCAGATTCGTTGGGGTCTTTTAATCGCAGTGAACCGGAGGCCGTGTTGCGCGAATTTTGGAAAAGCTTTTCGCCCTTTGCTTTGCGCTCGTTATTGATGCGCTCAAATACTTCTTTTTGAATAATAACCTCGCCGCGTATTTCGATTTTATGAATGCCGAAAGCTGAAAACTTTGCCGATAGCGGAATGGATGCCAGCGCTTTTGCGTTGTTGGTTATGTCTTCGCCAACGGCACCATCACCTCGGGTGGCGGCGCGGATGAGCATGTCGTTTTCGTACACCAGTGCAATGCTTGAGCCATCGAACTTGGGCTCAACGCAATATGCCACATGCTCGGCACCGGTTAGTTTTTTTACGCTTTTATCAAAGGCCAAAACATCTTCGGCGTTATACGAGTTATCGAGCGAGAGCATGGATACCAGGTGGCTTACCTGTTTGAAATCATCGGTAAGGCCGCGGGCTACGCGTTGGGTTGGGGAGTCGGGGCTG
Organism: uncultured Bacteroidota bacterium; assembly: GCA_903861145.1. Lineage (GTDB taxonomy): Bacteria > Bacteroidota > Bacteroidia > Chitinophagales > LD1 > Bog-950. Next base: position 36,422 of record CAIOTH010000039.1, on the reverse strand, counting down.
ATTAATTCGGGGTGTTCTTTTTCGAGGTCTTTAAGTTCTTTGAAGAGCTTATCGTAATCAACATCTAAAATTACAGGTTGGCTGAGGGCGTAGTAGCGCCAATCGTGGTAGTTAATTACCTGACGGAGCTCTTCTGTTTTTTGTTTGGCAGATTGATGACCGGTGTGCTTAACTAGTTGTTGAGTAAGATGGTTTAGGTGTTGTTGTTGTTCTTCGGAATACATAAGGGTAATCTCTTTAAAATTGCTTTGTTGTCGATTTACTAAGCTTTTACTTTTTTGTCTTGACACAAAAAAGTCAAGGCTGCGCGGCAAACTTCCTAAAAAAATTCTCAACGCAGGAAAGAAACGAACTCGACGCACCTTTTGCGCATATAGTTTACTGTAGATTCTTCGGACGGAATAGTATACCGCCGGTAGGTCTCGAACAGCGTTTCTTTCTTTTGGCCACGCATGAATTTTTTCTTAACGGAATTGCCACGAGGCCGTTATGAAAATACAAAATGTAATTAGTTGCGAATTTGGTTTTTTCTGGCAGCTTTTAAGCGATTAACTTATCAATCTCTTTAGCCATTTTTCTATCCTTGGCTGTAACTATATCGCCAGCACTGTGGGTGTTGAGGGTAATTTTTAATTCGTTGTAAACGTTTGTCCAATTAGGATGGTGGTCCATTTTTTCGGCAATCAAGGCTACCCTGGTCATAAATGCAAAAGCTTCGGAGAAGTCTTTGAACTTAAAGGTCTTTTTAAGGGAGTTGTTTTTTTCGGTCCACATGGTTTTTAGTATTTAGTATAGAGTATTTAGACTAATGCAGGGACTTGCCGTACTGCTTAAATTGAACAGTAATTCAGTCAGGAAGTTTAGAAAGAATGTAAAACTAAAATCTATGGCCACCCGAATCTAAATACTAAATACTTGCTACTCAATACTCTATTTAAAATCCCAGTCGTATTTATCAAGGTTGCTTACGCAAACATTTAGTAAGTCGATGTTGCCTTTAATGTCGTGTTTATCGGCCATTTCGATAACGGAGTGGATGTGGCGGGTGGGGATAGATACAGCTCCTGCAATGGTGCCGTATTTAGCCATGCGCTGCATACCGGCGGTATCGGTACCACCGGCGGGTAGCAATTCGTTTTGCCATTTTATTTTGGCTTTATCGGCTTGCTGTTTCATATAGCGCACCATCCGGTAATCGCAAATGGCTGAGCTATCCATAATTTTAATGGCAACGCCATCGCCAAGTTTAGTTACCATTTCTTCGGGTTTGGCGCCGGGAGTATCGAAGGCAATGGTGGTATCGATACAGAAACTGAAGTGAGGGTCGACGTGGTGGGCGGCTACCTGGGCGCCGCGGATGCCTACTTCTTCCTGCACGGTAAATACGCCGTAAAAATCGTACGGTATTTTTTTGCCTTTCAGTTCTTTAAGGGTTTCAATTAAAATAAAAACGGCTACGCGGTTATCTATCGATTTGCAGTTAACGCAATCGCCCATTTCAATTAACTCGCGGTCGCGGGTTACGGTGTTGCCCACTTCTATAAATTTTATAACCTCGCTTTTTTTCATGCCCAGGTCAATAAAAAAGTCGTTTAGCAGCAGGGGTTTTACGCGCTCTTCGGCGGTCATTAAGTGTATGGGTTTGGTGCCCATTACGCCTACTAAATCTTTTTTGCCGTGCACTATTACGCGTTGTGCTGTTAGGGTTTTAGGGTCGAAGCCGCCAAGGGGGTGAAAGCGGAGAAAACCGTTATCATCTATATGGCTTATTATAAAACCAATTTCATCCATGTGGGCGGCGGCCATTACTTTTTTGGCGTCGCTTTTGCCTTTTTTAAGGGCTATTAAGTTGCCCATATTGTCAACACTAATTTCGTCAACCACGCCTTTAAGTTCTTTGGTAATCAGTTCGCGCACTTTTTGTTCGTGGCCGGGTACGCCGGGGGTTTCGCATATTCTTTTAAGCAGGGCTACATTAATTGACATGGATATGGATTTGATTATTAATTAAATGATGCGGGCTAAGTTAAAATTTAGTTATGAATTGTTTAGTTAATGAGGGGTTAAACAGCCGAGCCCCTTCCGTCCCCTTCCCGCGAAAGGCGGGATGAAACAAAAGAGGAAACCAGAGCGGAATGCAAATACAGTTCACGCAAAGGGCGCAAAGAGAATACCAAAGCACGCAAAGAAATACCGGTAGCCAATGCCATGCAACCATACTCTTTTACACACAACTGATTAACAAATTGAAATAGAATTTGTCGGGTTTTGTCAACTTTTTGTCGGCTTGGCTGCAAAAGCGTCTTTGTCCTTCAAAAGGAGCTAATAAGTAATCATAACTAATATCTATCCATGGCCTCCATGATTTTATAATTTGAAATGCAACAACTTATAATTGTCGCATTTCGTATTATAATACGAAAATAGAGAAGTTAAAAATTCTTTGCAAGGGGTGAGGATAACTTCTCGTAACATCGCCGTGCGCCCCCACAAGGTTACCGTATTTATTCAATCATAGTAACCTTCACCATGTTGGCCCTTCCACGGTTGGCGAGGGGCATGGAGCCGATGTTGACTATCATGTCGCCGGCTTTGATGAGGTGTTGGTCTTTAAGGACGCGGATTACGTCGCGGATGGAAGTGTCGGTGCCTACAAATTTGTTGTAGTGAAAAGCCCTTACGCCCCAACAGATGCTGAGTGCGTTGAGGAGGTCGGGGTTTTCGGTAAAGATGTAGATGTCGGCTTTGGGGCGGTAGCTGCTAAGCATAAAGCCGGTGTAACCGCTAAAGGTCATGCCTACAATTGCTTTGGCACCCAGGTCGCCGCTGATGCGGGCGGCATTGTAGCAAATTGCATCGCTAATAAATGAGTCGGAGGTGCTATCGGCTTTTAGTTCTTTATCGTATATAATGTTGGCATGCTCGATGTTGCTGAGTATCTTTTCCATTACCTGTATAACGCGGCCGGGGTATTTGCCCATGCTTGTTTCGCCGCTTAGCATTACCGCGTCGGCACCGTCAATTACGGCGTTGGCTACGTCGGTTATTTCGGCGCGGGTGGGGTTGGGGTTTTCAATCATGCTATCCATCATTTGGGTAGCTACCACCACGGGTTTGGCGTGTTTAATGCAGCGCTTAATAATGTCTTTTTGTATAAGGGGCATGCGCTCTTGGGGCACTTCAACGGCCAGGTCGCCGCGGGCAATCATAATGCCATCGGCGGCTTTAATAATCTCGTCTAAAACCAGCAAGGCTTCGGGCTTTTCAATCTTGGCCATCACCTTCATGTACGAGTTCTTTTTGCCGATGATTTCTTTAAGCTCGAGCACATCTTTTGGCGAACGCACGAACGACAGGGCGATCCAGTTGGCGCCGTTTTGCATGGCGAATTTTAGGTCGTTGCGGTCTTTATCGGTAAGGGCGGGTACGGTGGTTTTGGTGTCGGGTAAATTAACGCCTTTGTTGTTGCTGATTTTGCCACCGATGACCACGCGGGCATTGATGAGGTCTTTGCGATTGGTGTCGACTACGCGCAGTTCTATTTTGCCGTCGTCGATTAATATGGCGTCGCCGGGTTCAACTTCCTGGGGTAGGCTATCGTAACTAACGTATAGCTTTTTGAAGGTGCTGATGCAGGGCACGTTGGTTATTTCAACCATCTGGTTTTTTTCGAGCACCTCCATGTTATCGCGCACCTGGCCGATGCGGATTTTGGGGCCCTGCAAGTCGGCGAGGATGGCGATGTTGAGGCCGTGTTCTTTATTTATTTGCTTTATCTTTTTAAAGCCATCGAGGTGGTCGGCGTGGGTGCCGTGGCTCATGTTAAACCTAAATACATCTACACCGGCGCCTACCATTTCTTCCATTACGGCAATATCGCTACAGGCCGGGCCGAAGGTGGCGATGATTTTTGTTTTGTTAACTCGTACTTTCATAAATTAATACATTTTACCGCGAAGAGCGCAAAGCACGCAAAGATTAATACAAAGGGGTTAAACAGCCCTTTATTTTCTGAATCGTTTTGGTGATATCAATCGTTGCACTTCTTTCTCTTCTTCGTAACTTAATCGTTCTTTACTTTTTATCTTTTTTAATGGCACCTCGAGGCACATAACCACTTGTGGAAACTGGCGGATGCTATCCATTAAACCTGCAATATCATTATCGGCAAACTTACCCCTAATTTGAACAAGGTAGTCGAAGTTGCTGATTTCGGGCAAAAGATACTCGCCCAGGTTTTTGTTGGTAAAAACAATAAAGGTGTTTTTAAGCGCGTCCTCGGCTTTAAAAACGCTGAACTCGGTTTTACGGGTGCGGTCTTTGGGCTCAAAAACCAGGGCCTCGAGTTTGCGAAAGTCGCAACCCAGCAATTGGTTTAAATGGTGGCAAACCTGGTACTCTTTTAAGGCCGAGGCAATGCCCACCAGGCGGTAGTTGGTATCGGGCTCGTTGGTTATTTTTTTGTCGGCCATGCCTAATGCGTATTAAGGTGCGAAGGTGTTAATGTGTTAAGGTAAACAGCTTGCCGTAAGGTATTAAGCTTACCATTTCGGCGTTTGGTTGAACGGGTTTTACGTCAACACGTTCGCATATTAACACATTAACACACTGCCTCAAAAATACACTAACACCTTAACACTTGCGCACTTTAACACCCCAATAGCAGGGTAAAAGAGGTGTAAATAGGACACCCCGGCCATGTGCAGAAATTAACATAGAAAATAATTTTTGGGAAAGGGAGGGATGTTTTTATTTTCGCACCACATTTAAAACCAAACAGACATGTCAAACATCGCAGAAAGAGTAAAAAAGATTATCGTTGATAAGTTGGGAGTTGAAGAAAGCCAGGTTACCCCCGAGGCAAGCTTTACCAACGATCTTGGCGCTGACTCGTTAGACACAGTGGAGTTGATTATGGAATTCGAAAAGGAATTCAATATCAGCATACCTGATGAGCAGGCTGAAAATATCGGCACTGTAGGCCAGGCGATAGAATACCTTGAAAAGACAGTAAGTAAGTAATAACTTTAACAAAGTAATACGGGGTGGCAGATGTTGAGTCTGCCACTTTCTTTTAATGATGTTTAAACGCGTAGTAGTAACAGGCTTAGGGGCTTTAACACCAATAGGTAATACCGCACCACAATTTTGGGAAGGTTTGCTTAATGGCACCAGTGGTGCCGGGCCCATTACCCGTTTTGACGCTACTAACTACAAAACAAAGTTTGCCTGCGAGGTAAAGAATTTTGACCCTACCCAATTTATTGATAAAAAGGAAACACGCCGCCTTGACCGTTTTGCGCAGTTTGCCATTGTAAGCAGCGATGAAGCTATTAAGGATTCGGGGCTGGATAAAGAAGGCGTTAACCGCGACCGTGTTGGTGTTATCTGGGGCTCGGGTATAGGCGGCCTTGATGTATTTATAGAAGAAATTACCAACCTGGCGCTAAACCCTATACCAAGGTTTAACCCATTCTTTATACCCAAAATGATTATTGATATCGCCCCCGGGCATATATCAATGCGTTGGGGTTTGCGTGGTCCAAATTATGCGGCTGTTGCTGCATGTGCTACAAGTAACATATCGCTTATCGACGCCTTTACTTATATCAAGTTGGGTAAGTGCAACGCTGTTGTAGCAGGTGGTTCAGAAGCCCCAATAAGTGCAGGCGGTGTAGGCGGTTTTAATGCCATGCGAGCCATGAGCGAAAGAAACGACTCGCCCGAAACTGCATCGCGCCCATTTGATAAAGACCGCGATGGTTTTGTTGTGGGCGAAGGTGCCGGTGCTATTATTTTAGAAGAATTGGAACACGCCCTTGAACGAGGCGCAAAAATATATTGCGAAATAGTAGGCGGCGGCATGAGCGCCGATGCTTACCATTTAACGGCCCCGCATCCCGAAGGATTAGGTGCCGCACTGGCTATGGAAGCTGCTTTGGAGGATGCGAATATGAAGCCGGAGGAAATTGACTATATCAATGTTCATGGAACTTCAACTCCACTTGGCGATACCATAGAATTGACCGCTATTAAAAAGGTATTTGGCGAGCATGCCTATAAACTCAATATATCGGCCACTAAGTCTATGACTGGTCACTTGTTGGGCGCTGCGGGGGCTATAGAAGCTATTGCAAGTATAATGGCTGTAAAGGAAGATATTGTTCCGCCAACCATTAACCACTTTACCGACGACCCCGAAATTGACCCCCGCTTTAATCTTACCTTCCACAAGGCCCAAAAAAGAACCGTAAACGCAGCATTAAGCAATGGCTTTGGTTTTGGCGGGCATAATGCTACTGTTATATTTAAGAAGTATAAGCTGTAGGCAACTTTGTAAATTAAGGATGCATTTCTCGATAAAATATATCTTTAGCCTCCGAACTACAAACGCATTGCCGGTTTGATAAAAAAGCTTTACAACCAATTACTTTCAAGCGATAAGGAGATTGCCCAATACGTAAAGGGGATTACCGGAATTATGCCCGTTAACCTCAAGCTTTATAACCAGGTTTTTAAGCACCGTTCAAAATATAACGAACCGAAGGATAACAACGAAAGGCTGGAACTTTTAGGCGATGCCATTTTAGACTCAATTGTGTGCGAGTTTCTATATCGAAAATACCCCTATAAAGAGGAAGGGTTTATCACCGAATTGCGGTCGAAAATAGTGAACCGAAAATCGTTGAATGAAGTAGGAGAGAGGTTGGGCCTGGTGGAAAAGCTGAAGTTTAACCGCAAAGGCATGACTGATATAAGTCGCGATTTGGGAGGCAATACTTTTGAGGCATTAGTAGGTGCAGTTTATCTGGATGCCGGTTTTGATAAAACAAAGAGGTTCATTCAAAAGCGTGTTTTGCAAGGCCTGATTGATGTGGATGAACTAGAGACTACCAATTCAGATTACAAGAGCCGAATTTTTCATTACATACAAAAAGAGGGTAAGACTATTGAGTTTAAGGTAATGGAAGAAAAGGCAAGAAACCGCCGGGCCTATTTTATTATCAGCCTCGAAATAAACGGAAAGTCGGTTGCAACCGGCGAAGGCTATAGCAAAAAAACAGCCGAGCAAAATGCAGCCATGAATGCCATTAAGCTACTTGGGTTAGATGATAAAGTAGAGGCTTAATAGTTCCTTATTTATCAGTGGCCTTCTGATCTTTAAACAAATCCTTCTCATCAACTACGGTTACATCATCACCGTCTTTCAGCGTTTTCGAAATCATCTTAAATGGTGCTTTCACCACGGTTTCATTGCCGCTTAATCCGGTTTTGATTTCAATGTAGTTGGCATCCTGTATACCGGTGGTTACATCCTTCGCTTTTACCTTGCCGCCTTCAATCACAAACACAATTTCATGAGCGTCCTTCTTTCCTGCCTCAGCCGATTTTTGAGCCTGCGTAGTTTTAGCGTAATCCTCATCCTTTTGCTTTACATCCTTTTCCTGGCGGGTGGTTACAGATTGAATAGGAACCGAAACCACATCACTGCGAGACTCGGTTTTCACATCCACGGTTGTTGACATGCCCGGACGGAAAGGGTATAGCTTGCCAATTTTTGGTTTGATTAAATCAACATACGACTCTCTTAATATTTTAATCTTAACCGTAAAGTTTGTAGCCTGCGAGGTGCTTATTACCGCCGATGCGGCTGTGGTTGAAGAGTAAGAAACTTCAGTTACCACACCTTTAAACTTCTTCTTTACATAGGCATCTACTTCAATATCTGCACTATCACCAAGGGTTATTCGTAAAACGTCATTTTCGTTTACATCTACCTCAGCCTGCATATAGTTAAGGTCGGCAACTCTTATCAATTCAGTTCCGGCCATTTGTGCGGTTCCCACCACACGCTCACCCAACTTTACATTCACCAAAGAAATAATACCAGACATAGGCGCAAAAATTTTGGTCTTGTTCAGGTTATCATTAGCCTGGCTTAATTGAGCTTCGGCACTTTTAACGCTGAAGGTATTTGCGTTTACTTGCTCTTGCGCGCTTTGGTAATTCGCATCAGCCTGGTCGTACGAAAGTTTAGAGGCTTCATAATCGGCATCCGAAATTACCTTCTCATCATGTAGCTGCTTGCTGCGGTCATAGTTTCTCTTAGCCTGGTCAACAGCGGCTTTCATCTGAATTAAATTGGCCTTCGAACTTGAAAGGTTGGCCCTCATTTGGTCAACACCCGCAGCAGACTGCTTCACCAATGCATCATAAATAGCCGGGTTGATAACACACAACAGCTGGCCTTTCTTTACCGAGTCTCCTTCGTGAGCATTCAATTCAATAATCTCCCCCGAAACTTCCGAGCTCAATTTAACCTCGGTGTGCGGATTGATTTTACCACTGGCAGTAACGGTTTCTACTATGTTTCTTTTTATGACTTTTTCTACGGCAACTTCCGATACATCTCCTTTGCCCACCCAGCCTTTTTTCTTGGCTACAACCGCAAATGCAATTAATGCAGCAAGCACAACAAGCAATATGATAATAACCCTGTTAGATTTCATTCGTGTATTTAATTTAAGGTTAAGGCTTTGCCCTGGTAATAATCAAGAATTTTAACCCTGAAAACGTACGTGTATTTGGCCTTTATCATTTCCGATTCGGCATTGGCCAAAGTGTTTTTCGATTGCTGTAAATCAAAGTTAGTTGCCAGGCCCGAGTCAAATCTTTTCTCTAACGAATAGTATGATTTTTTTGCCGACTCATAACTCTTTTGGTTAGCCACATAATTTTGCGCAGCAACCTTGGCGTTAGTATATGCCTGTTCAATATCTGCCCTCAGTTTTACTTTCGAATTTTCAAGGTCCATTTGCCGTATTTGCTGCTGCAATTTGGCGTTGGCTATGTTTGTAAAAATCTGCCCCTTGCCAAAAATTGGCATAGTGATTTGAAAAGCAAGAATGTCTTTTAGGTTATGTTTCATTTGCGTGAAAAAAGGATCGGCCGGTGTACTATAAAGCTGCAGGGTTTGAAAGTTTATGCCTTCATTGGGCGCATTGGTGTAACCTGAAAAAAGATTATAGCCAAGAGAGATAGTTGGTGTAATAAAACCCTTCGCTACTTTTTCCGAACTTTGCGAACTCAACCACTTTGCCTCAGCGCTTTTTATCACCGGTTGGTTTTTTACCGCATAATTATAAACTCCAACTGAGCTTATGTCGGCAATGCCGCCCATGTTATCAGCATTAACGTTGGGCACGTCAATATCAAAGGCCTGCTCATCCGTCAATTGCAGCATTTGTTTAAGTGCCAGTACCGAAAGATCATAAACCCCCTGGGCGTTAACCACGCCGGCTTCGTCTCTTGAAAGCTGTGCATCCACTTCAAGCAAAGAAGCTTCAGGCAATGAACCAACATCGTACTTTTTCTTTACCGTTTCTTTTTGTTCAGCCGTTATTTGGCGCTGTTCATTGGCAACCTGTAATATCTCGCGGTTCAATAATATCTGCAGGTATCCACTGGCAATATTTAAACCCATGTTGCTTTTGGCATTCTCATAATCGTATTGCGATGCCAGCAAATCGTATTTAGTCTTCTGAATGTTATATATCTGCTGCAAACCATTAAACAGCGTTAGGTTGCCCTGTAGCCCCACCTGCGAGGTTTGCGAATTACCATTGGTAAAGGTGTAAGTAACGGGGTTGATACTATTGCCAAAGTTAAAATCGTACGATGCACTTGCGTTTACCGAGGGCAATAAATTGAGCCTGCTTTGCAACAATTGGTTAGATGAAACACTGGTTGCCAGACCTGCCTGTTTGATGGTAATATTATTTTTAAACGCGTAGTCGATACACTTTTCAAGCGTCCACTTTTCGGCAACCTGGGCAAATAAAATTTGGGTGGTAAAAACGGCAATCAGTAAAGCTGCGTGGCGCAAAGTTTTCACATTTCAATATTTGGAAGCGCTAAAGTAACAGATTTGATTAAAACTGATGTTACCACCAGCTATTTCCATCCGAAGTGCTTTTCTATTCGTTTCTTCTGCGCCATATGGTGCCTGAAGTGTATGCTGCAAAGCTCTATCCACTCCGCCGTATTAAGCCAACCTAAAAACGGGTGTTTGGTCTTTAATTCGGGGTCGCTTTGAGGTATTCGTTTAATATATCCGCTGGCCAGGGTTTTAATTTCCTCCAGCTTGGCTATTAATTGTTTCTTGCTTTCCGGTTGTCTTGGTACTACCGAAACCTGTTGCGGCATTTCATAGCGCACAGGTGGCATCATCCGCAAGGTAAAAATGATGTGCGCCCCAAGCTTTTTGCTTTTGCCCCTTTCGGTCCCCTCTTTACTCAGACACTTCTCGGCGTTCTTAAAGAAAAACCCTTTCGATGCCATCCACAAGTGTACGCCTACCTGGCCTAGGCTCCACGATTGCTCCGACGGCTTCATCAGGATTTTATCAAAGTCATATTGCTTAAACGTATCAATCCAGAAGTCAATCGATTCATGCGTTTGCCTTTCAAGCTTTTCTAAATTCATAAACTTCTGTTTTAGTCAATCTCCGCAAGGTTATTGCCTTACTACTCTTATATCAGGCCCACTTATTCTGAACGCCTACCGTAACGTGCGCTTCATTTACCTTTTGGGTAATTTGCCCGGTAATGGTGTGGTAATACATTACAAAATCCGAGGCCAGGCTATAGAACGGATATTTAAAAGTTGCCGGCCTGTTCTTCTCAAAAATAAAATGGCCCACCCAGGCAAATCCATAACCTGCCAATGGCATAGCCAAAAATATCCAGCCATTGTGAAGCACTATAGCCAATATAAAACAGGCAATTACGAGGGTAGTACCTACAAAATGCAGCCTGCGGTTCAATGGCCTTGCATGCTCAGTCAGGTAATACGGATAAAAATCCCAAAAGGTGGTGTATACTTTGTCTGTACCCATGGTGCTTGTATTTTAGGCTAATATAATAGTTGAAAGTTTAAAAACGCGGATTAAAAATGCAGAACTTGAAATGGTCGCGGCAATTAATTTTATAAAATAGCTTTACTTTGATATAGATGAAAACCTGCCGAGTTACAACGCTTCTTTTTGGAACATTAACGCTGTTGTTTTTAACCAGCGGGTGTCAGCATGGACAACGAAAAAGGGAGTTTAAAGAGTGTAGGGATATGTTCCCCGACCTCAACGAGAATACGGTTGGGCATCGGTGTGTCGTTTTTTGCGATACCGATCAGCGTTTCTTTGATTACCAACCTTCTGGCCACCCCGCGTTTGACAGCGTAGATATGAATAAATACGATCTACTGAAAGAATATTGGTGCCCAAACTATCCGCCGCGAAATATAGCGGCAGTCCATTTTCTCAGACTTGGTAAGTTTAAAAGAGGCAATGTAACAGTCCTGCTTTACGGTGGCCAAACCTGCGATGCCGGCAGTGGAAATCCGATGAGGATCCTGGCAACATTTAATGATGAGGGCAAAAAAATTGAAGAAATGCCGGTGTTGCAGTATCAGGAAATGGATTATTCTGCTCAACCATATCAGGTCTTCCGTCTATGTCCCGATAGCATATTTGAAATAGTAGATGTGACCAGAAACTATGGGTTTCTTAACCGGCAGAGGGTACCCACATATATAGCCCGGGCCCAAAGCACGTGGCGCATCGGGCTTGACGGCAAATTCTATAAAGACAAGAGTTCAGTGGAAGTTTTGTTCAGAGATACCAACCCCGCCATTGTCGATACGATGCCCGCTGAAGGCATGTAGCTCCAATTTCCTTAATCGTTAAATTCTATTAACGCCGCTAATCCGTTTGAAAATTCAGATTTTTCAATTTACTTTGCATTACAAAGCACTTTTATAATGAGCGAACCAAACGAACAATTAGAGCAGATAAAAGAGATTAGAAGCATGATGGAACGCTCTTCGCGTTTTATCTCGCTTAGCGGGCTGGCGGGTGTTTTCGCGGGCTTTTTCGCCATGGCTGGTGCCATTGCCTTCCATTTATATATACACCAAAAGCTCAATTCCGAATACAAGCATTTTGCCCGCGAAATCCCGGTTGACATCAGCATCGACTTTCATACGTTTTGTATTCTTGATGCCAGCGCGGTGTTGGTTTTGTCCTTATTATTCGCTGTCTTCTTTACCACACGTAACGCCAAAAGCAAGGGGCAGAAAATATGGGATATCGCCGGTAGGCGCCTGATAGTTAACCTCGCTATACCTTTGGTAGCCGGTGGCATTTACTGCCTGGTTCTTTTAAAATATGGCTGGTTTGGTATGGTAGCGCCAACCACACTAATATTCTACGGCCTTGCCTTGGTTAACGCATCTAAATATACTGTCGACGAAATAAGATGGCTCGGCTTCTCCGAAATCATTCTCGGTCTTGTTGGTTGCTTCTTCATTGGGTATGGTATAACATTTTGGATGATTGGTTTTGGTGTTTTACATATTATTTATGGCCTTTTGATGTATGTGCGTTACGAGGCTCAACCAAAGGAAAAAAGGTTTTGGTAAAAGTTATATAAAGCAAGGAAGAGGAAACTACGGTGAAAGAGGTAATTGACAAATTGAATAAGGCTTTCGAAAATCGGATAAGGTTGGGTATAATGAGTGCGTTGATGGTGAACGAGCACGTTGACTTTCTTTCGTTTAAAGAGCTGCTGGATGTTACCGATGGTAATCTCGCCAGCCATATCTCTGCGCTCGAAAAGCTGGATTATATAGCAGTTAAAAAAGAGTTTGTAGGAAAGAAAACCAAAACCTCCTACGTAGTAACTAACCTGGGCCGTAAAGAATTCAACTATCACCTCAATGCACTTGAAAAATTGGTAAAGCAGAATAGAAAATAAATTTTTTTGTCTTTTCACTTTGAAATTCAAAGCACTTTTAAAATGCACAACAACATAACCAAACTCAAAAGCCAAATAAGATACATCATCATCTTTTTTATGGCCGCCCTAATCTTTAGTGGCGCAACTGCTATACCCGCCGAAACCGAACTAACGCTCATTCTCAAATACATTCCTGCCGATACAGCTATGGGCAGCCTGCTTACAACTGTTTTACACGCCGTGCAGGATACCGGTGCCCGATATCCATTTCTGTTTTATGGTAACGACTGGCTGGCTTTCGCACACTTTGTTATTGCCATTGCTTTTATCGGAGTAATAAAAGACCCGGTTAAAAACATTTGGGTGCTCGAGTTTGGTATGATAGCCTGCATCATGGTTTTGCCCTTTGCCTTAATTGTTGGTGGCTTGCGTGGCTTGCCAATTTGGTGGCGCTTCATCGATTGTTCATTCGGCGTAATCGGGTTTATACCGCTTTGGATATGCCGAACCAAAACACTGGCGTTGGAGAAATTGACAAATGAAGACCGGCTCAACATCATTTTTTAAACTCTTTGCAATGCGCGTTCGAAAAAACAGTGTTTTGAAATTAGCCGGTGATGCGGCTTTTATTGCGGCAATCGCGCTTGCCAACCGGTGTCTTGCTGGAAAGGAAACGCCAGCGGTTAAAAGGGATGATAACGAAAAGCGATTGAATCGAAAATTGTCCATGGTAAGCCTGGTATATCACGCCTTAGGTATTTTTTATAATGAGTAATGCGCCCGCCTATTAAACAAACCTACCTAACCCAAAACAAAAACCATGTTACAATCAAAGCTCCATTCTATTATTCCTCGGCTGGCACTGTTATCTGCATTTTGCTGTTTTATCGAAGTCGGCCGCATTGTAATTACCCATAACATCACCTTCATCTTTTTGCCCTGGAATTTGATTTTAGCCTGGGTCCCCCTTTGGTTCGCCATGCAATTAAAAGACGAGTCGCGGCCCGTTCATCTTTTTCTTTACCTCGCAACATGGCTCGTCTTTTTTCCAAACGCACCCTACATCATCACCGATTTTCTACATCTAAAACCACGCATTAACTTCCCTTTTTGGTACGATGCAATTTTGCTCTACTCCTTTGCATTTACCGGTTTGCTGTTAGGCATTCTATCGGCGCATATCGTTTTTAAAAAGCTCAAAACCCTCTTCCTTCCCTGGAAAGCAAAAGGCCTTATGCTATTTACCATGCTCATTTCGGGCTACGGTATTTACGTAGGCAGGTTTCTCCGCTTTAACACATGGGATTTACTCACTAATCCCTTTCAAATAACATCCGATACCGTGAGCCGTATTCTTCACCCAACTATTTATCCCCGTGCATACTGTGTAACAATAGTAACAGGCACCCTGCTATCTCTCATCTTCTTCATTTTCGAATCCATATTTATTACCGAATAGTTCTTTTCCAAAACCATCAAACTAAAACCATGAAAACGAACGACATATTTATCCTGGTAGCAACAGCCCTTTTCAGCTATCTTTTTTACCGCCAAAGCGCCGGTTTAAACTTTCTGTTGTTTAGCCTGCTCATTGTGCTGCTGCTTTTTTTAAAAGACAAAACCCTCATTAAACGTTCAGCCTGGCTCGCAGTTGCCACTGGTTATCTGCTTTCAGCATTTTTTGTTTTTTGGTGGGGCACCACGCTTCCGTGGCTGGCAAACCTATGCTCGCTTTTTATGCTTGCCAGCCTAAGTTTTAATACCGAATCTTCTTTGCTCATTGCAGCATTCAATAGCTTCATATCAACCGCAACTTCCATACCACGGTTCTTTAGTGGCTCGTTAAAGTTTACACAGGGTGAGGGTAATTCTACCAGCAATTTTACGCGACTGTTGTTGTTTGTAGTACCCGCCATTATTACACTTGTCTTTGTGTTTGTCTATCGTGCCGCTAATCCCATATTTGCCAAATTCGTCGACCAGATTAACCTCGATTTCATCAGCATCGACTGGTGCATTTTCACTGCATTCGGGTTCTTCCTGTTGTTCGGCCTTTTCAAACAGTACATTATTCGTAATATAAACGAGGCCGATGGCCATTCGCCAGATAACCTCCAAACCATTACGCTCGACCAACACTTGCTAACCGATTTAGGTAAAACCTTATCGGTGCCCAACGAACTACTAACCGGTATCATTTTATTCTCCATGCTCAACCTTGTTCTACTCTGCGTTAACGGCATCGATGTGTTTTACATGTGGATAGCCAACCGCCTGCCCGAAGGCATCACTATTGCTAAATATCTGCACGATGGTACCGACACGCTTATCATTTCCATCATTATGGCCATCGCCGTAATTCTGTTTGTCTTTCGCGGCTACCTTAACTTTTTCGAAAGCAACAAATGGCTCAAGTCACTCGCTTACTTATGGATTGCTCAAAACGCAATACTGGTTATTACCACCGCCAATCGCAACTGGTGGATCATTGAATCATCAGGCTTAACGCGAAGAAGAATAGGCGTGTACGTTTATCTACTTTTATGCCTCGTTGGCCTTACTACAACTTTTATTAAGGTAATGCAGCGCAAAAGCAACTGGTTTCTCTTCCGCAAAAATGCCTGGGTATTCTATGCTGTATTCATCATCGCCTGCTTCATTAACTGGGATGAGTTGATTGTAAACTACAACTGCAAAAATTTTAAAGAACTCGAACTCGGCTACATCGACCGCGGCTACCAGGCGCAACTGAGCCATACCTCTCTCGCCACACTTTTTAAATACTATGCCACCGAAAGGAAGGAGCCAACGCACCATATCCAGGTATTTACTCCGCAGGTTGTAAGCAGTATGTATGCAAGTTACGAGAGGCTGAAAACGCATCAGGCCCAAGCGGGCTGGCAATCTTATTGCTTCAGTAAGCAGCAAAACCTTAATGCCATAAATAAAATGATGGCCAACAATGAGCTGCCCTATCATTAAACGGTTGCCCTATTGCGTTTTCTTCATCGCATTAGCTATGTATTCTTTTAAAGAAGTAGCTGATGAAGGCTGTACGTTTTCTTCCTTAGCGCGGATAATAGCGTAATCGCAGGCCAGCGATGCTTCTTTATAGTTTTCAAGCTTGTAAAGCAGCCACGCGTAGGTTAAATTGTAAGTGTATTTATTGTCCATGTTAATGGCTGCATAAGCCCATTTAGCGGCCTTAACCAATTGGTCGTTGTTATGTATCACCATGTAATAATTCCAGGCTACGTCGTTTAGTACGGCAGCATTTTTTGTCGCATATTTTTTAACGTAGGCCGAAGCATTTTTATCATAATTCACCCAATCACCCATGTGGTAGTAATAATCCATCGATAGTTTCAAGGTCTTCTCTACATGGTCGGGTGCCTTATTGGCCTTAAGCAATTTCATGGCGCCTTCATACAAATCCTTATCGTCGGCACGCGGCGCTTCGCTTACAGCTTTAGTGGCTATCTGGTTAATCTTATTGTCAAAAATCTGTTCGCCCATTAAATGCGCGTAGTAATCTTTGTTCTTCACCAGGTAACTCAATCCCGGCGATTTAAGATCATTCGTCAAATTAAAAATCGTTTTGGTATGCTTCGGGTCGCTCATTTGCGAAGCCGTTAAGTGACTAAGATATTCCTTAAAAACATCCTCATACTTCTCCTGCGAATCGTACAGTGCATTCACATAATCACGCAAAACATTTACATCGCGGCTGCCATCGGCGTACTGCTTACGTAACCCAGCCAAAATACCCGGCGTTGGGTCAACAGCCTTGCGACCATTTTCTATTAAGCTTGGGGCATCCAGGCCGCCCACTATTTTATGTTTTACATTACCATCACCATCCAACCAAAGCAGGGTGGGGTAGGCGCGTATAGAGTATTTGTTCGAAATCGTAAGGCCATCGTCCTTCTCCATATCAAACTTGGCATTTACAAAAGTGGCATTAAAAAACACACCCACTGCCGAGTCCGTAAACACAGTAGCCGCTAACCTCTTACATGGCCCACACCACGAGGTATAGCAATCCATAAAAACCAGCTTGCCCTGTGCCTTAGCCATATCCAGCACTTCCTGAAACTTCTTATCATGATTAAACTGAATGCCTTCTTCGGCATGCAGGCCAGGGCCTACAACTGCCATCGAGAAAAATAGAGCAAGCACCGCAACGTATTTCTTCATAATATATAAATTTTCAGCCTTCAAATTTATAGCTTTTTGACGTTAAAGTTGGTTTGGTCCTGGTTAATTTCTGTTGCATCAAACTTGCATCCGGCGTGCGAAGAATTACGGTAAAAAGGCTAAACCGCTAATTCGGTGTACTTTTGTGTACTTTTTGACGATGGAAAATAGATTTTGTCGGGTTTTGTCAAGTTTTGTCAACTTTTTGCCTCTCCCCGCATTTTTCAACCTGAAACTCGAAAATGGAAAATGTAACCTTTTGTAACCCTTTGTAACCTTTTTCATGGTTCCGGCTCTCCGACCAGGCAAATGCTTAGACTATACACCCATAATGTTTAAGCATTCACGAATTCCAATTTCTTAAAAAAAGAGCAATGAGTAATCTCGTATTAAGCCTCCCATGTCATGCGAACCAAGCCAAGCCACGAACAACAGTCCTACCGGTCCCAATTAAACTCAATCACAAAACTAAACAGACTCCCAATAACTTAAATAAAAACTTATAGGCAGGGTGCGGATAATTATCCCTTGCTGCAGAATTAATTATTTTCGATATAAATAAATCTAGACGTGAACAAATTCAAATTTGTCGTTTTGTTGAGTTTACTTTTTGTTGGATTTATTTCCAAAGCCCAGGAGGACCAACCAATCCTTGATTTGTTTGCACAAGAGGGATTGGTCAATTTAAAAAACCTGGATATGGAATTCTTCGCGCCAATTCGCGCGCCTAAGTTTGGCGCACTGCAGGCCGACCAAAATACAGCGGCAGGCATATTAAATAATTTTGATCATAGTTTCTATAAAGTGGAAACGAACGCCCTGTTTGAAAAAATGGACTCGTCAAACATTGATTCGGTTCTGGCGCTAATGGAAACGGGTCGTTTCAATGATATTAATATGTTCATTGACCCTCTATACATGGATTCAATGGAAACGGTAAGAACATTTTTTGATATAAATAAACGTGTAGTAGGCACTCTTCAAAAATATGAATTGATCGAAAAAGATATTCTGTCTATTGAATCGTCCCGGCAGCGTTATGCTGTAATTACTTATAACTCGGCGTTTGCTAAGGCAAGGGGTATTCTTGAGTTATACTTTCGGATTTCTAAAACTAACAAACTTGGCCTTGCAAAAATGATATTTACTCCTTATAGCAATCAGGGAAATATTTTTTTGACGGCTCTTGCTCAAAAGGATATTCAGTTGGTTAGCCACTCAGATTTTAAATCATTGGAAGAGAGATTTTCTCCGGAGTATGTTCATAGAATTGGAAAACGAAAGGAGAGATTGGAAAACCAACTGTTAAAATATAAGGTGAGCAATAAATTGTTGACCTATCGCCTGTTCATCAGAATTGATAAAATATATGTTGTCGCTGTTTTTGTAACTGATGTGCCGAACAAAGCTATTTCACTAAGGTACGTAATTGAAGACAAGAATTTTGCCATTGACCAAATTTCGATTGTGGATCAAGATAATACACCTGCATGGCAACCAAGGCTATCGCATAGATATGGGCAATACTAATCACATTAACACCTTCGCACCTCAACACACTTACCTCCAAATATTACACTGCTCCAACCGTATCTGTTGCCCGTAAAATATTTTGGTAGTGCGCTCAAACGATTCAGTAAAATCCGAAACGTAAAACAAATCATCGGCAGTTTTGCGCTCGCTGTTCAGGCCTTCTTTTTCAAGCACCCATTTAAGTTTGGCTGCTACTACTTCCGCCGAGTCGAATATTTTAACCTGGCCGTTATAAAAGGCTGCGATTTCGTTTTTAATAAGCGGGTAATGCGTACAGGCAAGCACCAGCGCATCAATATCTTTTAACTCCTCGTTGCTCAAATAACTTTCAAGCACAGCGCGGCTAATGTTGTCGTTATAGTAACCCTCTTCAATCATCGATGCCAACAAAGGCGTTGCCACTGCCGAGAATTTTAAAGCCGGTTTTCGCCGGGTAAGCTTTTCCTGGTAAACACCCGAGCCTATAGTTGTTTTGGTGGCAATAATGCCCACCTTCTTAATGTTATCATCAGCAATAACCGCCTCAATCATCGGGTCAATAACATTAATCACCGGTACCGAGCCTTTATGCTTGTCTCGCAGTAATTCGTAAGCCGCAGCGCTGGCAGTATTACAGGCAATTACAATGGCTTTGCAGTTTTGTTCGTACAACAAAAAATCCGTTATGCGGCTGGCGTATAAACGGATTAACCCTTTCGATTTGTCGCCATAAGGCATGTGGGCGGTATCTCCAAAATAGATAATCTGCTCGTTTGGTAATAGCTTAGAAATGGCATTGGCGACCGTTAAGCCGCCAATGCCCGAATCAAATACACCAACTGGTTGATGTTTCTGATTTCCCATGTTTAATTATTTTCCGCCGGTTCTAGGCTGTGTAGTTGTGCCGGTGCTACCTGGGGCAACACGCGTAATATTCAGTTTTTTCATTACCAGGTCTGTAACATCATCTGCAGTTTCAGGGTAGTAAGCAACCGCGCCCGAAACAACATCTAAAACATACGAGTAACCGTTGGTAGTAGCTACTTCTTTAACCGCCTTCAGGTATTTTTCGTTGATTGGTTTCAACTTCTCTTGTTGAAGTTTCTGAAGGTCATCATTCACCTTGCTTTCAAAGTCCTGAATTCTTTTTTGAAGATCCTGAAGTTCCTGGATTTTTGATTCGATGATTGGGTCTGGCGTGCTTTTATCATTGCTCAAAGCCTGTAAGTCTTTCTGCTTCTTTTCGTAATCAGCATACATACCCTCCAAAGCCTTTTGGTACGATTGTTTTTGCTTGTCAATATCGCCGTTCATGGTTTTAAATTCCGGCATAGCCTGCAAAATGTCTAACGAGTTGATATGCCCGATTTTCTGTTGAGCGTTAGCAGTACCGAAAATTGCGAATACCGCAGTGATAATTATTGCAATTGTTTTCTTCATTTTGTTTTTGATTTATTCTGTTTTTAGTTAGAACCCATTTTCTTTTTTACCAAATCCGTAATGTCGCCGGTGGTTTCAGGGTGGTAAGCCACACTGCCCGATGCTACATCAAAAATGTAAGCATATCCGTTTTCCTTAGCTACTGATGCTACTATTTTAAGATACTTATCGTTTAACGGCTTCAACAGCTTATCCTGGTAATCCTGTATTTCGGCACTGGCAGTTTGCTCGTAAGCCTGTATACCTCTTTGTAAGCTGTCCAGCTCCTTCTTTCTTTCCTGTAATACGGCTTCCATCATGCTGGCGCCATACTGGTTAACTTCCTTCAGCTTTGTTTGGTAGCTTTCGTACATTACCTGCACTTTGGTTTGTGCGTCTTTTTTCTTCTTCTCAACGGCAGCGCTCATTTGTTTGAACTCGGGCATACTCTGCACAACTTCATTCGAATTGATATGTCCGTATTTCTGTGCAAATATTTCTCCGTTAAAAACAAAGAAAGATGCTACTAAAAGGATGATTGCTTTTTTCATTAGTGGGCGCAAAGATATATTTTTCTGTTTACCGTAATAATTCCCTATTTCCCCTCTGGTTTCGACGAAACACCAAGCGCCGAAAGGATGTCTTCGCTCTTGTTCAGCCTATCGCTGGCATATAGCATAGTCGGGCCGCTCAAACGGTCAAATACAAAATCGTAACCCTTGGCTATGGCGTATTTCTGCACTTCATCGTAAATCTTATCCTGTATTGGTTTAATTAACTCCTGGCGTTTCTTAAACAACTCGCCATTGGGGCCAAATTTGGTTTTTTGGTAGTCTTTAACTTCCTTTTCCTTGGCTTCAATTTCTTTAATCTTTTGCTGTTTCATGGGGTCAGTCATCAAAACCTGCTCTGCCTGAAACTGCTTGTACATATCATCTACACTTTTCATCCTGGTTTCAACGTCTTTTTGCCAGTTTTCGGCAGTTTTATCCAACTGCTTTTGAGCTTCGCTATACTGGGGCAATTTGCCAAGTATATAGTCCATATCTACGTAAGCAAATTTTTGAGCAAAAGTGGTTGCACTCATAAACAGGGCAGCCATTATTATCATTATCTTTTTCATACTCTTTGAATTTTTAACAAGTTCAAATTTATAATGAATTTCTATTAAACGTTGCTTTGACCGGCTGCAATAACTATTTCTAACAAACCTCCACTACTCAGGCTGGCGGCCCAGGATAATATTAAACTGCCCGTATTTCGAGAAAATGTTGTTACCCGTTGGCACTAAACCAAACTTAGCCCTATCCCATCCAAAACCGTAGTCAAAGCCAAGCAAACCAAACATTGGTAAAAATACGCGCACGCCGGCACCGGCACTGCGGGCTAGGTCATAAGGCTTGTAATCTTTAATGGTGTTCCAGTAGTTACCTGCATCAAGGAATATCAACGCATAAATAGTGGCAGATTGTCCCAGTGTAATAGGATAACGCAACTCCATCGAGTACTTATTATAAATAGGCGAACCACCGGTTGGTGTTACAATAGGGTAACCACGCAACGAAACGATATCACGGCCTAACTGTGTAGCACTATTCAGGTTACTTAAACCATCGCCACCCAATTCAACACGCTCAAACGGTGCGTAACCAATAGCCGGATTATACAAACCAAGAAACGAAAGGTTGGCCGAAGCCTTAAATACCATATTCTTCCAAACCGGTGCATACCACTCAAACAACATTTTCCACTTATGAAACTCAACCCATTTATATTTTACGGCATCAGGCACGTTTGGATCCTGGTAATTAATATTCTCTCTACCCGGGAACATATAACTGTATGGCAGTGTAAACTTACCCTGCACCATAAAATAGAAACCCTTGTTATAGAAAGTAGGCCCCGCCATTTCACGCGAATCACGTGATAGCGTTAACTGCAAGTTGAAGTTCAACGCCGTACCGGTAGTATAGGTAAAATACGAAGCATAATTGTTCAACACATACTCCTGGAACTCCATCCCTATTTCACCGGTAAAGAAATCATCCGGCCATTTTAAACGGCTACCCAAACCTAAATACAAACTGGTTGAGTAGTACGAGCCATCAATCAAAGCGTAGTTATTCGGGTCAAGGGTATTTGCGCGCAAACGGTTGAACGCTATATTAAGCGACTCAGGTTTTTTACCGCCCAGCCATGGCTCCGTAAACGATACGCTGTAAGATTGAAATGCACGTCCGTTCGATTGAACCCTGATACTAAACCTCTGCCCATCACCCGATGGTAGCGGTGTCCATGCCTTTCTGTCAATAATATTTCTGATAGAGAAGTTGGTAAAGTTAACACCCAGCGTACCAAATAAACCACCGGTGTTGGTAGCGGTAGCCTGCCCGCCATATCCCGCTGAAAGCTCTAACTGGTCACTTGGCTTTTCAACTACACGATATTCAATATCAACCGTTCCGTTTTCAGGGTTTGGTATTGGCACTACATCTAATTGCTGTGCATCAAAATAACCCAGGTTGGTAATTTCACGCTGAGACCTGATTAAGTCCGAACGGCTGAACTTATTACCCGGCAAAGTGCGCAGCTCTCTACGAATAACCTTTTCGTTTGTCTTGGTGTTGCCTACAATTCTAACCTCGTTAATAGTAGCCTGCGCGCCCTCATTAATCCTCAACTCAAGGTCAATCGAGTCGCCTTCAATTTTCACTTCCATTGGTGATACGCTAAAAAACAGGTAACCATCATCCATATATAACGAACTCAAATCGCCACCTTGTGGGTTCATGTTTATCCGCTCATCTAAAAGTTTCTGGCTATAAACCTCACCGCGTTTAATATTTACAATACGCGATAAAATCGAATCGGGGTACTTGGTATTGCCATTAAAGTAAATGTTGCGGAAGTAATATTTCTTACCCTCATTTACCTTGATATTAATAACCATGTTTTTGCTATCCTCCAGGTAAAAAGTATCTGAAGTGATATGCGCATCGCGGTATCCTTTGTTATTGTAAAATTCGATGACGTGGTTTTTATCATCTTCATAATCATCTCTCTTAAATTTCGAGGCGCTGAAGATATTTAAGTTAACGTGCGTATGTTTCGACCAGTAGTTCCACAACTCAAGCGGCGCCACTATATTGCCCAATACCTGGTACCACTTTTGCGGATTCGAGTCCATTGCCAGGTTTCTTTTGAATTTGAAAAAACCGCTGGCATCAAACTGTGGTTTTTCGTGGGTTTCCTTCATCTTGTTTCTCAGCGTTTTTTCTGAGAAAACCTTATTGCCGGTAAAATTAATCTGGTCAATCTGCACCTTTACGCCTTTCTCAACGTTTATGCGCAACAATACGCTATTAGCAAGCAGGGTATCGCGTTGTTCCGTTATCGTAACTTTTACCGAAAGAAAACCCTTATCAATAAAGTAGGTCTTTATCGAGTTAATAGTAAGGCTTTTCATATTCTCCGTAAAGATGCTACCGGCACGTAAATCAATCTTTTTCTTGATATCGTCGGCATCACTGGTTTTAATACCCTTAAGAGAGTAGCGCGATATACGCGGACGCTCTTCAACCCGTATAATCAGGTAAACTTTACCGCCTACTATTCTATCGGCTATAATAGATACGTTAGTAAAAAGCTTTTGCTTCCATAAAGCCTTAATTGCTTTTGGTATCTGGTCGCCGGGCACCTTTAGCTTTTCGCCTTTGGTTAAACCCGAGAGGGTAACAAGTATTTTTGAATCGAGAAATTTGGCGCCTTCAACACGCACATCGCCAATCTCGAACTCTGCACTTTTACTATAGTCAAATAAAGGGATGGAATCCTGTCCGAAAATGACAGAAGAAATAAACACCGACGATAAAAGAAGAATTTGCTTAAGAGTCAATTTCATTTGGTTACTAACTGTTCACTGGTTTTACCGAACCTGCGTTCACGGTTTTGAAAATCAATTATTGCCTTATACAATTCTTCACGGGTAAAGTCCGGCCAAAACACATCTGTAAAAAAGTACTCGGCATACGCTAATTGCCAAAGCATAAAATTACTAACGCGTTTCTCGCCACTTGTTCTTATCAATAATTCCGGGTCAGGTATACCCGCGGTATACAAATTATCGCTTACTACCTGCTCATTTATCGCATCAATCGAAACCTCGCCCTTTTGCACCTTTGTAGCAATTTCCTTAACTGCCCTTACAATCTCACTTTTGCCGCTATAATTCAATGCCAGTATTAAATCCATCCTTTTGTTGTTGGCCGTTCTTTGCATAGCATCGGTCAACTCTTTGGCAACTCCCACCGGCAGTTTGGCCATATCGCCAATAACTTTCAGGCGAATATCATTTTTCAAAAGGGTTTTAAGCTCTGCTTTTATGGTTTTTAACAACAATGTCATTAAAGCACTTACCTCTGTTATAGGCCTGTTCCAGTTTTCAGTCGAAAACGCATATAACGTCAGGTATTTAACCCCCAACTCAGCACATCCTTCCGAGGTTTCCCTTACAGAGCTAACCCCGTTGGTATGCCCAAAAATCCTGTTCTTGCCATGTTTACTCGCCCAACGCCCGTTACCATCCATAATGATAGCAATGTGCTCAGGTAAACGGGTAAGATCAATATTTCCTTTCAGGCTCACAATCAGAAAAGTTTAAACGCTATTTAAAAAATTTATTTTTTAAAAGCGGGCAAAGATAGAAAAATACTCCACAGACGGGCATACCACGCTAAACCGTTTAATGCATTGTTATGCTGGTGGGTTTATGAAGTGAAAAGACGAATTAAAGGCTTTGGTTTCCTCTTTAGGAACGGAAGGGTGGCTGTTTGTATTACGGCGTAGCGGTTCTCCCCTTTGGGGAGCTAGAGGATTTCGCAGCGCATTTTGCCTCTCGTTTTTCCTTTTAGGCGACGTAAGGGGTGGCTGTTTGCCGCATAATATTATTTTTGGCAGGCATTATGGTGCCCCCGCACAATCAAAACCAGTAGACTAACCTTTAATATGGCAGAAAACCCTGTCCCGGCATTTCATCAGGCCTGCATAGTATGTGGCAACCAAAACCTTAAAGACCTTAAGGGCTATGAAGAAGCAAGCCTTTGCCGCTGCGGCAATTGTTCCATGGTTTTCTGCCGTAAAATACCCACGCTAAAAGAACTTGACGACCATTACCGCAACTACTCATATAGCAAAGAAGTTTTTGTTTCCCCGGTCACTATAGCCCGTTATAATGAGCTGCTGGACGAGTTTGAAAAATACCGTAAAAACAATCTTTTGCTCGATGTTGGGTGTGGAGTGGGCCTGTTTTTAAAAGTCGCCATCGACCGAGGCTGGCAGGTATATGGCACCGAATATTCGGATAAAGCCATTGAAATATGCGAGGCAAAAGGTATTAAAATGAAAAAAGGCGTGTTAAACGCCGCCGATTTTGATGGGCTGCAGTTTGATGTCATTACCTCTTTCGAGGTAATAGAGCACATTAACAATCCTCAGCCCGAAATGAAGAACATTGAAAGCCTGATGCGCCCCGGCGGATTGTTTTATTGCACAACGCCCAACTTCAATGCTCTTTCTCGTTATTATCTTAAATTCGATTACACCATCATTCATTACCCCGAGCATTTGTCGTATTACACACCAAAAACGCTCCAATTTCTCGGCAACAAATTCGGACTTAAGGCCCTTAAAATACTTACCACTGGTATCAGCTTCTCACGGATTAGTGGCAGTATGAAAAAGGACAGAAAGGAGCCTGTAGTTGGCTCCGCCTCTAAAGACGAAAAAGTGCGTCAAACCATCGAAGGCAATAAGGCACTTATTGTTTTAAAACAACTGGCTAATTCAGTTTTTACAATTACAGGTACAGGCTCAGCACTAAAAGGTTATTTCGAAAAGCCGGTAAAGTAGAAAAAGTAAAAACTACCTATACGTATTACCACCACTAACCGTAGGGCAGCGCAGTTTCATAACCGTGTACGATATAGTTATGCTGCAGAAAAGATATTTATCAAAAACCCCTAACCCACGCTGTAAGCCAATTTGAGCCCCATCTGCACCACCCGCGCTTCTGTTTGAAAGTGCCGCAGCCAAGCCGGTTGAGCCACCCGGTAGGTCAACATAACTTGGGTATCTTCCATTGGCATCATCTAAGTACTTAGTAAATGTTTGGCGAAGGCCGGCTTCAATAGCCACATTCCAAAATCTTGCAAAGCTGAATTTAAAACCACCTACCATTGGTATAGCAAAACTATAAAGGTGATATGGCTTTACGCCAGAATAACTTGGGTCGGTTTCACCCTCGGTACCCAGTGGTTGCAGGTAATACCACTTACCATTGTATTGTGTCTGCGGATTAAAAAAGAAGATGGATAGCCCGGTAGCTATATAAGGTGTAAACCAATGTTTCTTGCTATCCTTATCGTACTTAAAAAAGTTGAACTCTATCATTGTAGAGGCCTCGAAAATGTTCGACCTGAAAGAAAGGTTGCGCTGTTGATTCCACGAGTTGATAACCGAGTTATCGTTAAACTGAGCTTGCCCCCAGGTAAACGAGGTGCGCCATGCTCCGCGATATTTAATGTTGTAACGATAAAACATACCGGCTGCCGGCCTGACTTGCTTAAATGAAGCAACCTCATTAAGGCTGCCAAAGTAATTGGTAAACCCCATCAATACTCCATACTCGTGTATCTGGCAAAACGCAGTTTGGCCAACAAGTAAGCTAAGTAATAAGATAAAGCTCCGGGTACTCTTCATTTTAGGGTTGCGAATAAACACACAAACGGCCAAATAAGCAAAATGTTGTCTACCCTTTACGTGTTAAAGCCTTGTAGGTTACAATGTGGGACTGGTATTTGCATTTAACCAGAAACTAGAAATTCGAAACCAGAAACTCTTAATTCCTCTGGTCCATCCCCCAATTCAGCTTGCTTTTTAGTGCCGAAAGGAAGCTTTGGTCGGTCAAGCGCACGATATTGGCATGAAATGAGGCCTTTTTGATGGCTAATTGGTAGGTATGGTCTATAGATCTAAACCGCGAATCAAGGGTGCAAAGAAAGCTATCGCCTCGGCCGTTTACCTCAAACGATAGCACTACATCATCGCTTACCACCATAGGCCTAACATTCAGGTTATGAGGTGCAATAGGCGTAATGGCAAAATTACCAGAGGTAGGATAAAGTATTGGCCCTCCGCAACTTAACGAGTAGCCCGTAGAACCCGTAGGGGTCGAAATAATAAGCCCGTCTGCCCAATAAGTATTCAGCATTTCGCCGTTTATATAGGCATTAACAGTTATCATGCTTGATTGATCTTTGCGCTGTATTGTCATATCATTCAGGGCAAAGCTATCTTCAAACAGGGGTTTGTTGCATTGTAATTCAAGCAGAGTGCGTTTGTCAATCATGTATTGTCCGCGCTCAACCGCGTCAACTGCATCTTCCAGCTTATCTTTCCCCAAACTTGCCAAAAAACCCAATCGGCCAAAGTTGATGCCAAAAATGGGTATTTGCGATTCCTTCACCATCACCACCGAGTCAAGTATGGTTCCATCGCCGCCAATACTAAAAACTACTTCGGTTTGTCCCTTTACCTCATTAAAATTTTCGAAAACATCAGGTGCCCGGTTATAGCTTACATAACCCTTCATCATTTGCATAAATGTTTTGTCAACCACATATTTCATCCCCTTCTTATCCAGGTAACTGAACAAGTTGTTCATCAAATCTGCATTGGCAGGGCTAAAGCTTTTTCCGAAAATAACAATCATGTAAAAAATTATGTTGCGAAGATAGGGTTTAACGGATAAATCAAACTCATATTAGTTCGATTTGGGCTGTTAACGCCGTGTATTGAAGCGGAATAATTATTATCTTTAACCTGTGCAAACGCCATTTCAAATAGAACTTATAAAAGCTTTAAAGGAGTTTCCTATTAAACGCGCCTCCCTGTTCGGCTCATTTGCCCGTGGCGATAATAGGGTAGATAGCGACATTGACATTTTAATTGACATAGAGCCCTCTTTATCAATTTTTGATGTATTGAGAATGGAAGAGTCATTAAAGCGGAAGTTTTCAAGAAAGATAGATCTTGTGGAGTTCTCCGCTCTCAAACCATCTATTAAGGATAAAGTTTTGAGCCAGGCCATAACTCTGATATGATTGAACGGGACGACCTTGTTTATATTCAGGACATTATTGAATCAATAGAAATTATTGAGCACCACATAGGAGAAACGAGCCTATATGAATTCGATCAAAATATTTTGATTCAGGATGCAATTATTCGAAGATTTGAAGTTATAGGTGAAGCGGCATCAAATATTTCCGAGAAATTTAAAAGTGAACATGATAATATTGAGTGGCGGCTTATGCGCGACATGCGCAATAAACTCATTCACGAGTATTTTGGGGTTTCCATTAATACAATTTATAACACCATTAAGCAGGACTTGCCTGCTTTGAAAATAAAAATGCAGGCACTACTTAATAACTAAATTGTCCAGCAGAAGCTCTGTGATTTCTTAGTATCTCTATTTTACGTCTCCGCAGACTCTCCCTTTTCAACTTTGCCTATTTGCTGCTTTGCAGGTTTAAACACTAATGCAAAACGCTTCATAGTATTTACATACCCATGCCAGTAATCATATAAAAAACCGCGGTCGTTAAACCCGCTTCCGGGTAAACCAATTTCCGCCACCGGTACCGGTTCCTGGTAAGTTTTAAAAATCTGGTCCCAAAAAATAAAAAGGCTACCGTAGTTTTTGCCATAATGTTTTTCCGATACCGAATGATGCACCATATGTGCATTAGGCGATACTAATAAGTATTTACCCACCAGGCCCCAATTGCTGCGCCACCGTCCATGCACCAGCATTTGGTGTAAGTCGCGAAGTGCCTGTAGCAGGAAAAAGGATTGCGGCGAACTACCCAGCAACACAAACGGTATAACATCAAAAAGCATCCCTACTGCATTTTCAATAAAATGATTTCGGTGATGCGTTATCATCGTAAACTCCTCCGCCGAATGATGAAACTGGTGAGCCATCCATAGCGGCGATACATGATGTGCCACATAATGCCGTGCATAGTTTTTAAAATCGCCGATAAGCAGCAGTAGTATAACCTGCAAAACCGGGTTTTGTATTTTAATTATCAGGTCAAAATGAACTGCTCTCGATAAAACGCCAACCGTATAGTAGCAAACACCAAACGAGAACAACACACCAAGTATGCGGTTAAGGTTAAACATGTTAATGAACCACATAATAATATCGGTTCGCTCGCTTTTGCCCGGGTGCAAAAGCCGTTTTAACGAGCTGTTCTGCCAACCGGTAAATAACATTTCGATAATAAAGCCGGCCGCAGTAATGCCCACAAAAAGATAAATCTGCTGAATGCTGAAATTATCCCAGCCGGCTACGTTTAAAAACTTGCTCCATAATTTTTCCAGCCTGTCTGTATTCATGGCTATAAAATTATACCAATTTCCCGGGCTTTAACTTCTCACCTCTGGTTCTTCAACTTCATTACTGGTGTTAAAGTAACCGGCTTACTTGCCGAAACACTAAAACTGGCAGCTTCTTCAGGAAATTCAAGCCACCTGACAAACTCATATTTATTAGGGTCGTATTGTACCGATACACGCAGGTTTGGCCTGGGATAATACCGGCCGGTAAAATCCTTTTTTACTTCAAGCGAATTCAATTTTACGGTTACATCCTTGCCAGGCACTTTATCAAATTTTACGGTCACCGTATTCCGGTCTTTTAAATCAAGCAAAGTATCGGCGCCACTCATAAAAATTTTAGGCAGGCTTTTCGCAATCACATCAGGTCGTTGTTTTAAAAACGGAACAATTTTCCCAACGGCCTGCTCCCAACTTGATGAGTCGGTCCAGTCGTTAGGGCCCCAGGCGCGGCTGCATTCATTAACACATGGCCGCAGAGATGATATTTTTTTCTGCGCAATGGGCACCGTTCTTTCAGTGTTATAAGTTGTATTCAATTCATCCTCTAACACCAGGCAGAAATAATCTTTATCGTATCGCAACATTTTTTTGGTGGCTTGCCAAGGCAGGCCCTCTCTTCGCCCACCGGCGTATTTTGTAAAGTATTTACCCCAGTCACTTGCCTGCGCCGAGTCTGCCTGAAAATCAAAATGCTCACCAAAAAGTTTCCACGGCTTTAAATTGCTCTTGGCAATGGTAAGGTGATTGCCCCACGAGTCGGGATTTTGAAAAAACCAGATGGCTAAAGCATACCGGTAAAAACTTTCCCTGTCAATAGTAGCGGCAACCAACGAATCGCTTCCTTCATAAACTGCTTTGCACAGGTCTTCAAATACAGCGGCGTGCCTTAACTCTAGACTATCCAGGTGAAACTGCACGGTATCGTGGTAGGTGTAAAGCAACTGGCATGCATTTAAAAATCCGCAAACGGAATATATTGGGGCAGTTACCGGGTTAAACGTGAGTCCCATTTTTTTAATATCTGCTATGGCTAAAACCGGGGGCACTTTTGCAGTAATCAGGTGCGTAATAGGTATGCCTAATGAGTTCGCAATATGACTTGCTCCCATTCCCTCTTCAGCCATGGCATATGTCCAAAACGACCCGTTAACAAAAACGCAAACAGGTATAGATGGCATGCCACCCAAATCGGGCCTTATAATCCCCATAGCAATTTCATTAGCTATAATGCTGCTACGGTGATTGGAACCACCTAATCTAAATCGCAGCGTTTTAATATGCATGCCTAACGAATCGGTAATACCAGGGCCTAACGTAAGTCCGTGCTTTCTGCTCAAAGCATTATTGGCATTTAACTGCATCGCCTTATCCGGGTAATCTGCGCTTTCCTGTGCACTTATTTCTAACGCTGCGGTTTGTTGCGCTTCGGCTTGCCAATGCGCCCCTGCAAAAACCTGGTACGAACATTTCTTTTCAATCTTAAGCCGGTAGTTCCACCGGTTACCGGCATTGGTGTTCATACCTACACCCGGACCATAAAATCCATTATGGCCCATAAAGTCCGATGAATCTAAAAACAGTGATATTACCTGTGCTGTTTTAGGTTTCCAGTTACCTAAAAAAACAAAATGGTGTTCATCAGTATATCCGCCATCTTTTAAAACGCGAACCCAAATGGTGTTTCCTTTTATCACATCCGGCCGTATGCCGCTGGTGTCCACCAAATCTTTTTTATTGGAAAACCGGGTGTTCTCCCAGGTATTAGGGGCATGTTCCCTGCTATAAAGCCATATACCATCATGATATGTTTGAAGCGAATCTGCACTATAGCAGTTAACGCAAAACTTAAAAGTGTCAGTACCGGTCAACTGGTAAAATACCGAGTCCTGTTCATAAAAACCGTCGTGGCTCGATTTAACCTGGGCTTTAATATTTACCAGGCACAACACAAAGGCCAACATCGCTAATAGCTTCTTCATCTATTTCTTATTCTTTAATTTTTTATTTCCCAAACTGTCATCAAACAAAAATGGTTTCGAAACCGACCACCCTATGCCGTACTTGCCGGCCACACAATACCATCCATATTCTTTCGGTGCAAATGTTTCTCCTTCGCTTACTTTTTGCACGGTAGTATTATTGGCTCCGCTTAACCGATACCAGGTCCAGTCGCTCATATCTCCGGTAGCTTGCAAAGTAGTTTTACTTCCGCTTATCAGCGGCCGGGGTGGCCTTTCATTTGTTACCCTATGAACTTTATAAGTAAACACTAAAGCCGGCAATTGGTATTTTACCCTTACTTTTTCATGCCTGTCCCTTAGCTCCATAAAGTAATGATACTTTTCGGTTGAATCTTTTTGCGGATATTGACCATAACTCAAAAGGTAACTTCCGTTTTCGTAAGCCTCGTAATTACCGGCTCCACCCGATACCATCGGCTCATCGGGCAGCAACTTGTTAACCGGCTTAATTTCATGGCTCAGCTTGTTTACTTTAAACGTTACAGCAGCGGCTAAATGGTCTGGCCATCGGCCATCCGAAAACAAGCTGTAGTAATTGTAGTCACCGGTATCACTAATTGCCTCCAAATCATGCTGCGCGTAAAACTCAACAGTATCTGTTCCTGCAACACTGGGCATATTACGCCTGTCAAGCCGCCATATAACGTGCCCATCCTGCCGCGATATCTTTCCTACGCCAACATATCTTAAGCTGTAAAGAATATCTCCATCGCTATCCCATAATGCAGCTGTGCCATGCGACCAATCCATATGCTTTTGCTTAAAATAGGTTCGCGTGCCTAAATCAGGATAGTACACTGTATTTGCACCCAACATGGCCGCCGAGTTCCACCTGAATATTAATTTATTAGTTGAATCCAGAATCTCAATTACGCTTACCGAAGCTATAACAGCAGTGTCGGCCGGGTTTCCCGATGCCTTACTAATATCAAGCACGGTGTCCATATTAGCCATTAGCAATCGTTCCCCCCTTTCGTTTATTCTAAAATCGTGAGGGTCTATTGTGTTTGCAGGAACACTTTTTGCCGTGTCAAACGGCTGCATCTTTTGGTTACAGATAAGGTACCCGGCCATGCCGTCAGCGTTTCCTTTATTCTTTCCCAATTCCTTTTTTACTCTCGAAAAAGTAAAGTAACCGTGTTGAAACCTGGCATCACCCACAGCGTCAATAGCCGGTATTTGTTTTGCACTATCGTTACGTACAAAGGGGATAGCATAATACCAACGCGGTGGCCACGAAATATCCGCATCAAAAATTTGAACGCAGTTGGCATATTTCTGCGGCTTCTTAATTTCCTGTTGGCGAAAATCCAGGGCTGTAAAAACAAACGACAGCGCACTATCCTGTCCCGTATAAACATCCTTTAGCACCGGCGGAAGCTGCTCAAGGTTCTGGGCAAAGCCGTGGCAAAAACATAAAACCAGTAAGAAAACTAATGGGCCAACTCTAAAACCAGGTTGCATTAAACGGCTTTGCTTTAAAAACAGAAAGACAAAATTTTAAGGGCTAAAGATATAAAAATGAGATTCAGCCAATTTAAGCCTAACGGCATTAAAAGCCCGGCGATAGGGCAAATTTTACGCCCCAATTTGGCCCACCTGTGTTTCGGTAACTAACACGCCACATAAAATCTACCCTAAACAGGTAAGCTATATTCTCTATGCCGAAACCCACTTCGGCATACGGATATTTGCTGGGTGCGCTTAATTGCGATGGCACCAATAAAACATCGGCATTTTTTTGGCTAAAGGTTCCATAAAGGCTTTTTGCAAAAATTACCTCGCGCAGTTTCAATTTGCTCACCCCGGGTATTTTATTAAAAAAGAAACCATCAAAATGATGCTCAACCCAAAGCGACACGTACTGGTCGGTTATAAATTCAAATTCGTTGAGCAGGTTGTAATTAAACTTATCAAGCAATACGCCCAAATTGCCTTGGGTAAAATAACATGCTGTATATGGAGCCTTGCCAAATATTTTTGCCGCCCTGAAATTATAGTTGGTATGCCCAATAGGCGACGAAATGCGCTGCTTTAGCGTAAACTGTAGGTTATGGTAATTGAAATAATTATTCTGTAAATCAACTATGCCTGCAGTATAGCGTAATAAAAAAACCGGGTATTTTGTTGGCTGAAAAAACCGGAAAAAGTAATTGGCGAAATACTGGTCGTTATATGAGTAACGGTTATCCAGCACAAATTCTGTTACTCCAAAATTATGTACAGCAACCGGCGTGCCGTGATCCATTCTGGTAAAGTTGAAAGTGCCGGGTATATCGTAATAGGTTTTCTGGTTAAACGTCATTATACTACTAAAATCCCTTAACCATTCCTTTTCGTAAGTAATCCTGAATTCGCGCACGCGCATAATTTTGCTTAGCACGGTGCCGCTAAGCAGGGTTACTATATTGTCAAAAGTTAAAAGCGCCTGGTCTTCATCTTGTCCCGGCACCCTTAGGTCATACCGGTACATCGCCTCCAACATTTGGTACCGGTCATTTTTTCGGGGCAGGCTAATACGTGTTGAGCCCATATACTGTAAAACGTGGTCGCCTTTATAGTGTAAAAGCTTGTCGTCAAAACCATAGGCGGCATAACCGGTAAAATAAAACTTATGCAAAAAGGTATTGGCCGGTGTGCCCAGGTGCTGGTAACGTACGTTGGTTTCAAATCCAAAACGTATGCGCAGGCCTTCAACCCTGTTTAAACTAGCAAGGTTCAACAATCGGCCAAAACTTACAGGGCCGGCATCGGCATAAGCTGCAGTAAAAAAGCGTCCAAACCATTCGTAGGCTTTCCAGGCCTTTACAAAATGCAGCGTATCCGAAATATGATATACCTCTCTTTCTTGTCGCGTAAGCGGTTCAAACCGCGAAGTATCCCACCAATCTCTGCTCCGGCTGCGGGCACTGTCTAAAAGTATTTTTTCCTCGGGCCCTCTCAAACTATCCGGAAACTCAATATCTGTTTCAATATTTCTGCGGTCATATACCTTGGTAACCAATAGCGCGGTCGCCGTTTTCTTTTTAAACACCGAACCAACCGTATGCATCTCTTCGCGCTGCATAAACCAGTACTTATCGTTTACCCGTTTAAAGTCCTGCTTAATGGTATAATCGTTTACAAAATTAAAGTTGGCTTTTTCGTTGGGACGGAATATAATAGAACGTATTGCCCATGTAGCCGAATCAATCCAGGCATATCCTTTTAGTGCCAGGTCTTCCTTTACTTTTCCAACAAAATGCAGTTTATACGATACCCGCCCATCAATCTTCATGGTGTCGGTCAGGTAATAAAAATAAGTGCTTCGCCCTGCCGGCGAAAACGGCGAGGTAAATGAATGAGTAGCTATAACAAACACATTATCGTAAGCATCCGTTTCGGCAAAATGGTAATTGGCCATATTTCCTATCGATGTATTATCAATGCCGCTCAGCATTTCAGCACGCACTATTTTTTTGGTTAGCTTCGGGTTTTTGCGATAAAAAACCTCGCTCAAAGTTTCTTTTAAAATACCCGGTATAAATATGCTGCCCTCATCTGTGGTATCTGTATTCTTAAATACAAATTTGAAAGGCTTAAAAAGGAAAAAATTAATCAGCTTTTCCTTTGGGTTTAGTAGCGAAATCTGGAATTTTTCATAACTATCGTACTTATAAGTGCTTACATTTTCGCTCCGGTTTTCGGCCTTATTTTTTACCACCAGGTGATATACATAATTGGCAGTAGTATCAATAACCCGCTTTTTGTGTTTTCCGGCCTTAACCGTTACCTCTACCAGCTTCAGCTCATCCGAGCCCAACTCAATATTCAGGTGCTGCGCTTTGCCGCGTTTAATACCTATGGTGCGGGTGCGGTAACCCACAAACGAAAACGAAATTGAATCAACCCGGTCAATGGTTCTAACCAGATATTCCCCCTTCGGGTCGGTTTGGTCGGCTTTTAAAGAACCGAGGAGCCTAATATTTACATAAGGTATAGGCTCTTTAGTAGTGGCGTCAATAACCTTACCCGAAATTTCAGTAGTAAGCGTTTGTAACTGTGCCTGCGCCGAAACTTTCGTAAAAAGCAGATGACTCAGAACAATTACATAAATTATGCGGCGCATGGGTTTCAACACAACGGCGCCAAAAATAGAATATTTGAGTGATTGCTATTTGAAGAGGATTTAAGCGGCAAATACCTGAAAGTCAATGCTACACGTTCAAATAACGCATTAGGGCATCATAACGGTCTTTCAGCTCTTCGGTGTATTCGGCATCGTTATGTATCGCTTTAACCTCATAATCAAAGCGTTCGAACGATGCAACGATGGATGCTACATCGGTAGTATTGAGTTTAAGGGTAATTTCAATAATGCCATCCTGCTGCCTGATATTGGTATAGAAACAAAGAATCTTGGCGTCATTATCCTCAACTATCCGTGCAACTTCCGATAGGGAGTAGTCGGTTTGCTCAATTTCAAGCTCTAAAATCGCACCCGCATCTTTAACAGAGTTTAAGACTGCAAAGCCCCTTAAACAGCTTTCGGCTGATATTAGGCCCAGGTATTCGAAGTTGTCAT
The DNA here is from genome assembly GCA_903861145.1 of uncultured Bacteroidota bacterium. Lineage (GTDB taxonomy): Bacteria > Bacteroidota > Bacteroidia > Chitinophagales > LD1 > Bog-950. The sequence goes on along the minus strand of CAIOTH010000039.1, from coordinate 447 downwards.
TAATAACCGGCACCACCCTTACATTAAAATCAAGCGCCGCCTTCATTACATCAAAAATATGAGCGGTATCGCGCACAAAAGGCTTGCGCACCGGTAACTGAAAACTTTTTAAAGTATGGCTTAAATGTTTCAGGTTGATTATTTCATCTAAAGTTACCAAACCTATATAGGTGTTTCCATCTAAAACGGGCAATTGGCTTACATTAAATTCTTGCATGGTTATCAGGGCATGCTCACCGCTATCCTCTACGTGTAGAGGTGGTATTGAGTCAGATATCAGGCTTGGAGCTATCATAGTTTCACGTATTAATTATATAGACGTAAAAAAAGGCAAAAGGTTAATCTCTTTTCCTGATAAAGTGCCTGCTGTTGCTATGATTTTAGTCATATACCACAACGCGGCACCACCGAACATATATTTTTTTGAGAGAATCATTTGCTATACTT
>CAIOTH010000038.1 GCA_903861145.1 uncultured Bacteroidota bacterium | reverse complement strand
TTGTGAAAAATTCGCTATTGCATTTGCGAAATTTTCGTTCTTCTTTTGACCCTGCGAAATATTCGCAAAATATTAAAACCCCTCCTAATGATTACGGATCTTCTAAAGTCAGTTCACCGCCCTTCCGAGGTTCTCGCAATGGTACGAATTAAGTTTAGTAACATATCAATAAGTGATAATAAAGAGTCCCTCGAAAAAATAGCGAGTTATAGCAACGACCGCGATTTTTGCTATGCCTCCCTCAACAAAGTATCGCGCTCTTTTGCCATAGTTATTCAGCAACTGCCCGAGCAGTTAAAAGACCCTGTTTGTGTTTTTTACCTTGTTCTGCGCGGCCTCGATTCGGTTGAAGATGATATGAGCTACCCGGTTGATAAACGCCTGCCGTTGCTCCGCAACTTTCATCAAAAACTGTTTGATAAAAACTGGAACATTCAAAACGTAGGCGATAGCCACGATTACCGCGTGCTGCTGGCCAACTTCGATAAAGTAATCAGGGCTTTCCAGGCACTGGATGAAGACTACCGCTTAGCTATTGCCGATATCTGCCAAAAAATGGGCAATGGCATGGCCGATTATGCCGAGCGCAAAGTAGTTACCCTGCATGATTACAACGACTATTGTTATTACGTAGCGGGATTAGTGGGGATTGGGCTTTCCTCGCTTTTCTCTGCTTCGGGTTTAGAGTCACCGAGGTTAAAAGATAAGTACGAGTTGGCTAATAGCATGGGCCTATTGCTACAAAAAACCAATATCTCGCGCGATTATTATGAAGACCTTAACCTGGGCCGCACCTTTTGGCCAAAACAAATTTGGGGCAAATACACCGACCGGTTAGATGAACTGCAAAAACATCCTTCATCACCCGAATCGTTAGCCTGCATTAACGAGTTGGTTACCGATGCACTTACTCACGTGGAGAATTGCATTTTGTATTTAAACATGATTAGCGACCCGAAGGTTTTCAGGTTTTGTGCTATACCGCAGGTAATGGCTATGGCTACACTGGCAAAAATTTACAACAACCATAACGTGTTTACCGAGGTGGTTAAAATACGCAAAGGAATTGCCGCCAAATTGATGCTCGAGACCAACGACATGGAAAGCGTGCGCAAATACATGGAAAAATTTGTGGCCGAAATAAGAAGAAAGCTAAATACCGAAGACCCCAACTATACCCAAACCAAAAAGAACCTGAATAGAATTATTGAGGCACTGGATGATGTAAAGTATAACCCCAACATTATAACTGAAGGAACGCTTGAGCAAACCGTTCTTTTTTAAGCCATGAAGCCTACCCCTCAATTTGATGTTTGCATAATAGGTGCAGGTGTAGCCGGCGGTGTGCTGGCTGCTTATCTCGGTGGCAATGGCTTACGCGTTGCCGTAGTTGAAAAAAACATGGCCGAGCAGGAACGCATGATAGGTGAATTGCTGCAACCCGGGGGTGTAATAAAACTACAGGAACTAGGCCTCGCACATTTACTGAATGAACTTGACGCACAGGAAATAGAAGGCTATGGGCTTTTTATGAATGGCGATAACTTCAAAATTTCGTACCCCACCCAAAATGGGAAAACTTTAACCGGTCGCGGTTTGCGGAACGGTAAGTTTGTACAACGCATCAGGCAGCATATTCTGTCGTTGCCCAACGTAACTGTTATTGAAGGCACCGTTCAACAACTAAATGAAGTAGAGGGGCGAATAACCGGATTAAAATATACCGAAAAGAATAGTGATGAAAGCAAAGACATCACTGCAAAACTCACCGTGGTTTGCGATGGTATGTTCTCTGCTTTCCGCGGACAGTTATCAAGCAATGAAAAAAAGGTGAGCAGTTTCTTCCTGGGCATGATTTTAAAAGATTGCAACCTGCCTTTCAAAAATCACGGGCACGTTATAGTTGCCAAACCCTCACCATGCCTTGTATATCCAATATCAAGCACCGAAACCCGCATCCTTATTGACTTTCCGGGTAATGAAGCACCCCGAAAATCAGCTGAGCTTTCAAATTATTTGGCAGAAACAATTGCACCGCAATTACCATCACAGATTGTGCCCTCGTTTATGGCTGCAGTAGCCGAAGGCAAGTTTAAATCCATGCCCAACCACTTAATACCGGCCAAGCCATTTACAAAACCCGGCGTTGCCATGATTGGCGACTCCTTAAACATGCGCCACCCATTAACCGGTGGGGGAATGACGGCCGCTTTTTCAGATATCCTTAATCTTGGCTCGCGACTAATTGCGCTTGAACAATCAGAAAGCATTAAACCGGTTGATGCGGCTGTAGCATCATTCTACGCAACGCGCCACAAGCAAAACGCCACCATCAACATATTGGCCGATGCACTGTATGGCGTTATGCAAAACGAAGATTTAAAAACCGCCTGTTACGATTATTTAAAAAGCGGTGGCAAACACGCGCTTGAGCCTATTGCCATTCTCTCGGCAATTTCGCGCGATGAGCAATTATTGCTACGGCACTTTTTTGCTGTAGCACTTTACGGCGTTGGTGGCATGCTAAAAACATCTCCCTCAAAAACCGGCTTTACCCGCTCGTACAAAATGCTTAAAAGCGCTGTGCACATTGTCGAGCCATTAGTAATGAACGAAAAACCAAATGTGCTAACGCGTTCTGCTTTCAAAGTAGCAGCGGCTATTTTTTAAAAATACATTTCACGCAAAGCGCGCAAAGGAACAGCCCAAGGGCGCGAAGAAAAAATCGTAAAAATCTGCATTTTGTATTAAAAAAATCGTGCATCTATTTGCGTGCATGGCTGTTAAACATTGTGTTCTTTGCGTGAAAATGTATTCGGCCGTTAAGCTCAATCCGGGCATATTTCATTCATCTTTTCCATCAGCCAGCTTTTATCGGCTACATTATTGGCAATACTAATTTCCTGCTTTAGTTTGTGCAGTTTGGGTTTATCCTTTACATCCATCCTGAAAACGCGGATAGCGAAATTAAGGAGGTTTAAGTAGTTGGCTTTTTGTTGTGGCGTAATCAATCTTTTACGCCCCAATAAAATCCGGAAGCTATCTTTTAATGAATACAACGGCTGCCATTCGCCCAGCTCATAATACGTTTTAAGTAGCGTTGTTTTGGCATCAAGCTGGTAAAAAATATCATTGTATTGAACCTCCTGCAGCAACTGCAAAACCTCATCGTAATTCTTCGTAGCAAAGTAGTACCGCGCCATGTTAAAGGTAAATGCGTTCTTGCGGTCTTCTCTGGGCAGCTTTGCTTTGTATTCGCGCAAAAACTTTTCGGCCCACTTAAAATCCTTAACGCGCAGCGCAGTGGTAACTATGTTTTTATAATCCCATTGCGATAATTCTCCATTATCTAAAAGCACATCGTTGGCAAGTGCCTCTTTATACAAAAAAAGAATCTCGTTCAAATATTCGCTTTTGCCAAAATTGATTTGGTTGATGCAGTAATTCATGGCAAATACATACATGCTCTTCACTTCATCAAGCGTAAATAAATTTTGATGGGCAACAATCAGGTCTTTTAATTTATTAAAATGCGCACTTCCATCCTCTTCGGTATATGATAAAATGATGCAGCGGTAAATTTCAATTGCCGGTACATTGGTATTGGCTTTCGCATCCAGGTATTTAAAAATTTCGCCCAACAAAGGCACCTCCCCTCCCACCGCTAAAAAGTTTTTGTAGTGTAGCATGGCCGCACAGTATTTCAGCTTCTCAACAAAGTAATAAGTATCGAGCGCATCTATAACCCCCTCCAAATTTTTTTCAGCCGAGCGCTGCTCTTTATTCTCTAAAAACAAATTTTTTTGTTGCTGCAACAGAAATCCTGAATAAAAGAAACCTGCATCGCGGTGTGGTTTGCGCTGGTGTTTGATAATAGCCAGGTTCATTAGTTCGGGCACGTGCTTATTAAGCTTGCGCTCGTTCATAATTTCAAGTTGCGAGGCATATTGCAAATCGGTTTGTTGTTGATAGCGGTCAATAATTAAAAAGTGCTCTATTTTTTTTACCATGTCCGATAGCAACCTTACAAATTTGCCATGGTTGTATTTAGTGCTGCCAAAAACCTTTTTCCAAACATCCTTTTCCTCCAGCAAATTCAGCGTATTGGTTTTGGCAAAGGGCAAAAACACATCCGTAAAGTCTTTCAGCCTTTCATCCTCGTTATACAACGGCGAATTAATGTATTTACGAAAGCGGTTTAGCTCGTAAACGCTAAGTGTGCTGGTGTAATCGTGAAATTTAGTTTGCTGCATATAATCAGTGTATTCAGGTGTACAAGTTTGATGCAAAAAGATGCGCAAATGGCTATTAACGGGCGTTGTTCTTTCAAAAATAGTTCCGTATTCGGGTAAAATAATGCGCTGCAATTTACCTATGAAAATAAGGCTATTTATTTAAAAATAAAACAAAACACTCCGTATTTGAGGCTTAAAATGTTCTATACAGGCTGCAAACCACTCCGTATTCTTGTATCGTCAAATAATGTGTAGGCAAAATTTAATTACCTTAAATTCAGAAATATGCGCTCAAAATTAAACTCCGCAACCCTGGTTTGCTTGTTGTTCCTATTTGGTATTGGTAAAACTTTTGCCCAGCCAATTGCCTCCGCAGGGGTTAACTTAACGCTATGCCCTGGTGCCACGGCCATTATAGGAGGCACGCCCACCGCCAGTGGTGGCGTGGGATCTTATACTTACCAGTGGTCTCCTGCGGTGGGCATTTCCTCGGTTTCAGTACCAAACCCGGTAATTACAGCTTTTGGGCTAGTAACGTATACCGTTACTGTTACCGATGCTAACAGCGCAACGGCCACAGCCAGTGTTACAATAAGCCTTGCGCCAACACCTAATGTAAGTTTTAACATTCCTGCGGTTTTAACATGCACGGCACATAGCGAAGTGCTTACGGCCTCGTCAACAACAACCGGGGCTACTTTTAATTGGGGCGCGGGCATAACCGGCGCATCCAAATCAGTTTCTGAACCCGGAATATATGACGTTACCGTTACTGACCCTTCAAGCGGTTGTAGCGTGGTTGCCGAGGACACGGTAACTTCCGACGCAACGATACCTTCCGTTTCCATCACAATTACCGGCCCGATAAATGGGTGCGCAAATACAGGAGCAGTTGATACTTTAACAGCACTCCCTGTTAACGGGGTGCCGGGATATACTTTTAGCTGGAGTGGCTCATATTTAAATACGCCGCATACCCAAACAGTACAGGTTAATCCTAACCTTGCAGGTACATATACTTACGTTGTTACAGTTACCGATAGCCATAACTGTACCGGTACCAATAGCTTAGCAATAACCCTAACTAACTGCGGCACATTAATTGCAAACGCCGGTAATGATACCACCGTTTGCCAGGGCAGCGCGGCACTATTAGGCGGCCACCCAACGGCACAAGGGGGGACCCAACCATATACTTATGCCTGGAATAGCGGTGCAGCTCCTATTTCAAACCCGGCGCTTAGCCCGGCGGCCAACACGCGGTACACCCTTACTGTTACCGATGCTAATGGCGTAACAGCCACCGCAAGTATATTAGTAAATGTAAGTAGCTGTTTAGGCACCTTAACAGTTAGTGCCGGCATTAATACAACCGTATGCCGGGGAAATACTATACCCCTGGAAGCAACCGTTGATGGTGGCTCTCCGCCTTACGCTTATGCATGGTCTCCGGGCGGAGGCCTTGTGAATCCAACTTCGCAGGCAGCATTTGCCATTCCCATCACTACAACAACATATACTATTACCGTAACCGATAACAACAGTAACTCAGCTACCAGCAGTGTAGTAATAACGGTAAATCCCTCACCGCGTATTGATTCGTTAGTTGCCAATAGTCAAACCTGCCAGGACAATAACGGAATTGTTACCTCATATGTATCGGGCGGCACACCGGGTTATTTGTATAGCTGGAGTAATAACGCTTTGGGTAATTCATTTATCAACGGTTTATCGCCGGGCACCTATGTACTTACGGTTAGCGATACACGCAGTTGTAGCGCTTCCGCCAGTGTAGTTGTAACCGACCCTTTAGCGGTAAATATTGACTCGATAGTTACAACCAACGTTAGCTGTTTTGGTGGCAGCAATGGATCGATATGTGTATTTGCATCAGGTGGTGGGCCTTTTGTTTATAGTTGGAGCAACGGTGCAACGCTGAATCCCTGTATACCTCAACTTGTTGCAGGCACGTATGTTTTAACGGTTACCAACGCCACTGGTTGTTCCGTAAGCACGTCAGCAACAATCACGCAACCACCTGCAATTTCGCTAAGCCAAACAACAACAAATGGTACTTGCCTTGGTGTTCAAGATGGCAGCATTATTGTTACCGCCACCGGTGGCACGCCCCCATTTAATTACTCCATAAACGGCGGGCCATTTCAACAGTCAAACACCTTTGCCTTAGTAATGCCGGGTGCTTATGTTGTTACAGCTGCAGATTCACTGGGTTGCAGCGATACCATACATGCTACCATTCAAGCCAACTACAGCGTAACAGGGTCTGTTTCTAACAAAAGCGACACCTGGTGTTACAATACGCCCGGCGATACTATAACCGCTTCCATATTCGGGGGCACGTCCCCTTTCACTTATTCTCTAAACGGGATTACTTTCCAATCCTCAGGTGTTTTTTCGGTCAATACTCCAAACATTTATGTTGTAACCATAAAAGATCAGCACGGCTGCACGGTTTTCGTGCCAGATACTATAAGGCCCCGGTCACCGCAAATTAATGACCAGATTGGTACCACGAACGTAACTTGCAATGGCGCAAATAATGGCTCGTCATGCCTTACCGTAAGCGGGGGCACCATACCATTCACTTTTCAGTGGAGTAATTTTACTACTACACAATGTATAAACGGCCTTAGTGCAGGGTCATTCTATGTTATTATTACCGATGCTTTAGGTTGCGGCATCGTTGACTCGGCAATTGTTGCACAGCCAGCGCCGCTTGTAATAGATTCTTTTTCCTCCAGTACTGCTTGCGGGGTCAATAACGGAACGTTGACTGTTCACCCATCAGGTGGTACTCCTACTTACGTATATGCATGGAGCCAAACGGGAACAACCCAAACCATTACCGGGCTTACCGCAAATACTTATTGCCTTACCGTGGTAGACGTAAATGGTTGCACGGCTGGTGGCTGCGGACAGGTTGCGGCAACCGGTGGTATAACTATCGATTCCATGGTTACAACCAATGTAGCCTGCTACGCCACGAATAGTGGTTCAGCTTGCGTTTATGCATCGGGCGGTCCCGGTATTACTTATATGTGGAGTCCTATGGCTGCCACAACCCCATGCGTTACAAGTCTTAGTTCGGGCGCATATCAGGTGATTGCAACTAATAGTTCCGGCTGCTCAATAAGCGCTTCGGCAGTTATTACCCAACCCACGCAACTTGTAGATTCTGTTGTTCAATACCTTACCGGCTGTACTGTGGCCAGTTATGCCATGGGCGGAACCCCACCGTATAATTATCTTTGGAGTAGTGGCCAAACCGGAAGCATAGTTTTACTAAGTTATCCTGCTGTTTATATAGAAACCGTTACCGATGCTAATAATTGCTGGGCGTTCGATACGATCCAAATGGGTCAAAACAATCCTTTACACCTGCAGGTACTAGAGCCCGATTCTAACTCAGTACCCGATACAGTTTCTATCATCATTCATGGCGGTATACTGCCGTATTATGTTAATTGGAACAATACCACCTTTGACAGCCTACCCGATAGCACTGGCACCCATATTTATAACCTGAGCAGTAATTCGAATATAGTGGTGGTAGATTCAGAAGGTTGCGCCACCTACTTCCAGGTAGATTTAGGCTGCACCGACCAATGCGTTTGGCCGGGAGATGCCAACTATGACGGAGTGGTTGATAACAACGATTTACTTGCTATTGGATTGGGATACGATGATATCGGCTATGCCCGTTTAAACGCCACTATTAATTTTATACCACAATTCTGCACCAACTGGTACGATACACTTTTAGCCGGCATTAATTACAAGCATGTTGATTGTAACGGCGATGGAGTAATTAACGCCACCGATACGAATGCCATTGTATTGAATTACGACCGCACCCACCCACGTAACGGAACAGACCAGCCATGGAAAATAAACTCGCCGGTATTGCACGTAACCGTTAGCCCCGATACATTGGTTGATGGGCAAACTGCAGTGGCCACACTCTCGCTTGGCGATTCGGCCATGCCTTGCACCAACGTATATGCCCTTGCATTTACCTACAATTTCGACCCACTGGTGGTTGATAGCAATAGCGTAAACATTTCCTTCGGTAACTCGTGGCTGGCCGGCACTGGTGACCATATTAGCATCAGCAAAACATTTTATGATGCAGGGCAAGTGCAGGCTGCGCTTACACGTATTGACCACGGTAACCGCTCGGGCCAGGGCCCAATTGCTACCGTTAGCATGAAAATTACCACCGGTAACATTAATGGTAAAGACCTTTCGTACTACATTATGAATAACTTTATTACAAGGCTTACCGTAATTAACGACACAGGCCACGTGCTATCAATTAATGAAGGCAGCGATAGCGCGGTGGTTGCTTTTAGTCCTACTGATGTAAAACCAATTATAAAGGATTTGCACATTCAGATTTTCCCTAACCCGGCTAACGATGTTTTAAATATTAAATCAACGCTTACCCAAATACAGGATATTAGTATTGTTGATTTAACCGGACAACAGGTTTTAGCTTTATGCCCCGAAACAGGTACTAGCATTAGCCTAAACATTGCTGATTTGAGCGCCGGGGTTTACACCATAAACATTAAGGCCAATAACCAGCATTACCATACGCGTTTTGTAAAGGTAAACGCCAAATAAAATAGTTGGGAAACTATCAATTTTTTGCTGACACAAAAGCCGGGCACATTGTTATGTGTCCGGTTTTTTTATTTTACCAGGCAATCAACAGCATTTACAATAACGGCGGTTGGTTATGAAACATCCAGTACAGGCCCAAATCAGCCACCGCTTTTGCAAACGATTCAAACTGCACCGGTTTAACTATATAGCTGTTTACACCAAGTTTATAACTGGCAACAATATCCTGTTCTTCTTTAGATGAGGTAAGCACCACTACCGGTATTTGTTTGGTACGGTCATCGGCTTTAATTTGCTTTAAAACCTCCAGCCCATCTACTTTAGGCAGCTTTAAGTCAAGCAAAATCACTTTTAGTCCGGCTCCAACTTTGCGGCCCTCATATTGCCCGCGGCCAAAAATAAAATCAAGCGCCTCCTCACCATTATCCGAGTGGTGAAGGTTATTGGCCAGGTTATGTTTCTTTAAGCTACGTATAGTTAACTCTGCTTCGTGAGGATTATCTTCAACCAGTAATATATCAATATCTCCATTCGCCATAATAAGCAGGGGTTTAATCATAATAAAACTACCTTTTAAAAGTGATAGTACAAAATGATTTAATTGCCAAAAAAGTTAACCTGAATGACAAAAAAACATTTCTGCCCGCCTCGCTGCAGGTTGTAACATATAGCAATATCGTTTATTATTTGAGCAATTTTATCAAAATATTAATTCTTTTTTCAGATTATTAAAACACGGATACCAGGCCTCCTGGGATGGCTCGTTTTTGTTATTTCTCCTCTTAAAAACGAGAACAAAGCTGCAGTAACTTACATTATATAACATACTAATGCTTAACGGTTTTCAGGGGGCTTCAACAAGGTTGTCCCATACGACAACCACACTCCCATTTAACATATACATATTTGAATAAGTTTATTGACAACATATGACCGAAGCAGTTTTTCTGATAGCCCTTGGTAAAAGGATTAAAAAAATACGGAGCCAAAAAAATATTACGCAGTTTAAGCTTGCTGCTCTTTGCGATTTTGAAAAGGCCAGCATGTCGCGTATTGAATCGGGCAAAACCAATACTACAGTTTTAACCCTACGCAAAATCAGCCAGGCGCTTGAGGTGCCAATGAGCGATTTTTTTATTGATTAAACTCGCATTCGTTATTTCTCGTCCGGTTTAGGTACCACTTTTATATCCTCAGGCTGTATCGACTCAAGATTAAGCTTTGCCGATACTATTCTAAAGGTTGTCCTTCTATTCTTTTGATGTTCCTCTTCACTGCAAGGGGCGCCCGTAGTGCAGTTGTTAAGCAGCATTGTTTTACCGTAACCCTTGGCAATTAACCTTTCTTTGGGTATTCCTTTTTCAACCAAATAGTCAACGGCACTTTGCGCACGCTCCTGGCTTAGCTTATTGTTGTATACATCGCTTCCTCTGCTATCTGTATGCGAACCTAACTCAACCGTAAGGTCAGGGTTTTCATGAAAAAATATGAGGATTGAATCCAATACCAACTTCGATTCGGGGCGCAGGGTGGCCTTATCATAATCGTAATAAATGTTAGGTATCACCATCAACTTGGTAGGGAAAACCTTTTCCAGTTCAATTTGCATGTGCAGCGTTATAACCGTGCTGTCCTGGTGGCGTTTGCCTTTGGTGCTGGTAAAATCGCTTTTGGCAAAATAACCGCCGCCCTTGCCCGCAGTTACCTTATAATCTGTTTCAGCATTTAGCCTAAACACAAAACGCCCAATGCTATCGCTGGTATAGGTAGCAATTATTTTATCCTCGTTGTTTTTCAAATCTACCCTGGCCTTAGACAAAGGTTTTAACCCAAGCACCTTGCTATCCGGGTCATCGGCCTTTTCGTAATTCTTTTCAACTATAGTTCCCCGCAAAACAAAAATGTTAATCCACTTTTCTTCAAACCGGTAAATGTCATCTCCTCCCTTGCCGCCGGCACGATTAGATGAAAAGTATCCCGAATACAAAACGGTGTCGCCGGCATCACGGGGTTTGTATTTATCAATACGGAAGGCATAATCATCGCCACCACTGTTAATGGGTGCTTTTAAATTGGTAGGTTCTTTATAACCGGTTTTTGTTTTAACTGCTTTAAAAATATCGAGGCCACCCATACCCGGCAGGCCATTTGATGAATAAAACAAATTGCCATGCTCATCTAACCAAGGGAAGCGTTCGCTACCAGGGGTATTGATGTTGCCACCCAAATTTTGCGGCGCGCCCCATCCTGTATCAACCCGGTTAAACATGTATAAATCGGTAGCGCCAAAACCACCTGGGGCATCGGCAGCAACAAAAAGAAGCTTGCCATCTTTCGATAAATAAGGGTCGTAAACATTTATTGAATCAGGAAATATTTCAACCTTAACCGGTTCATCCCAGTGCTCGTTATTAAAGGCGCTGTAATACAAATGGCAATACTGATCGCTTTTTTGCTGGTCATCCTTGCACCTTATAAAATACATTTCCTTAAAGTCTTTGCTAAAGGTGGGTGAACTTTCGTGGCCATTGGTATTAATTGGGGCACCAAACCCTACCGGTGCTGAAAACTTTGCATCCTTTCTCTCGGTAGTAAAAATATCTGTAAACTTCTCACCGGTCCAGCCATCGCGGGTTGCGCCGGTAGCCTCATCGCGCGAAGACGAAAGCACAAACTGGCCCTGTTTGTAAGGAGTAAGCCCATAATCGTTTTGGGCGGTATTGAGCGTTTCGAGGTTTATTACCTGCACCTTGCTAAAGGCCTTTTTCCACTCTAAGGCATCTTTGCTCTGGTATTCCTGTTTGCGGCCTTCAAAGCCACTACCTGCAACGCGCTGGTACTGTTCAAAAATCTTAATAGCCTCTTCGTATTTTTCCTGCTGTTTTAACACCAGGCCAAGGTTAAACATCGATTTTTCGCCCCCCTTTAGGTCAAGGCTTTGTTTATACCACTTTTCGGCATTAGGCAGGTCGTTAAATTTGCGGTAAGCTTCGGCAATGGAGAACGCCTTTGCCTCTTGTTTAATGGGGTCCTTCTCCTCGTGAAACTCCTTAATCAGAAACTCAATACTTTGATTGTAAAGCTTCAGTTCAGTAGCAGTTTTACCATCGTGCACCTTAAATGGCAACGGCTTGCACGAGGCCACAGCTACCAATACACACAACACTATATATCTAACATCAACTTTCAACCAATCAAATTTCGATAAAAGTAGAAAAGAAAACAATAACAGGCGTGTTAAGGTGTTAATGTGCGAATGTGTTAATGAACCAAACTCCTTTTCCTTGGTTAGAATCGGCTTCAAACGCATGCTTAAAATGGATTACATTAACACGTTAACACTTTCGCACATTAACACGCTATTTCACATCCATTAACTCCACATCAAAAATTAAAGTGGCGCGCGCAGGTATTACCGGTGGATGCCCTTGTTCGCCGTAGGCTAAAAAATAGGGCAATATCAGTTTAGCCTTACCCCCAACTTTTAGCATCGCAATACCTTCGTCCCATCCTTTAATTACCTGGCCTACACCCAGTTTAAAGCTAATGGGCTCGTTACGCTTATGTGAGGTATCAAACACTTTTCCATCGGGCAGGCTACCAGTGTAGTGTACCGATACTTTGCGGTGCGGCTCGGCTTTTGCGCCGTCACCTTCGGTTTCAATAATGTAGTGCAAACCCGTACCGGTTGATTTGGCACCAGGGTAGTTTTTCTGCACAAAAATATTAAACTCGGCTATGGCCGCCATTTGTGCTTCCTCCTGTTTCTTTCTAAAGGCCTCTGCTTTCTCCTGAAATGAACTCATAGTATATTGATTTTAATAGTTTAAATAAACGAAATTCTACTTACTCAACACCATATAAATAGTGGCAATCGAAATCTTGAACTCCATGTTGTTTACCTTACCATTTACATAGTGGTAAATACTTTTATGCCCATCGCTGGTTTTAAATTGCATGGTATTAGGTTCAGGATACTCAACGCTGGTAAAGTCACCTTCCGATTCGTAAAAAATGCGGTTGGATTTTTTAAACCCCTCAAAATACGCTGTTATAGATGAGTAAGTTGGCACATCGGTAAACGAGTACTTACCGCGGTGGCTATCAACCTGGTATTTGGCACCATCCCATGTAATATTGCACCAGCGCTTAACCGCGCCATTCTCAACTTCTTTAAAAACTGAGGATTGCAGTTTACCGCCGTTAAATATCAATTGATACCGGCTATCGTTGCTCTTGTCTATCCATAAAATTTTTGCCTTCGAGGTGGTTACCAGGGTATATAAATCGGTACCATCGGCCTGCGCCTGGTGGGTTACAACCATGCTGCCTATTTTGTTGCCGAACAACAAAATATCGTAGCTAATACTTTCGGCATAGGCCTGTGTCCAAACTGCCAAACAAAACCCAATGCTCAAAAGCAACCTCATTATATAAACCATACTTCGCTTTTCAATTAATCTTCACCATTTTAACCGAGGCTATGGATACGTGAAACTCCATGCTATTTGCCCTGCCATTTACGTAGTGGTAAACGTTGCGGTTGCCGTCGCTGCTCTTAAACTCGAGGGTATTATTTTCAAGGTGCTCTACATCGCTAAAATCGGCTTCGGCTTCGTAAAAAAGCTTCTTTACATTTTGAGTATTGCTAAAAAAGAGGCTTACAATCGAAAAAACAGGCGTTTCGTTAAGGATGCGCTTTCCTTTATAACCATCCACATTATACTGTTTGCCATCCCAGCTAACGTTGTTCCACCGCTTTAACTCGCCTTTTTCAATTTCCTTAAACCTGGAAGAAAATAGCTTTCCATCCTTATAAACCACCTCATAATGGGTGGTATTTTCATGAACAATCCACAATATTCTGGCTTTTGAATAGCTATCGAGCATGTATAACTCGCTGCCATCTGCCCTGGTTTCTTTCGAAATGGTAAGCCGGCCCACACTATCGCCAAAAAGTAAAACTTTAAAGCGCAACACCTCGGTTGCTGAAAATGCCGGAAGGGAAACGCCAAATATTAGCGCGGTTATCATGTAAAAACGCAGATGTTGCATAAAACAGCCTTATAAAAAAAGGCGACCGTTAAGTCGCCTTTCGTAGCGGGGGGGGAGGTATCTGAATTTTACAGGCATGTAAAATATTTCCCCTTCCTGCTTAATTATCAATGACTTACCCACTTTTTAATAATCAAATTTTACTTTATTAATTTCATTTTTACCTTTGTGTAAAATTATTATGCCACCATTTATGCCACCATTTATTATAATATAATGGAATACTATGGTTCAAAGTTTTACTTGGATAAAAAGGATAAGAACGGGTTCTATACTATCATGATGTACATCGGCCTTGGCTATGACAAGGTTGAATCCGCTGAAGGTGCAATATACAAGAATAACCGTCTTCGCTATTCAACCGGCGAGAAAATCAAAAAAAGATATTGGGATGAAAAAAAAGGCCAACCCAGGAATCTTCGGGATGATGAAACTGACGAAGAACTTCAGAAAAGCTTAGATACACTTGCCAAAAAGGTTGAAGGCATTAAAAAAGATGCAAGGCGGAAAAACATCAAATTGTCAAAAGATTATTTCAAGTCACTTTTTCACTCTGAAGAAAAGAAAAAACAGATCAGTCTCATTGAAAGACTTGATGATTATATTAATTATAGTGCAAAATTACGAAACCCTCGTACTGTTACGAAAAATAAGCAACTGAAAGATGAGCTACTTGATTTTGCGGAAAAGACAAAGGCAAGTTTGGTATATCATGAAATTGATCACAACTGGGTGGTGAAATATTTTAGCTTCCTGATTGAAGAATATGATAACTCCAACAAAACAATCGAAGGGAAATTTTCCAAACTCAAGGCGTTTATACACTATGCCATCGAACAAAAGGATACTGATAACCGTGAAATAGAAAAAGTGAAAATTAATGATCTATTAACTCTGGTAAAGAAGACAATCATTTGGATCAACGAAGATGAACTACTCCATTTGAATGCATTTGACTTCTCGAAAAATCCAAGATACGACCACATAAGAGATGTGTTTTGCTTCGGTTGTTATACAGGACTTAGATATTCTGACCTGGCCCAGTTATCAGAGCAGCACTTAGTAAGGAAAGGTAAAATTGTGACAGCAATTAATTTGACTACACATAAGGGTTCAAATAAAGCAGTGATTCCTATTGTGCACCCCACTGCCCTCAATATTCTAAAAAAATATCACGGCAAACTTCCTGGTAGCAAGTGTTTGCCAGTTCTGACGAACCAGGAATCGAACTCAATATTGAAAGAAATGGCTAAAGAGGGGGAACTGAATTCTAAGATTGAGGTGGTGAGATTTCAAGGCGTGAATAGAATAGCCGACATCGTACTCAAGCATGAGGTATTAACCATGCACTCTTCTCGCCATTCGTTTGCCTGTATTTCTTTAATTAATGGGATGGACATTACAACACTGCAAGAACTTTTACAACATACTGATATAGAAGACACGATGCGGTACCTGGAAATTACTGATGAATTCAAGAAAAACGCAATGATCAAGGCCTGGAACAAAAAGAAATAGTTGAAAATATAATTCTTAGTAATTAGAAAGCCAGGGCTACTGATTTCTTAATAATGCAATAACTCAATTAAATATGGATCTTGGCGATGTGCTCTTTGAGAAAAGCAGAACTGAAATCATTGCTTTACCCAGTTTTATTTGGGGTCTAGTTGCCGAGAAGCAGGACGATGCTTTGTCAACGGATTTAAAGTATATAATCAATGTTAAGGAGGGACAATCCTACACTGAAATCATGTCCATTCAATCCTTAAGTAAATTAACTCTGCCAAAGCATGCCAGGTTTGCCTTGTTAAGCGAGGACAAAGTTGATGAGCTATTTATAACAGGGAATGACGGTTATGAAAAAGTATCTGAATGCATAAAAGGTGCTAATAGTGCAGAAAACACTGACCCACAATTCTTCATAGAGTTTGCTTATGTAATGATGCATCTTATCCAAAATATAAAGTTCATAAATTCAGAATTTGCTTTTTCAGTTATTGATAATATAGAGAATGATAAATACTTTACCCGACAGGCGGGCACTTTAGTAAGATTGTATTTTATTCCAAATAAATTTGCCTTTCTGAATTTTATAAAAAATTAAAAGGAGATAACCGCTACCAACTTTCCCCCGGAAGGTGCCTCTTATTCGAATTCTTTAATTGAGCAATTGTGTCTGGGCCTCGACTTTTCTTATTATAAGACTTTTAAAGACAAAATCAAAAGTGCGACAATAAACTTTTCGGATAAATTCCCAGGGGAGCATAAAGTTTTAAAGCAATTCACTTCATTAATTACTATATTAGAAAACCAAATTGCATGGTATGAAATGATAGATGCCGAGGAGGAAAAATTTCGAGCTCAATCGGCTTCGTCCGGTATCAAAATCCCCGAAAAGGAAGAAGGAAAAGGGATACTTATGAAATTTTTAGAGTTTGATATGAGTTTTTGGCAACGCTTGATTTTACATGATATACTCAACGACGTTGCTGTGAAAAAACCCTATAGGGATAGCTTTTCGGTATCCCATAATTATCGTTTACTATTACCTTTTTTTGAGTGGTTATCCCCGGAGAATTTCCCAAATTACCTGGATAAGGACGTGGACTCAGCTGATTATTATAAAATAATGGTTGAACGCATGAAAAATTTTATAAACGGCAATATTTCTTAGAAAATAATTTCCGGAAAGATTTTAGCACCCCACCTATTTGGGTTCCACTTATATATACCGTTTAAGGTTTGGGTCTTCGGGAAAGCTTTTTTCCCTTTGCGAAGTAGTTATTCAGCAAATCATAGCTACACCAACTCTAATGGATATACCTTATTTTCAAGTGTATCATCTTTCGGAATCCCAACTTGGCGCCTTAATAAAGGACAAAGTCAGGGAAGCACTTCAAGAAACGCACCAAGTAAAACTGATGCGTAGTGTCGAAATTGAAAAGGCGGAGCTTCGAACTGCTCTCCAGCTCACTCGGCTGGAATTTGTGCAAACGCTATGACTACGCTTACGTTTTCAACGGTCAATACTGGCAACAATTCGACCGAGACACTATAAAATATTTTTTAGGGCAAGTAGCTATGAACATGGGCTATCCGGAGTATGAGGCCGTGCATTTCGAATTTAGAGAAAAATTGCTTAAACAATTTTTATGTGCGGGGTACTTGCCGTCACCACCCTTGGCAGAGAAGAAGATTCTTATTAACCTTCAAAATGGAACAATGGAATTCTCTTCTTCCGGATGTAAACTAAGGGAGTTCGATTCTCATGATTTCCTGACTTATCAGTTACCATTTTCTTATGATAAAGGGGCGGCCTGCTCACTTTTTAATACCTATCTAAAACGTGTTTTGCCGGAACAGGAAAGCAGAATGGCGTTACAAGAATTTTCAGGATTCATATTTACCGAACTTAAGCTTGAAAAATGCTTGGTTTTATTGGGTCCAGGCCATAATGGCAAATCTGTGTTTTTTGACATCATCGTTGGATTGTTGAGTTTTGAAAACGTATTGACTTATTCCTTAGGTCAATTCAAAACGGAATACAATCGTGCACGCTTAACAAATGTGTTGCTAAACTATTCATCCGAAAAAAATATTGACCTGCACCCTGATACTTTCAAAGCTCTTGTAAGTGGAGAGCCGGTCCAAGCGCGGGAACCGTATGGAAAGAGCTTTACAATAAGAAATAAAGTGAAATTCATGATTAACGCTAATGAAATGCCCAGTGAAACCGAGCAAACGGACGCTTACTTTAGACGATACCTGATAATACCCTTTGAACAAAAGATTACTGACAAAGAAAAGGATATTCATCTTGCGGAAAAAATTGTAGCCAGCGAGTTGCCAGGTGTATTTAACTGGATTCTAGAGGGATTAAACCGGTTATTAAAGCAAGAAAAATTCACCGAAAGCCCCAAAGCTAAATGTGCACTCAATACATTTCGTGAAGAATCCGATAGTGTCGAGCAGTTTTTAAAGGAATTTAAGTATTGTCCATCTGAGAATGGGAAAATTAGCTTGGCCGAACTCTATCTGAAATACAAGCACTTCTGCCAAGATGAATTGGTTAGGCCCGTAGGGAAAAAGAAATTTGCGGCTCGTTTCGAGAAAAAGGGGTTTACCCGGGCAAGATTAAATAATGGTAGCGCAGCATTCTTCGCCGAAGAAAATCTGGCAAAAAATGATGACCAAAACTAATTCAGCTATTCAGTTCTTCAGCCATCGAAATCCGAAGAACTGAATATCTGAACCTAAAAGCAATTACTTTTTTATGAGTTTATTAGACAAAAAAGTGAGTTACTTCCAAAACCACTCCTCAGTAGAGACTCCCGTTAATGTAAACCTATTGCAGTTACTTACAAGTGGTAAACACAGGATAGTAATCGAGCGTTTGCGCAACGTAAATGATGAAAAGGAACAAAAGAGAATTAAGGATACTCTTCCATGTTACACTGTAGCTGGTGTTTTTAGTTCAAGGAATAAAAATGGCTTAATTCTGCCATCAAAGCTTGCCTGCGTGGATCTGGACTGTGCTGAAGATTATGATTTGTACGACCTTACCGGTGAACTTAAAAGGATACCCTACATTGCTTATTGTGGTTTGTCCTGTAGAGGGAGAAGATTGTTTTGTATAGTCCCGTTTGCGACCGAAAACTATGGAAGGCATTATGAGAGATTAATCCAATCATTTGACGACATGGGGTTGCCAATGGGAGATAATTGTCATCGAGTTATTTCACAGCCCAGGTATGTAAGCTACAACGACGCAACCACCCACTGGTTTAATCATTCGGCTCAACCTTACAAACTACTATCAGCTTCCATTACAAACAATATTCCCGAAAATAACGCGAAGCATCTTAGTCTTAACAACAGCTTTACTGGCTTCTCCTGGTGTGTAACTCAAATAAATAAAACCCACTCGTTTACTAAAGGAAACAGGCATCACTACCTTGTTTCCCTTGCCAGATACTGTAACCTAAAAGGATTAGCAATCGAACTTACAATGACAAATTGCATTGGCTTCGCCGAAGATGATTTCGAAGAGAGAGAAATAAGAGATATAGTTGATTATATCTACCGTGAGCAACGCGCAAGCCATGGTTTACGGCCATTTCTAACACGCAATGGAGAAATAATAGGTCATTAAGGCAGGCAAAGCAATTCCTTCGACACCGTGAACTAATTTTTAATAGACTTCAAATTGTAAACGAATGAAAACGTACGCATCCACCCTTACAAATATCGCCCGGCAGTATGGCATGCATCGGAAGACCTTAAAAAAGCTGCTAAAAGAATTTCCTCAAATCCGATTAAATACCCGTAGACATATGTTGACTCCGAAAGAGGTAGGTCTAATTTATGACTGCTTAGGTCCTCCTCCCGATTTCCAAAAAGGGAATTAAGGGGACTTATTGGGCGTTTACGGTCGCAAACATGACTTAAGTGGAATTCAGTTTTACCAGCCCCAACATAAAATCGAATTTTACAAAAAATTATCATGAACCCCATAACCAACAATCCAAGTATAAGTGCAGAACAGGCGCTTACACCTGGAAAAAGGAATGGATAAGTTAGATGAAACAGAGGAAAACAAACAAATGGAAATGCCGCTGCACGAGAATATACGCGGGGAAGAATACTATCAGTAAACCAAATAAATCACCAAAAACAAAAGGAATTATGAATGCAACAACTTTAGAAAAAATGCGGAAGATGAAGTTCTTCGGCATGTTCAGGACTTTTAAAACAAGCTTGGAATCAGGCAAACTGGAAGACTACACAGTTGATGAGATGATCGCTAACCTTATTGAAGCTGAATGGGACGACCGGCAAAACAGGAACATAGAAAGGCATCTTAAAAACGCCCGCTTCCGCTACAAGGCTGCGCTGGAAGAACTGCACTACCATACTGGCCGTAACATCGATAAGAACCTCATCATGCGCTTCGCAGAGTGCAAGTTTATTGACAAGAACGAGAACGTACTAATAACCGGCAGTACCGGAATCGGCAAGAGCTACATCGCCTCTGCTTTGGGCCACCAGGCTTGCAGTTTAGGATACAAGGTGGCCTACCACAATACCGCAAAACTTTTTGGCAAACTAAAAATGGCTAAAGCCGATGGCTCTTACATAAAGGAAGTGGCTCGAATAGAACGGCAGCACCTCCTGATCCTCGATGACTTTGGTATACAACCCTTAGACGGACCAAGCCGCGCGATACTGATGGAGATTATTGAAGACCGGCACGGTAAGAGTTCTACTATCATCACCTCACAGGTACCGGTCAACAAATGGCATGATATAATAGGAGAAAAAACCGTGGCTGACGCCATACTCGACAGGATCATCCATGAAGCACACCGGCTGGACTTAAAAGGAGAGTCGCTCAGAAAAAAATCCAGCAACAGCTCTGAATTAATAACAACGTAGATTAAACCTTATATTTGTATTAATAAACGACCCGAAAAATGTATGAACTTCTAAAATCTTCGCCAGCAAAATCAGTGGTCAATTTGCTCCGGCCTTAGGTGGTCAGTTTGCCCGGCTTTTCTAATTATCCTAAAACCACCACTTTTACCGGTTCCTTTGCTTTCACTTCCAAGCCGAGGTTTATAAACACTGGGACATACACAGTCACCCATAGTGGGATTCGCAAGCAATTTTTGTTCTAATTCAGCGATTTCTTGTTTTAAAGAAGGAAACTTCTTTAAAAATCTTTTTAGGCGGCGATTAAAATCAGGAGTAGGTATTACTTCATTCGCCATATAAAAGGTCGTTAAGAGATTGTGGCTTTATTTCACCAGACCGAATTTTGGCAACTTCGGTCAATCCCTTTTTAATTTGGGATTGGACGTCTTCGAACTCAGTTGGCCATTCGTTTCTAAAAATAGCAGATGGAGGAAGTGGCTGTTCAACTATGTCAAGAATATTCATGACAAGATATGAGGCATCCTCGGGTTCTGGCTCCCATAATTCTAATTTGATTGCACATGCCCCAAAGCCCTCAAAACAATTTCTGATTATTTGACTGAGTAAATTTACCTCAGAAGGATCTAATTCAAGCTTGTTTTCGAGTACTAAATGCCCTAAAATTGAGGCCAAATCATAGTACATTCCAAAATCTAACTGATTCAAGATAACATCAGAATAAGGGCTGGCTGAATTTGATAAGATTAATTGCTTAAAAATTCGATAATTATATTGAGTTAAATCTAAAGTTTTGGCTTCAGACTGAGAAAGTTTTTCAGCATGAGGGGCAAGTATTTGATAATAAATGGAAAGGGTATCACAATATATTTTAGATAGGTTACCCTTATCTTGGCTGTAACTTTGGGTTGTTATTTCCGATAGTATCCTCTCTTGCATTTCATTCATCTCTGATGGATGACCCAGTAGGTGACTAACCATTAACATGCGCACCTCAAAAGATTCTTCTATTAATGATTGTATTGCGAGCGATACTCCTTTGTTTTTACTTTTGAAAATTAGTAATTCGACAAGATTCACCAGCTTTTCACGCAACGGGGATCCGTCAGAAATGGAATTAGGATGCTCATAAATATATATTAGTGCCTCCCCTGGAGGGAAATTAATTTGATTTAGCATTTTGCAAAGATAACAATTATGGGCTGCATCAGTTTATCAATTAAAATTAGATGTAATTTAAGCGGAGCCTTTGTATTGTTACTCGAAAGGATATTAAAAATACGCCTGAATTATTTGCAGCAACCGCAATTCCATATATAAACATTGAAAAGCCCGGTGGGGTACATTCGTTTTCTATTCTAATTTGACAATGAAACACCATAATTTGCGCTGCTGGATTCCAATAATCCCCATTACCCTTAGAAATGCGAGCAGAAATTTTTAGCCTGCAATTTTGCGCTTTAATTATGCCACCCAATATGCCACTATTTTGTAAAAAAATAAGCGTAGTAAATTGATTTTCAATTAACTACGCTTATCTAAAGTAGCGGGGGGGGAGCTCGAATCCCCGACCTCAGCATTATGAGTGCTGCGCTCTAACCAGCTGAGCTACCCCGCCATTAAACTGCCCGCTTTTCGGCGAACAGGGCGCAAATATATTTCTTTCAGCAAAGTTTTAAAATACTTTCTGCTTATTGCTGCTTTTTTGTCAAAAATAAGCTGGTTTGGAGCGGATTGCACCGCAGAGTTAGCTTTCCGGTTTATCAAAAGGCAAACTTACCGCCAATAACCCCATTAATGCCGTAGCCTGGGTAGTTATACCATTGCTGGTATTTTATGTTGGCTATGTTGTTAAGCGTTGCGAAGAACGACAGGTGTTTGTTAAACAAATACTCGGCACCAATATTTACGTCGGCGGTTCCCTTAATGGTGGCAGTTTTATTTTCGGGCAATAAAGCCATGCTATTGGTTAAGCCATATAAATCCAGGGTTAAACTGATCTTATCTTTCCATATATAGTTAGCGCGCAAGGTTGCCTTAAACGCGGGTTGCTGCCATGGCTGGGCAATATTTTTTAAGTGATAGTAGTTATAATCGCCCACCAGCAAAAAGCGCAGCCATTCTTTAGCATTATAACCGGCCTCGAAATGCGCATTATAAATTAGGGTATTCGAATCGTAAACGGCTACAAAGCGCTTCATATCGGCAGAGTCGTTAATAAACAACGGCATGCGCTTATCCTGCACTAAATGGAAGGCGATATTGTAAGAGAAGTTCTCTAACGTGCCTTTAAAGCCTGCAGCAAAATCGCCGATAACCGAGTTTTGAATGCTGATATTGTTTTGAACAAAATTGTTGGTTAGGGCCAACGAGCTGAGGGAATTTTTATGATCTGCCCGTGCGTATTCCAGGTAAGCAATAATCGAATGCTCATAAAGGCGCTTTTCTACATGAACGTTACAATCAAATACAGGTACTCTGCCATCTGCCGATAGGCCGAAACTGGCGTGCGCTTTCCAATCGTCGTTATTAAAAGCGTAACCAACCATTGGCGTAAAAATGGTGCGGTTAAGGGTTACCGAGTCATGTTTTAATTCTGACACATCAAAATTGAAGCTGGCAGTGATGGCATGGTATTGTTTAAAGCTTTTCTGAAATTCGGTTTGACCCGCCATAAACCACTCATGCGCCGCACCAAAGGTTTCCTGAAAGTAGTTAAAGTTGAGCGTTTGCTTAATGTCAATCTCAGCTTTATTTTTCTGCGCATTCTTTATATAAGCGCTTGCATCATACGTGCGAAATACCTGGCGGGCCTGTTTCTCGGTATAGGTGCTGTCGGTGCCATAAAAGTGGGTACGGTAGTTACGGAAATTGAAGGCCGCGCCTACCTCCACCTTTTTAGGGAAATACTTTAAGTAAACACCTGCCTTATCATCGCTAAAATGCTGGTTCTTTAAATCCCATCCGCGTGCCGAAAGATGGTCGTACAAAATACCAAACTGCAGGTTCTTGGTTTTGTTATCGTTGTATGCAAATTGCACAAGAGGCATTAACTGGCTGCCAATACCAATTTTGATATACGAATTGTTATACGCCTGCATTTTTTCTTTGCTGATTGCAATAGGCTTAAGTGGATTGGCTTCAAAACTAATGTCTTTAAATTCTTTGCCAGGCACCGTGTAATCAAGCTTCGGTTTCTTCTCTTCTAATTCCGGTATGGCAGGTTGAATGTTTATTTTTTGAGCATCCTGTATGGTAGCTTCATACTCTTTTACTACGGTTACCACCTCATCGCCTACACCACCGGTGGTGTTTTGCGAAAACACAGATAAGGCGATGAAATTCATCGCAGTTAAAAAAAGAATCTTGCCTTTTATCAACTTCATCTTAGCGTTTTAAAATTGAATCCTGCTCCATAATCAAAGTATCGCCCGGCACCGGTACTGCAATTCGGGATTTATTCATTTCATCTGTACGAATTTGTTCAAGCTTAGTGCGAGCCTCCTCAATCACCCCTTTATCGCCATCGTAATTCTGAATGATGCTCTCTAACGTAGCCTTTGCCTGGAACGAGTTTCCCTGTACGTAATAATTATCGGCCATCAGCACAAAATCTTTGGCTACCCAATATTCGTAGCTGCTGTATTTATCCTTCAGTTTAAAACAGGTATCAAGCGATGCCATGTAATTGCCCTGCTCATTCAATATTTTGGCTACCATGTATTTTGATTCAACTGCCTTTTCGCTCACCGGTAACTCCGTAACACGATTGTAAGCGCCAAATGCAAACTCTTTGTTTCTCTTGGCGTAATAGGCTTTCCCTTTTTGGTAAAATGCTTCCTGCACATCGGCATCTTTACCGGTGCCCGAATTGATAAGCTGGTCGGCACGCTCTATAGTTTCATCGGGGTTATTTAATTTAACTGCCGTTGAAAGCAAACCAACCATAGCCGTATAAGTATTTTGTGCCGAGGTGCTGGCGATATACAGTTGGCGATAATAGGCCGATGCCTTGGTATAATCTTTCAACTCGTAGTAAGCAATACCCGAGGCTTTTAGCAAGGCCTTTTCGTAATACTTGCTGTATTTATTTTGAATAATAGCATCAAAATCTACCAGCGTTGGCGCAAAGTTCTTTGCTTTTATTAAACATTCCGTCCGGTTCCAATGGGCTT
Source organism: uncultured Bacteroidota bacterium (assembly GCA_903861145.1). Lineage (GTDB taxonomy): Bacteria > Bacteroidota > Bacteroidia > Chitinophagales > LD1 > Bog-950. The sequence continues at coordinate 9,334 of CAIOTH010000038.1, read as the reverse complement.
CATTACTAAATAAGCCGTTAGGAAATTTATTTAAGTAAATTTCGTAAGCGCTAAGGGCTTTAGCACAATCACCGGCCTGGTAAGCATTATCGCCGGCCTGGTAAATCAATGTGTCCTGCGAAGCAGAACTGATTTTTAAATCGGAATAGTTATTGGCGAAATCAATATAGGCATCGGGCCTGCCAACCTCTACATAAATATCTTTCAGCGCATCTAATGATTGCTTAGCCTCTTTTGACTTAGGGAATAGTTTTACCACAGCCTCGTAATCACTTACGCTCTGCTCTTTTTTGCCGCTGTTATAATCAATAATCGCTGTTTTTAAATATGCCTTGGTTAGTAACGTGCTGTTGGGGTATTTGATAACGATATTCTGGTAAGCCTCGCGCGCAGCACCGTTATCGCCTTTATCAAGGTAACTTTCCCCCATCTCGTAATAAGCCTGGTCAACATAGTTTGACGTTGGAAACTGGCTGATTAGCCCGCTCATAGCCTCAATCTTTTCAGTGTTTTTATTCTGCAAGCCCAGTATGATTCCTTTTCTGAACTGCGCATAGTCGGCGGCATTCCATTTGCGCTCAACAATTTTGCTATAACCCTCAACTGCCTTGTTGTAGTTTTTGGTTACAAACTCGCAATCCGCATAACGCAGATATAGGTCGGGAAGCAGCGCGGTTTTACCTTTGGCATCGCTGGTTTGGTCTGACTCGCTAATTGCTGAACCAAAGTAAGTAGCGGCATCGGTGTAGCTCTTCTGTTTAAAATAACAATACGCTGCTCCGTAATCGGCTCTAAACTTCGATGCCTCCCCTTTACTCTCTAACGAAGGTGTTGAATACGGCGCAAAACGCTGATAATTGATTTGTGCCTGCGTATAATCGCCCTGGTTGTAATATATCTCTGCCTTTAAATAAAGGGCCAGCGCCTGTAGGTCAACATCCAAAGGGTTTTTTAGCGATTTATCGCACAAGGTCATGGCTTCATCCAGCTTCCTATCATTATACAATTCAACTGCGCGGAAATAGGTTACCTTTTGATATGCCTGTTGAATGAGCACGCTTTGGCTTTTAAGCGTTTCCATGATATGATAAGCGCGCTCGTAGTTTTTTGTTTGAACCAAGGCCGCCGCCAACAACTCGTTACTTTCGTCAACATAAGCACCGGTAGGGTACTTCTCCAAATAATTTTCGAAACTTTGAATGGCATCGGTGCTATACCCCAGCTCAAAAGAGAGTTTGCCGTAATTGAAAAGCGAGTTTTGCTTAAAGCCTGCATCGTAATCCATACTTGCCGCGCTTTGAAAAGCCGAGCGCGCCTTATCTTTCTGCTCCGACTTTAAATAGCAATCGCCCAAAGCGTACGTGGCATTTTGGCCAAGCTTCTCATTCAATAAATTAAGCTGCTTAAAGTTTTCGATGGCTTTAGCGTATGCCCCTGTTTGATATTGACAATAAGCCAATTGGTAAATATCTTCTTTACGCGCCTTTTGCGATTTGCTGATGTACTCTTCTAACAAAGGCAACGCCGCAGTATAATCGCTCTTTTGAAAATACGTTTGCCCCAGCAAAAACTTCATTTCGTCTTTATACAACACATCCTTATCGAGGTTGTTATTTACGTAGCTGATGGCTTTGTCGTAATCCTTTTTAATAAAGTATATCTGCGCAACGTAGTAAGGAATTACCGACGAGTACATTTTCGAATCCTCAATCAACAAAAATCCTTTAAGCGCTTCATTATAATCTTTGGTGTAAAAGCAGATGAATGAGTAGTAGTAGTTGGCCGGGTAGTAATACTTGTCCTTAATATCCTTAATTGAAGAAAACAGTGGCTTCGCCTCAGTAAATTTCTTTTTAATAAAGTACGAATAACCCAGTTCGAACTTGTAATCGTAAATCTGGTCGTTAGTGAGGTCGGTAATTTTTACCTTGGCCAGGTATGCAGATGCTTCGGTATAATTATTGTTTTGGAAATAGTATTTGCCGAGGTAAAAGTTAATCAACCGGCGCTTGTCGGTTTCGTGATATTTCTTGTAATAGCCAAGCAATAATTGCTCAGCATCTTTATCAGTTGTTTCGGTAGCACAAACGGCAATGTAATACTCCAGGTTTTGCATCATTACCTCGTTGGTATGCGTAGCCGGGGTAGTTGTTTGCTTGTATATTTTTTCAAATTCCTGCCGGGCGCTTAAATAGTTCTTTTCATCAAACAATTCGCGGCCTCGGGTGTAAGTTGCTTCCTTATCTAAATAGAACTGCGTTTGCTGGGGGTAAGCCGCCAAACCGAAGAAAAGAACCATTATAAATGCAAAAAACTTATTGAGCACTACTTTGCTTATTTGTATATTAACGTAACAAAGTTATTTTTTAGTGTAACCGCGTTTGTAACTTAGCGGCAAACGATTTAAACAACGGGCAGGGTATGTCTATTGTTTGAAGCAGTATAAAGCCACCTGGCAATAAACACTGGGCAGAGCCTTAGCATTAACTAAATTGAGCCAATAATTTAGTTATAAGCGAATTAACTTTTGTTATGCAATGCTTATAGGTCTAACCCCGTTTTTGCGCTAAGGCCACGCAACAACATAATATTTTCAGCCTAAAAGCGCTACTGAATAAGATGGCCATACCGAAAATTGGCGCCCATCTGCATTAAAACCGATTTCAAAAAGCCTAACACCCCTCACTGTGTGGCACAAGGGTTAACTTGTATGCCACACAACTGCGGTTTAGTTCTAAAACCGACTTATTGTTTGCACCTATTTATTATTGGTAAGACAAAAACTTATAGCACGCTGTAACCTTTTTGCAAATAAGCAGTAATAGGATGTAGCAATCAGATAGGTTTCTCCCCAAACCTAAACTTCCCCCGCAACAATTTAAGTATTCAGTAAACAAGAGATTGCCCCCTGCCTCTACCAAGCATTTAAGCAAGCACTGTATGAAAAAGGCATCTCTTTTTTTGATTTTAATGGCTTTACTATATGCGAGCCCCGTTTTTGCCACTGGCGAAGCAGGGACTTATTTCAATGTATATATTCCGCCCAGTAATGTAAGTCAGGGCAAAGACATATCGTTAGTAGTAACCGCTATTTACGATAGCACTACTTTTAAAATAAGCGATATGGCTGAGGATGGAGATGCCGACGACAGCGCCAGCGGTATTTTAATGGCGGGGCAATCGTACGTGCTTTACCTACGTGATAACGGAGTGAATGATGATGCCCCACACGCCGATGAAGACAGTGCTGAGCAAAATGGCGATCATTTTATAGTAACCGGCAACAAATTGATCCTGGTTTCGCAAGCCGCTAAAAGCGATTGGGAACACGACTGGTTGCCCGCTACCAACAAATCATCTAAGGGCACAAAGTTCTTTGTTTATGCCAATGAGGTAACAACCAGCCCCAACGATTTAAACGTTATGGCCTACCAGGACTCAACTTATGTAACAATCACTAAAATTTCAAAATCGGCTCACACCGGTACGGGCTACACCAACGTTTCGCTTATAAATGATACGGTGGTAGCACAATTTATGATTTCGCCGGGGCAGGACATTATATATAAGTATCCTTATGGCCGCGATATTTTGAAACCGGGCGAAACTTACCTGGTACAAAGCAATAAAGATGTTACCGTGCAATACGGCGCACTTTATACCGACGAGCAGGATGGTGGAGGTTTTGTGCCATCGGATAACGGAACCGGTACCGGTAGCTTGTTTTATTTTGGTGTGCCTTTTGAAGACAGTATGCAGCAGGAAATACGAATAGTTTCGTGGAATGATAGTAACAATGTGGTGCTGCAGCGCTATAACAATGGCCAATGGATTACCGTTAACCAGTTTAACCAGTTAGGCAAATATAAAGCCGCCGAATGGGTGGGGGCTACCAATAATGAAACATACGCCACCATTTTTAGAGTGAGTTGCACCGCAGGCAAAAAAGTAACTGTGTTTGAAGCCAACTGGATTGAAACCGGTAGTATGGTTACAAGCGACATCGCCTCCATGGCCCCTTCATCAAACGGAAGCACTGCAGGCACTAACTTTGCAGTATATATGCCGGTGCCAACCGAGGAAGGAAATGTGAAGGACCCTTTAACAGGTAATAAACTACCGGCCAAAGGCACACACGCCTATATTTTTGCCAACCGGGATAGTGTAGCACATGTTACAGTTAAAGATGCGGGCACCAACGGCAGTATTATTAACCGCAGCTATACGGTTCCCGCGGGTGGTTATGTAGACTGCGGGCTCGATTCAGCACAATGGGTTTCGATATATAACGGAACGGGTACGCTTGCAGGTGGCCCTAATCGCCCATATCTGTTAATCAATTCAGATAAAACTGTATCGGTAGAGGTTACCAACTTTAACGATAATTGGATGATGTATTTTGGTGCTGCTAACTCACACGGTTTTGATTTAACCATGAGCAGCAACAAGCCAGATTCAAAACCCGGCGATACCATACAATTTAACACCGCGTTGAATTTAAATGGCAATACAGTCAGTTCAGGTGTTTTTGTGCAAACAGTTGATAATGGTTTAAAAGTGCTTACCTCCTATTTAATTGATTCAACAAGTCACGTAAAAACTATGGGTACGGTGCGCACAGATACCTCAGGCAAAACGCGCATTACTTACGGAATGGTAAGCCAGTTTACAACAACACACAAATACCGCGTAATAACACAAACGCTAATGCTTTGCAATTACCATAATGGCGCACCGGTTAAAGCACATACCATTTTAGGGGTACAAGCCGATTTAAATGCAACGGTGCATGGCGGCAGCGAAATGGCAACTGCAAATGGCGCAATTATCAGCGATAGTATTAATGTAGCCGCCATGTCAACTTTCGATATATCAGAAAGTACTATTACCGAGGGATTAAACCTGGTTTGCACTGCGCATACTTACGGCGCTAGTTATAGCTGGGATTTTGGCGACCACAATAATGGCGGCGGCAGAATAATTGATCACCGGTACGAAGAAGTTGGTAATTTTCTGCTACGGTTAACGGTTACAAATGCAGCAGGTTGTTCTTCATCGGCGGCCAAAGGAATTAAGGTTGTAGTGGTTCATTGCACACATGGCACCGGCCAGGGTGGTTGTAATGAAGATGGCAGGCCCAATTGCGGTACAAGCAGTTGTCGCGATGGATTGATAAATGAGAATAACGATGAAAAGAGCGCCGACCCAAGCGCTGTTAGTGCCAACATAGCCGATAATTTTTTTCTCGTTCCTTAGTTTCAATTCGTTCTCTATGCAGTTGAAAATGCGCAGATCAACCCCGTTTTTTACAACGTAGCCGGGCACATTCCAGGCTTTATTTTCCATTAGTGCATCTGACGAGAAGATTGCGGCTTTGGTATTTGCAACAAATTCGCGCTCCAAACGGCCGCCGTGTTTTGCTGCCCAGTCACTGGCTTCAATATTATCGTAGCAGTAATAAATTACCGGGCTATTGGGAAATAATTTAGGTATGGCATTACCGAAAAACGGGTTGAAGGCATTTATAACAATATCAGCTTTAAAATCAAGCTCTTTCAAAGTGCTTTTAATTCTTTCGGAAACGATGTGGTAGTTTATTTCTTCTATCGCCCGGTAAATGGCGCGTGAGTTGGTCCAGTTAAATGGGATGATTGGAGGAAGGGAGAGAATAGAAATTTTTCCGCCATTATCAAGCGCAATTGTTTTAAGACTTTGTTCGCTCTTTAAGATACGGTCAACCGGTACGGCTGAATCCGGCTTTGCTGAAATTACATCTTTAATGGTATAGGCGTAATCAATATACAACACCCTGTGGCGCAACGCTAATTCTTTAGCCAACTCAACGGTGCTCTTCATGTAGTTGCCATGCCAGCTTGGAAAAGCCCAGATTACGATATTTAATTTTCTATCAACTTGCATAACGGGTTACCTGCTTTTTAACGAACGCCCGGAACTTGCTACGCTTGCGCGGTATTTCGCCCAGGTATTTTGTAATGTGTTGTTCGTTGGTGTTTAATAAAATTCCTTTGGGGGTAATACCGGTTTTTTTCCAGTTATCAAGCAACTGCATTTGGTATTCATCCAGTTTTTGCGCTGCATCAAAAAAGAAGAAGATAATTTTCGACTGTTCTAAAACCAATTTAGGTTGTAATTCGGGGTAGGGTTTTTCCGCCATCACAAAGCAAGGGCCGTCGTGGCCATCAACATAGTCTTTCGACGAGGCAAATGTTACATCTACACCGTTCGACTTTAAGTATTCAATCATTTTATCGAGATACCGCTTTACCTGGTCAAACTCGCAGTTAAAGGGCAATACTATCAACGCGGATTTCTGTTCTGTTTTATTCAACACCTCGGCCATTGCAATTTGCCACCGTTCGAAGGAGCGCTGATCTACCTCGTCCATTACATGCGGCTCGATACCTTTTTCTGCCCTGCTTAAAAATGCAGAGGCGGCATTTATGCCAATCAGCTTTTCCATACGCATGGGCGATGCAAGGCTGTTATCTAAATATTGCCTGATGATAAGTGCCACCACCGAAAGTACTATACAAGCCAAAACACTGGCAATAACCAACATCATGCGCTTTGAAGGGTTAGGCACTATTGGCATATCAGCATCATCAATTACTTCAACCGTTTCAGATACTTCTAAATTGCGCTCGCGCAAAATGGCCTGGTTAAGGCTATGCAGCAAATTTAAATACTCTTTCTCGGCAGTTTCAACTTCGCGCTCCAACTTGCTAAGCTCCGAACCCATGGGTGCGTATTTTTCGAACACCAAATCGAACTTGGTTTTATTGGCAGTTAATACCCGCAACTTCGACTCTGTTTCTTCCTTACTTACAACAAGTGTTAGCCATTGTTCAACCAGTTTTTTACCAGGCACACCCTCAATGGTATTATTAAGGGCATATAATTTGTCTACACTTTCTTTAAGGGTACCTTTTAAACCATCAATCTCAGGATTGCTAGGGGGAATTTGCGTACCGGTTTTTACCGCGTTTAAACCGTTTTTGGTATACTCTGAGGCAAGGCTATCGCGCATGTGCACTATCTTTTCGCTTTGCAATTGAATCATCCAACGCTTACCAATTTTGTCTTCAACCTTTTGCAGGGCATTGATGTATCCATCCAGTTCCATTTGCAGGGACGAAAGGTTTTTTTCTATGTCTTCGTTCTGATCGGCTATGTACTTTGTTTGTTCGTAGTAGTTTATAACCCGGTTAGCTTCTCTAAAACGCTTTAGGTTTTCTTCGCAAACACCTAGTTTTTTTCTCGAAATATCTGTTTGCTCTTTAAAATACGCCACGGCTGAACTGGCTTCGCCAATACGCATGCCCTGGTATTTTGCAAGAAATAATTCCTTGGTAAGATCTAATGTTTTTTTGCAGGTAAAGGGGTCTTCACAATCGTACGAAATTTTTAGCATGTCGCTAAAGCCCTCGCGCTCGGCTTTAATACTTTCAAGTGTTTTAACGTTAAAGCAATTCACCTTCTCACCAAAAATAAGCTGGTAAACATCGCCCCCTTTAGCAGTGCTATCTAATTGCAAACGCAAAAAGTCTTCGGTGGCCTGAAGGTTTTCTTTTTTATATCGGGCAATAAATTCTTTGCTAAACCTATCGGTAAGGGTTTGGTTTTTGCTGTTCTCTAAAAGCGTATCTAGCTTATTAGGATTGTGTAGCATAAAAGCAAGCAGCTTTATGCCTACGTCCTTACGTATTTCGCGCGAGCCGATAATATTTATGAGGTTATCAAAACGAGAGTTTACCGCATGGAAATCTATTTTATTATCAAAGTCGTTATCGGGGTTAAAGCCCGAGGCAATACCGGTGTATATAACCATTTCAGAAGTGTAGGTGTGAGCGGTATTACGGGTAAGTAAAAACACGCCAATGCCTACAATGATGGGAAAGTAAATTACCCACCGCTTGTTTCTGATAATAAGTTGTATAAATTCTAATACCGACATTGCTATTGTTGTTTGTAACTGCTTAACGGAACACCCACTATAATTTCCAACTGCATATAATAATTCTTCAAGTCGTTTAAACACTGTGCGTAATCGGCCTGTGCTTTTGTATATATCTCGGTAACACGGCTCAACTCTCCCACCTCCACGCTGCCTTCGTTAAATTCCTTTTCAGCCATTTTCATGTGCGAATAGGCTGAGTAGCTTCCTTCGCTCCTGATTTTTAGCATCGCTTTTTGACCCTGCGTGTTGTTGTAAAGCTGTGTTACCAGTACCGCTATATCCATAGCCACTTCATCTTTTTTAAACATGCTTACTTTCTTTTCGGCATTGTAAACATCCACCTGGTTTTTATAACCGAATAATTGAAACAGCGAAAACTGCACAGATGCACCCATGTTATAACCGGTGCTTAATTTGTTGATAGTAGGATCGCCATAGTTGCCGTATTGAATGCCTGTGTTTAACTTGAACAGGTCGAGAAGCGATTTTTTTATGCGCTTGGTATCAGCGGTATTTTTTTCAATCAGGGCATCCTGTTGTTTTAATAAAGGGCTATGAGCCTGTGCCCAGGCAATTAAAGTATCATCTGGCGGCAACGGAAGTATTACCGAAGTATCGGTCACGTTAAACAGCGAGTCTTCAACCATGGCGTTGCCGTGGTTTGAAAAGAGTAAAAGCCCGCCGATAAGCAGGGTGCTGACTAACCGGTAAATGGTACAAATCCTCATACGTTTTCTTTCTGAATGATTGCCGGAAAAGTTCTTAATAAAATACCCAGGTCGGTTCTTAATGACCAGGTTTGAGCGTATTGCTTATCCAGGTTTATTCGTCCAATTTCGTTTACCCCATCTTTACCGCGTTGTACTACCTGCCATAAACCGGTTAGGCCGGAAGGCGAGTTGAATCTTTCAATTGCATAATCAGTGGTTAACTTTTCTGCCTCGTACAATGGTAGAGGCCGATTGCCAATACATGACATATCGCCGATAAGTATATTGTAGAGCTGCGGAAGCTCGTCGATACTTGTTTTGCGGAGGAACCTGCCCAGTGGAGTAACACGCGGGTCGTTCTTTATTTTGTAGAAGGCGTTGGCCCTTTCTTTCCTTAAAAAATAGAAATTCTCGCAAACTTCTCCCTTATCGCTGATAAGCACCGGTGAGCAAAGATGGCCAGCCATACGGCAAAATGGGCAGTCTTCGCTGCCTTCAACTTTTGCATCGGTGGTGTCATACTGGTTCAGCTTTTTCATTAAGTCAGTGTTCTTATCAGCATCCTGGCTCATGGTTCTGAACTTAATGAGGTCGAAAATTTTGTAGAACTGGCCCACACGCTTCGACTTATAAATTACCGGGCCCT